>JAJDOD010000188.1 GCA_022340315.1 Silicimonas sp. | reverse complement strand
CCGCAGTTGGGGCAGGTGCCCTCGATATACCGATCCGGCAGGAACCGGCCGTCCGCATTTGAATACATCTGCTTCTCGGACACCTCCGAGATCAGCCCCGCCTCGTCCAGCTTGCCCGCAAAATGCTGCGTCAGCGCATGGTTCTGAGGCGAAGACGACCGCCCGAACTTGTCGAACGACAACCCGAACCCGTCCGACAGCCCCTTCTGGACCGACCACATCTCGGCGCAATAGTCCGCCACCGGCTTGCCCGCCTTCGCGGCGGCCAGCTCGGCAGGCGTGCCATGTTCGTCCGTAGCGCAGAGAAACAGCACCTCGTGCCCCCGCGCGCGCATGTAGCGGGCGTAAAGGTCAGCGGGCAACTGGCTGCCCACGAGATTGCCGAGGTGCTTGATCCCGTTGATGTAAGGGATCGCACTGGTGATGAGGATACGGGCCATGCGGTTTGTCCTGTCTGGTCGCCCGGTTCCTTATCCCAGCCGCAAGCAGTCGTCACCCCCGCATTCGACGCGCGTTCCGCGCGTCGATCCACCGGGAGGGCGCTGCCCTCCCGGACCCTCCCGGGATATTTGCGGACCAATGAAAAGCAGGGTAGCGCCCGCACTTCATCGGTCCCGAAGTATCCCCGCCGGAGGCCGCCGCCGCGCCAGCGGCGGCACGACACCCTCAGTTCCTGGGCTTGCGGGTCTCGGGGTGCAGCGCCGTTGACAGGATGTGATCGCTGGCGTGCAGCACATGGTCCGCGCGCCCCACCAGCTTTGGATCGGGCCCCTTGGCGATCCGGCGATCCTTGCCCGGATAGTCCAGCGTCGAGAGGAAATGCCGCATGCAGTTCAGCCGCGCGCGCTTCTTGTCGTCCGACTTGATGATCGTCCAGGGCGCATCCGCAGTGTCGGTATAGAACAGCATCGCTTCCTTCGCCTCGGTATAGTCGTCCCACTTGTCCAGCGAGGCCTTGTCGATGGGGGACAGCTTCCAGCGCTTCAGGGGATCGGTTTCGCGGCTCGCGAACCGGCGGCGCTGTTCCTCGCGCGTCACCGAGAACCAGTACTTGTAAAGCCGGATGCCCGACCGGGTCAGCATCCGCTCGAACTCGGGCGTCTGGCGCATGAACTCCAGGTATTCCGACGGCTCGCAGAACCCCATCACCCGCTCGACGCCCGCACGGTTGTACCACGAGCGGTCGTAGAACACCATTTCGCCCACCGTCGGCAAGTGCTCGACATAGCGCTGGAAGAACCACTGGCCTTTCTCGATGTCGGTGGGTTTGTTGAGCGCCACCACGCGAGCGGTCCGCGGGTTCAGATGCTCGGTAAACCGCTTGATCGTGCCCCCCTTGCCGGCCGCATCGCGGCCTTCGAACAGCAGCACGAACTTCTGGCCCGTCTCCTGCGCCCAAAGCTGCACTTTCAGAAGCTCGGCCTGAAGCTTCGCCTTCTCGGTCTCGTAACTTCGCCGGTTCATCCGGTCGGCGTAAGGATAAACGCCATTCTCGAATGCATTCTGCGCCGCTGGTGCAGCGTCCTGGTCGGCGGACATGGGCACGCTCCTGGTCTGATCGGACCGAGGTTAGCCGCTGCCGGGGTGCCCAACCTTGATACAGATCAGAGGTTTTCCGCCTGCATCATGCCCAGCACATGATACCCGCCATCCACGCGGATGATCTCGCCCGTGGTGCAGGCGCCGGCGTCCGAGGCAAGATAGACCGCGGTCCCACCCACCGCCTCAAGTGTCGCGTTCGAGCGCAAGGGCGCATTCCTCTCGGTCGTCTTGAACGTCGCCCGCGCACCGCCGATGGCGGACCCGGCCAAGGTCTTCATCGGTCCCGGACTGATCGCGTTCACCCGGATGCCCTGCGGACCCAGATCGTTGGCAAGATAGCGCACCGAGGATTCAAGCGCCGCCTTGGCCACGCCCATGACGTTGTAGTTCGGCTGTACCCTGTTGCTGCCCAGGTAGGTCAGCGTCAGAAGCGTACCGCCCTCGGTCATCAGCGGCTCGGCGCGCCGTGCGCATTCGATGAAGGAATAGCACGAGATATTGAGCGAATTCAGGAAGTTGTCACGGGTCGTATTGACGAACCGCCCGGTCAGTTCGGTCTTGTCCGAAAACGCAATCGCGTGAACCAGGAAGTCGAGCCGGCCCCACCGCTTCCCGATCTCGTCGAAACAGGCGTCCATCGAGGCCGGATCTGTCACGTCGACATCGACCAGGAGGTCCGATCCGACGCTCTCGGCCAGTGGCTCCACCCGCTTGCCGAAGGCCTCGCCCTGGTAGGAAAACGCCAACTCGGCGCCCGCATCGGCCAGGGCCTTCGCAATCCCCCAGGCGATCGAGCGGTCATTGGCGACGCCCATGACCAGCCCCCGCTTGCCGTCCATCTGTCCCATGTCGTCGCCTTTCGCTGTCTTTCCCTTGGTGATGCCGCGCCGGGGCGTGCTTCGCAAGCTATTTGCGGTTTTGGGAAAGCCTGCGGGGCGTCATCCCGCCGCGCGGCCGAAAGACCCTGACCAGGCCTCACGCGTAAGGCAGAAGCACTGCCATCTTTGAACGCCGCCGCCAAGGTCCACGTCGTCTTCATGCGTGAAGACAGCGCCGAGCTTCCTGGTGGCCGCCTGGGATCTGAGGTTGCTCGGAGCGATGTGAAACCAAACTTCGGATGCGCTCTCGAAAACATGCCCGGTCATGAGCCGCTTCAAGGCTCTGTTTGTCTGCCCGCCCCAGTATTTGCGGGTGAGAAACGTGAATCCGATCGAAAGGCGCGAGGGCGCGTTGGTGTCCGTGTAAAAGGCTGAGCAGCCGATGACCTCGTCAGAGCCTTCGTCGATGATCGCCAACGCGCCGCCGGCGCTGAGCAGGAACGCGAAGTAGGGATCGAAGACCTCACGCATGTGCCTGGTCTTGCTCGGATGCCCCGCCCAGATGGCGGGATCACTCGCGGCTTCGGCCAATGCTCCGTGATCGCACGCGTCCAGCGGCTTCAGTATCAGCCCGTCCCCCGAAAGATTTGGTTGAGGATCGAACGCCACCGGAAACGCAAATTTCATCGCTGGGTTCCTTTTCGCCCGCCGTCACCCGTGATACTTGCTCATCGCCACGGTCGCGTTGGTCCCCCCGAAGCCGAACGAGTTCGACAGCACCGTGTCCAACTCTTTCTCGGTCGTCTCGGTCACGATCTCTTCGGGCCGGATCGCCGGGTCCAGGGTGTTCACGTTGATCGAAGGTGCAATGAAGCCCCCCTGCATCATCAGCAGCGAATAGATCGCCTCGTGAACGCCCGCCGCGCCCAGCGAATGCCCCGTCATCGACTTGGTCGAGCTGATCGGCGCATGATCGTCACCGAAGACCCGGCGCACGGCCTCCACCTCGGTCACGTCGCCCACTGGCGTCGAGGTGCCATGGGCGTTGATGTAATCCACCTTGCGGTCACCCAGCGTCGAGGCCGCCAGCCGCATCGACCGTTCGCCACCCTCGCCAGAGGGGGCGACCATGTCGTAGCCGTCCGAGGTCGCGCCATAGCCCGTCACTTCCGCATAGATCTTCGCGCCGCGCGCCTTGGCATGCTCCAGCTCCTCCAGAACAACCATGCCGCCGCCGCCGCCGATCACGAATCCGTCGCGGGTCTCGTCGAAGGCGCGCGCCGCCGTTGTGGGGGCGTCGTTGTATTTCGACGACATCGCGCCCATCGCGTCGAAGAGGCACGAGAGCGTCCAGTCCACTTCCTCGCCACCTCCGGCGAAGACGATGTCCTGCTTGCCCATCTGGATCTGCTCGGTGCCGTTGCCCATGCAATGCAGCGTGGTCGAGCATGCGCTGGTGATCGAATAGTTGATGCCCTTGATCTTGAACGGCGTCGCCAGGCACGCGCTGACCGTCGATGACATGCAGCGCGTCACCATGAACGGCCCCATGCGTTTCGGCGCACCTTTCTCGATGACGGTCTTGTGCGCCTCGAAAAAATTCGAGGTAGATGGCCCGCCCGAACCGGCCACAAGCCCGGTCTTTTCGTTCGAGATGTCTGTCTCTTCCAGACCCGAATCCGCGATTGCCTGCTGCATCGCCAGATATGCATAGGCCGCCGTCGGCCCCATGAAGCGAAGCTGGCGCTTGTCGATCACGTCTTCCAGCACGATATCCGGCACGCCTGCGATCTGGCTGCGGAAGCCCAGTTCGGCATATCTCGGCTGGAACGTGATGCCCGATCTGCCGGCACGCAGGCTCGCTTCCACTTCGGTGACATTGTTGCCGATTGGACAGACGATGCCGATCCCGGTGATGACGACGCGACGCATACATTTCTCCCGTTTGCGCTTTTCACTTGTGTAGGGCAGGCGGGCGGGACGGGGCAAGCAGTTAGGCTGGCCCCGAGATGCATTGGCGCGTGTCGGGTCGGCTCAGCTCGCCGGCTGGCCGAGGGTGCCGAGATGGTCGCAATCCGACCACGCGGGCAGCAGCCACTGCCTTTCGATCGCGGCGATTGCCTTCTCGAAACGGTCTCCATGCGATCGCAGCTCGGCGATCCGGGCTTTCACGCTCTCGGGCATGGGGCGAACCTGAAACTCATCAAGCGGCTTTTCGTCGGCAAGCGCGGGCAGGGCGAAAAGGATTGCGGCGGCAATGGCGAGGGTTTTCATGGGTGGTCTCCCTTGAGTGTGTTGATGCGGCGAACGCTGGATTGCCTGACCCGCCGCGGTGGCTACAATGGAGCGTGCCGGCGGCCTGAAAGTCAGGAAAACAAGCGGAAAAAATGACGAAATCTTCCGGAAACGTCGCAATTGGCGGGCTTTTCTTCGATACCGGCTCTCGGGAGCTGACGGATTCGCAAGGCGGCCCGGTTCCACTTCGGGCACAATCCGCCGAAGTTCTGGCACTGCTTGTCGCAAAGCGCGGCGTGCTGGTCGAAAAGGCCGAGATCATGGACACGGTCTGGTCCGACACATTCGTGACCGATGACAGCCTGGTGAAATGCATCTCCGACATCCGAAAAGCGCTTGGACCTGACGGGGAGCTGCTCGTGACCGTCCCGAAGCGCGGCTACCGGCTCGCCGCTTCGGAAGCTGTCCCTCCCGAGGTCGAGGCCGCCCCGCTCTCGGCCACTCAGACCCCGCCCGCGAGGCGAAGGACTCTCGGCCTTGCGCTCTCGGCGGTCGTTCTGGCGGCCATCGTCGCGCTGGCGCTGATCTGGGCCGAATATCCGCGCCACTCCACCAGCGGAGACACCACCCTCGCCATCCTGCCGTTCCGCAATGCCGACGGAGATCCCGACCAGCGCTACCTGTCCATGGGTGTGGCCGAAGACCTGAATGCCGCCCTGTCGCAGGTGTCCGACCTGCGTGTGATCTCGCAAGGCGCATCTTTCGCCTACACCGAAGGCGCCCGGGATATCCGCGACATCGCGCGGGACCTTCGCGCCGACGTCGTGCTCGAAGGCAGCGTCAGGCGGCGAGGCGACGACCTGCGCCTGACAACGGCATTGGTCGACGGCAATACCGGACAGAACCTCTGGGCAAAGCAATACGACGGCGACCGGGGCGACCTGCTCGCGTTCCAGACCGACGTTCTTGAAGAACTCGTGCGGACGCTGTCGGTGCGCCTCTCGCGCGCCGAGCGGACCCGCCTTGGCGTCAGGGGCACGACCGATATCGAAGCCTACGAAGCCTTTCTCAGGGGTCGGGAGCTGGAAAACTTCTACACCCGTGCCACGAATTTCGAGGCCGCGGCGGAACACCAGAGCGCCATTGCCCGTGATCCCGACTTCGCGCTGGCCTACGCGCACCTGGCGCTGACCTTGAGTTTCCGCGTCGAGAACAGCTGGACCAGCGAGCGGGACGAGACCGTTCAGGCCGCCTTCGAGGCCGCAAACCGCGCCATCGAGCTGGACCCCGAACTGCCGTTCGCGCATTTCGTGCTGGGGCGCCTCTATTCCCGCAGCTTCTCACACCATCTTCCGGGGGCCATCGACAAGGCCTTCGCCGAATTCGAGACGTCCATCGAACTGGACCCCAACTATGTGGATGGCTACGTCTTCCTCGCCAATCTTCACATCTTCAACGGCGAGGCCGAGAAGGCCTTGCCCCTGGTCGAAGACGCGCTCGAGCGCCACCCGGCGCCGCCATTCTGGTATCTCTTCGCCGCCGGAATGTCGCGCTACTACCTCGATGACTACGAAGGCGCGCTTCCCTACCTGATTGCCGCGCGCGACCAAAGCCCGACCGCTCCGTTTCCCTATCGCATTCTGATTGCCACATACGGCATGCTCGGGCAGGTGGACGAGGCAGAATGGGAGGCGATGGAATACGAAGCGCTCGGGCGTATTCCAACCGTCGAGGCAATGTTGAATTCCGGATCGGTTTCCAACCCGGAATACCGCGAGAAATTCGCAAAGGGGCTGCGCGCGGCCGGTTTGCCGGAAAGCTGATCGCCTCCCTTGCGGATTGAACCTCCGCTTCGCATCAAGCGCTTGACAGGCCTCCGTCAAACAGGCTCCCTCGCCGCAATCCCAACCCGGAGCCCCCATGACCGACTTCACGACCGAGCTGAAAGACCGCCTGGTGCGCTACTGCGCCATCGACAGCCAGTCCGACATCGACAGCCCCACGACCCCTTCGACCGCGTGCCAGCACGACATGCTCGATCTCCTGGTCCGCGAACTGGCCGGGATCGGCGCGGCCGATGTGACCAAGACCGACTACGGCACGGTCCTCGCCACCATTCCCGGCAATGCCGAGGGTCCGACCATCGGCTTCCTCGCCCATGTCGACACCGCGCCCCAGTTCAACGCCACAGGCGTCAAACCCCGCGTCATCGAGCGCTACAACGGCGGCGCGATCTCGTATCCGGACAACCCCGAACTGACCCTCTCTCCCGAGGAGTTTCCCTATCTCGCCGCGAAGATCGGCGACGACCTCATAACGGCTTCGGGCACCACGCTGCTCGGCGCCGACGACAAATCGGGCGTCGCGATCATCATGACGATGGCGCGCCACCTGCTTGAGAACCCGGACGCAAAGCGGCCGACCCTCCGCATCGCCTTCACTCCGGACGAGGAGATCGGCCGCGGCGTCGCCGAGGCGCTTCCCGCGGATCTCGGCGTCGATTTCGCCTACACGCTCGACGGCGGCGACGTAGGTGAACTGACTTACGAGACCTTCTCCGCCGATTTCGGCGTTGTCACCGTGCAGGGGGTCTCGATCCATCCCGGCGATGCCAAGGACAAGCTGGTGAACGCCATCACGCTTGCCTCGAAGATCGTCGGAACCCTGCCAAACGCGACACTCACGCCCGAGACCACCGAGGGCAAACAGGGCTTCATTCACGCCATCGACATGAAGGGCGATGCTGACCGGATGACCCTGCGCTTCATCCTGCGCGATTTCGAGATGGCCGGTCTCGAAGCCAAGGGCGCTTTGCTCAGACAGGTCTGCGACACCATCGCGGCGACAGAACCGCGTGCCCGGATCACCTGCGAGATCACGCCGCAGTACCGCAACATGGCGTATTGGCTTGAAGACGACATGGCCTCGGTCGACCTCGCCCGCGCCGCGCTTGCCGATCTCGGTATCGAGGAGAAAGACACGCCCATCCGAGGCGGCACCGACGGCTCGCGGCTGACCGAGCTTGGCGTGCTTTGCCCGAACCTCTTCACCGGCCAGCAGAACCTCCACGGACCGCTCGAATGGATCTCGGTCCAGGACATGGAAATGTCGATGCGTCTATGTCTGAAGATCGCGGAAAGGGCGGCCGCAAGCGGGTAGGGCCGTCACGATGGCGAGCCGTCGAACGTCCGGCTCGCGCATTTTCGACAATGCCGCTTCTCGCGATTTTTGGCTGTTTGACTACTTCCCGGAACTCGCCGCACTCGATGATGGTTAGTTGCCACCGATGTATGACTACCCGAAATGGCTCGGCGACGTGAATGTGTCACCGGTTCTGGACCCGTACGATTGTTCAGACGGCTTTCTTGCTGCCTACTGGCGGCGTCCGGCAGCATATCTCGATGCCCGTGTTCGTGCTGCGATATCCTCATTCCGGAAGGTTGGCGATATCACGCTCGGTCTGGAACGGTTCAGGCGCGACCTCGAAAGTGGCGCTTGGCAGGAGCGGCATGGGGAAGATCTTGCATTCGATGAGCGCGACTGTGGATACAGACTGGTTGTCGCATCGCGAATAGGCCTACACCATCGCGATGGCGGAAATTGGACAATCTCACGCACACACAGGTTTCGGTCCGCACAGCCGACATCGGTCCCTCTGCCGCCAGTTAACTACCTGGCAACCTTTCTTACCGATCGCAGCCCCAGCCTGCCGTCAATCGGTTTCCGCCGACCGATCCACCGACGTAATACCGACGTGATACCGACGTGATACCGACGTCGCGTTGTTGCCCGATTTCCAGTGAAACAAGTGGTAAATGCGCGTACACACCCCACGCAACATAGCGCGGGCGTCCGGTCCGTTAAGGATTGAAGCGCGAGTAGACGGCCCTCAGCTCTCGCTCAGCGCCACTTTCATGTCCTTGACCATGTAGATGGTCTCGCCATCGGCCTCGACACGGCCATCCGCGACCCCCATCGTCAGCCGCCGCGACTGCACCGCCTTGGTGAAATCGACGTAATAGGTCAGCATCTTGCGGTCGGGCCGTACCATCCCGGTCAGCTTCACCTCGCCCACGCCCAAAGCATAGCCGCGCCCCGTCCAGCCCCGCCATCCGAGGTTGAAGCCGGTCAGCTGCCAAAGCCCGTCAAGGCCGAGGCAGCCCGGCATGATCGGGTTGCCGGGAAAGTGGCATTCGAAAAACCAGAGGTCGGGCGTGATGTCGAACTCGGCCACCACATGGCCCTTGCCATGTTCGCCGCCATCCTCCGAAACCTCGGTGATCCGGTCCATCATCAACATCGGAGGCGCCGGAAGTTGCGCGTTGCCCGGGCCGAACAACTCTCCGCGGGCGCAGGCCAGAAGGCCCTCGCGGTCGAAGGAAGATGGAAACTGGCTCATCAATGCTGCTCCGGGGCTGTTGTTTTGCAAAGGGTGACCGCCCCATAGCAGGGGGGCGGATTGTGGCGCAAGTGCGTGCAATCGGCGAATTTTGTGCGCCGTTCCGATTAGGCCGTTGAAGACAAGGCCCGAATTTCTCTATAGTCGGGACGACAGGAGCGTGACCAGGCAATGATCGACGCATTTCAGAAACGCGGGACCGAGTGGCTGGCAAGGGCGGGCGTGCGCCCGACGCGCCAGCGTGTGGCGCTGGCATCTCTGCTGGTCGGCGACGGAAAGGACCGGCACGTGACCGCCGAAAGCCTCCACGCCGCCAGCCAGAAGGCGGGCGAGGCGGTATCGCTTGCAACCGTCTACAACACGCTCCGCGCCTTCTGCGATTCCGGGTTGGTGCAAGAGATCACTGTCGATGGCTCGAAAAGCTACTTCGACACGCGGACCGACGATCACCCGCATTTCTTCTGGGAGGACGAAGCGCGGCTCACCGATGCCCCGGCAGACCAGCTTGAGATCAGGCGCCTGCCAAAAGCGCCCGAAGGGGCCGAGATCGCCAAGGTCGATGTCGTGATCCGGCTGAGGAAGCGCTGACGTGAGCCACTTGCGACGTGCGGTTCTCGCCATTCTGACCCTTATCCTGTCTACCCAGACCTTATCCGCGGATAAGGTCGGCGACATCATCACCGAGGCACGCTCCTTCTGCGAAAGCTTCGACGATGGCCGGTTCTCCGAAGGCGATGCAGCGACCGAGATCGATCTCGATGGCGATGGCACGCTGGATCGCGTGGTGGATGAAAGCAAATTCTCCTGCACCTCGATGGCTTCGGCATTCTGCGGCTCGGGCGGTTGCGCGCTGCACGCCGTGATCGGCGACCGCTCCTGGCGTTTCCAGGCAGAAGGCTGGCGGATGATGGAGTGGGATGATCGTCCGATCCTGATGATCGCCCGCGACGGCGTCTGGTGCGGTGGGGCGGGGGCACAGCTTTGCTTCGAGGCCGTTGTCTGGAGCGATGGCGAAATGCTGACGGTGATGCCGGCGCCCTGACCGGCGGCCCATGCCTCTGCTTTGAGCACGCAGGGCGCCCGCGCCAATAGGGCGGCGGGGTCAAATGGGCGCGATCAGATCCTCTCCGGCGACCCGGTTCGAGTTCACTTTCGGATCGACGCGATAAAACTCGAGGGCATCCTCCGGCGCGGCCGACATAAGCGCGGCGGCGCCCTTTCCCGCCTCGCCCAGCCAGAGCGGCCAGTCCGCCGCGGCAAGGACCACGGGCATCCGGTGGTGGATCTTCGACATCACCTTGTTTGCGCCGGTCGTGACAATGGCGCAGGTCGTGTGCGCCTTTCCGTCCCTCTCCCAGGTCTGCCAGATGCCCGCGAAGGCCAGCACCTCGCCCTTCGCGGGATGGATGTACCAGGGCAGCCGCTTGCCGTCCTCGTCCTTGGTCCATTCATAGAAACCGCTCGCGGGGATCAGGCAGCGGCGTTCGCGTGCTGCAGCCTTGAAGGCCGGCTTCTCGGCAATGGTCTCGGCGCGCGCATTGATCAAGAGAGGGCCGTCGTTCTCGGCCTTGTACCAATGCGGCAGGAACCCCCAACGCATCGGGCGGAGCCGACGGTTGCCGTCTTCGCTGGTCACGGTGTGCACCTGATTGGTCGGGCAGACGTTGTAGTTCGGAACGTGGGGCAGGTCGTTGCCCGGCACCGCCGCGAAGAGCGACGCCATTGCATCATCCGGCAACGTGATTGCGAACCTCCCGCACATGTCCCGACCCTACGCCCGGTCTCGGTCCGGGTCTATCCCGCCGCGCCGATCAGGCTCAGGATGCGCTTGGTCTCGTCCGCCGCGGCAAGCACCGTGCCGGCCTTGAGCGAGGCGAGGGAATCCAGGCCGGCAAAGTAGATGCCGGGAACGGACGCGCAGTCCTTGACCACGGGGTTCCCCCTTTCGTCGAGGGCGCCGTCCACGCGAAGCCAGCTGAAGTCGCCACGGAAACCGGTCGACCAGATCACGGTCGTGATACCGCACTCGGCCAGGTCGAGTTCGAGGATCGGCGGGTCGGGGAACCTTGGCGCGACCGTTTCCGCCGGATCGGGAACCGCATCGGGAACGTCGAGACCATTTCGCGCGATGAACTCGTCGATCTCGTCACGCAGAGCTTGCGACATCGCGTCGCCGAAGGCGGCACTCTCGGCCAGCGTATCGTCGAAGCACAGGGTTCCGTCCGTCGCCACGTCCGACAACCGGCCCAGCAGGGTGATGCCCATCGCGCTCAGGGATTGCAGGCTGATTGTATGGGTGGCACCGACAAGCCCGCGCCCCGAGGCCACCTGGCGCGGCATCGCCATGCGCCCGGTCTCGGTCAGCCAGACGATGATATCCTTTCCCCGATACCGTCGCGGCGCCCGCCCGTTGCGGCCCGTTGAAAGGAAAACGGTACGACCCGAAAGCGCGATGTCCTCGGCGATCTGGCCACCGGAGTTTCCGCATCCGATGACGAGGATCGCGCCCTCGCGCAGGCTTCCGGCATCGCGGTAGTCGGACCCGTCGATCTGGGTGACGCCCGCCGGAATGCGGTCTGAGTATGCGGGCCTTTTCGGCACGTTGAGGTTTCCCGAAGCGACCACAACGTGGCGGGATCTGAAGGTTCCTTCCGGGGTGCGGGTCTCGTACCCGCCGTTCACCGCGCGAACGTCATCGACCCGGACGCCCTCGCGCACCGGAAGGCGATGCCGACGGGCATAGTCCTCGGCCATCGCCACGAATTCGTCGCGGGTCATGTATCCCTCGGGGTCGGGTCCTTCGTAGTGATCGCCCGGCAGAACGGTCGCCATGTTCGGGGTGTTCATGTGAAAGCTCGCCCATCGCTGCGAGCGCCAGATCTGGCAGATCCGGTCCCGCTCAAGCACGACATGTCCATAGCCGGCTTGGCCGAGCCCCTGGCTTACCGAAAGGCCCGCCCACCCGGCGCCGACCACGACTGCATCGAATGTCTCAACGTCCGGCACAATATTCCCCCGCGACTGGACGCCCGGACTTTAGCATGAATCCTGTTCCAAGTCGCGGGGTTCCCGCGTGTCGCCGTTGCCGCGAGTTCTTCGGCCTGAAAAGAGATCAGGCGGCCCCGTTCGGGAGCCGCCTGACAAGATTTCGTGTCGGGAGAGACGACTACTTTTCGTCGTCTTCCTCGGTCTCTTCGGAAGTCTCGGCTTCCTCGGCCGGGGCTTCATCCGCAGACGGCGCCGCGTCAACGCTTTCAAGCTCGTCAAGCTCGGCGGCACCGATCTCGTCGAACAGTTCGGCGATTTCGAGATCGGCTTGCGCCTCTTCCTCGGCCTGTTGCTCGACCACGTCGATGCCCTGGGCCTGAAGCTCGGCCTCTTCGTTCGAGCGGGCCACGTTCAGTTCGATCTCGGCATCGACTTCCGGGTGCAGCGTGATCGTCACCTTGTGAACGCCAAGCTCCTTGATCGGGGTCACGATGTTCACCTGGCGGCGCTCGATCGTGAAGCCGTTCTCGGTGGCGGCATCGGCCGCGTCGCGCGTGGTGACGGAACCATAGAGGTTGCCGCCGTCGGAGGCCTGGCGAATCACGATGAACTGCTGCCCGTTCAGCTTGGCGGCGAGCGCCTCGGCTTCTTTCTTGGTCTCGAGGTTCTGCGCCTCAAGCTGCGCCTTGTCGGCCTCGAATGCCTTGACGTTGGCATCCGACGCCCAGAGCGCCTTCTTCTGCGGCAGAAGGAAATTGCGCGCGTAGCCGTCCTTGACGGTCACGACATCGCCCATCTGGCCCAGCTTGGCCACGCGTTCGAGAAGGATAACTTGCATGGGTCTTCCTCCTTATTTGACCGCGTAGGGCAGAAGGGCGAGGAAGCGGGCGCGCTTGATCGCACGGGCCAGTTCACGCTGCTTCTTTGCCGAGACGGCGGTGATCCGGGACGGAACGATCTTGCCGCGCTCGCTGATATAGCGCTGAAGCAGTTTCGCGTCCTTGTAGTCGATCTTGGGTGCATTGTCGCCCGAGAAGGGGCAGACCTTGCGGCGGCGGAAAAACGGTTTTGCTGCCATGATTTAGCCCTCCTTACCGGCGATCGTCGCGACCGCGGCGACCTTCGCGTTCGTCGGATTTGCGCATCTGGACCGAGGGGCCCTCCTCGTGCGCATCGACCTTGATGGTGAGAACCCGCATCACGTCGTCATGCAGACGCATCAGGCGTTCCATCTCCTGAACCGCGGCGGCAGGCGCATCGGTTTTCAGGAAGGCATAGTGGCCCTTGCGGTTCTTGTTGATCTTGTAGGCCATCGTCTTGACGCCCCAGTACTCGCTTTCGACAACCTTGCCTTCGTTGTCGGCGAGAACGGTGCTGAAATGTTCGACGAGGCCTTCAGCCTGCGCGTTGGACAGGTCCTGCCGCGCAATCATCACATGCTCATAGAGAGGCATGGGTACTCCAGTTCTGTCAGGGCGCACTTCATAGGACGGTTCAGATGTCGCCGCGCCCGTCCACGAGAGGCTGCGCCGGTCAAGCAATCCTGCGGCGAACGGGCGGTATATACACGTGCTGGAGATTTGTGCAACAGCCGATGCCGGCTATGGATAAAGTGCAACATTTACCCGGTCTTAACCCGCCCATGTTCGTCTAATTCTTGCCACGATCCGCCGCTATCGTGTCGATTGAGTGGATTGGAACTGAAGGCGCAATGAACGCATTCAGCAGGATATCGAAGATGGCAGACGGCGACACGCCGCTTCTGGAGCAGATCGAGATGCCTTGGGGCTTTCGGCTGCGGCCCGCGGACATGCAGGAAAAGGCCTCGGATCTGATGATCGAGTGGGGGCTGACCCTGTTAGGCATCGCGCTCCTTCTCAGTGCCTTCGCGCAGTGGCTGCTGCCGGGCTCGCTCTATGCAGGCGACACCATGATGGTGAAGCTGGTGCTGACCTGCGTTCTGGGGATGCTCGGCGGTCTGGCCCTGTCGGTTTCGCCGCGCGGGTTCCGGCCCGAAGTCCAGGTCGACCGCACGCGGCAGGAAATCCGTTTCGTGTCGCGCAATCCCCGCGGCCGCGGTCAGATCCTCGCCACGGTTGATCTCGACCAGATCATCGGCGTGGGTATCACCCGGTCGCTGACCACCGGCGATTGCCATTGTCTGATCTACCTGATCGACGGTCAGAAACCGCTTCGGATCGCCACCGGGACCGAGCCGGAGATCCGCCGCATCCGACAAAAGATGGATGACTACGTCACGCCGCCGCACGAACGTCTCGCGGCGAAAATGGCGGCCAAGATGGCCGCGCAATAGACGCCCGCATGTACCCGGAAGTGTCGCCAATGAGCGGAGATTTGCCGTATTGGCACGATTCCTTTAGGTTCCCTTTCATACAGTGATCCGCAGGGGTGGGCAGTCCGCCGACCGGTGATGGCAAATCGAGAAAGCGGTGCGACGGCACCGCCACACCGGCGAGGCAGACGCAGTACGTATAGCGGACCCCGGAAACGGCGCATTTCAAGCGCTGCAATACGTGGGACTTGTCCTCGACCGGCGCGACGGTGCCGGGGCCTGTGCGGCGGAGACTCGTGCCAAAAAAATGAATAAAGGGAAGGAGAGTCGGCATGGCCGATGAATCAGTCAACCAGGGGATACCCGAGCCCGAGGGTAACTCGGAAGTCATCCAGACCGATTACAAGATCGGCCAGGACAACATCGAAACCAGTATCGGGCCGTTCGGTCTGGACATTCACAATCCGGTCTTCGTCATTTCGGGCCTGTCGGTCGTGGCCTTCGTGCTTTTCGCGCTGATCTTTCCCGAACCTTCTGCGAACTTCTTCGGCTGGCTGCGTCCGGCCCTGACCAGCACATTCGACTGGTTCTTCCTGATGGCGGCCAACATCTTTGTCATCTTCTGTCTTCTGCTAATCGTGACACCGATGGGTAGCGTCCGGCTGGGCGGCGCGGATGCCAAGCCCGATTACGGCTATCCGGGATGGTTCGCGATGCTCTTTGCCGCCGGCATGGGCATCGGTCTGATGTTCTTCGGCGTCCTCGAACCGGCCTACTACTTCGGCACACCCTGGGGCGACGAGCCGCTGGGCGTCGTGCGCCCCTTCACCGAGGACGGCGCGCTGATCGAGGAAAACATCGCCGAGGCACGCCGCATGGCGCTGGCCGCGACCTCCTATCACTGGGCACTGCACCCCTGGGCGATCTATGCCATCGTTGCGCTGGCGCTGGCCTTGTTCAGCTACAACAAAGGCTTGCCGCTTTCTATCCGATCCGCTTTCTACCCGATCCTGGGCGAACGCGTCTGGGGCTGGTGGGGTCACATCATCGACACCCTGGCGGTGTTCGCGACACTCTTCGGTCTTGCCACGTCGCTGGGCATCGGGGCGCAACAGGCAAATGCCGGCCTCGAGCATGTCTACGGCATCACCTCCAGCGTTACCGTGCAGATCATCCTGATCATCGTCATCACCGGCATTGCGCTGATTTCGGTCCTTCGGGGGCTTGATGGCGGAGTCAAGGTGCTGTCCGAGATCAACATGGTGATCGCTGCCGCGCTTCTGCTCTTCGTACTCTTCGCCGCAGGGGCGGGCACCATCATCACGGAGTTCTTTGCGGGCGTCGGTGCCTATGGCCAGGAGATTCTCCGGCTCTCGAACCCGTTCGGACGCGAAGACCTTGGCTACATGCAGGGCTGGACCGCCTTCTACTGGGCCTGGTGGATTTCGTGGTCACCGTTCGTGGGCATGTTCATCGCCCGCGTCAGCCGGGGCCGCACCGTGCGCGAGTTCGTGGTTTGCGTGCTGATTATCCCGTCGCTGGTCTGCGTCTTCTGGATGGCGACATTCGGTGGTTCGGCGATCAACGACATGATCGCCAACCCGGAAGCCAGCCTGGTCAAGGCCAACGTGATCGACGCCTACAAGCCCGAGCTGTCGCTCTTCGCGATGCTGGAAGGTCTTCCGATGTCGGGCATCACGTCGACCATCGGCATCGTTCTGGTCATCGTGTTCTTCGTGACCTCGTCGGACAGCGGATCGCTGGTGATCGACACCATCACCGCTGGCGGCAAGATCGACGCGCCGGTGCCGCAGCGGGTCTTCTGGTGCACCTTCGAGGGCCTTGTCGCCATCGCACTTCTGCTTGGCGGCGGACTGACTTCGCTACAAGCGATGGTGATCTCGACAGGGCTGCCGTTCACGCTGATCCTTCTCCTGATGTGCTGGGCCATCTGGAAGGGTCTTTCGGCCGAGCCGCGCTGAGCTTGTGAAAAGCCGGAGGGGCGCGCCGTGTCAGGCGCGCCCCGCCATCTCTGGAAACAAACCGTTTCGTCAACAAACTCCCAAGATTTTGCCGCAGTTTCGAATTAACGTCGCAGCGTGTTGTGTTGTTGTTGTGAGTATCTGCCATGTTTACGGGCGTTTCCCCTTATGTCGATTTCCAAGGCCCCTGGGGCGTGCCGGTCCGGGTCAGTCTCTCGGTCCTGCTGATCCCCCTCATCCTGGTCGAGTTCGGCGCCTCGCCGCAGGCGCTTGCCTACGACGTGATGTTCGTCCTGATCCTGTTGGGCTCGATCCTGCTGCACGAGTTCGGCCATGCCTGGGGCAGCCTCGTGCAGGGCGTCCCCGTGAAGCGGATCGGGCTTCACTGCGGCGGCGGCTATTGCGAGCAGCGCCGCTCTGCCACGCGGTACGAACAGGAGTTGATCGTCGCGATGGGGCCGATCGTGTCGCTGGCGCTTTGGGCAACGGCCGGTCTGATCGCGCCGTTCATCAACGATCCCGAAATCGCCTGGGTGTTCGGCACAATCTCGTCGGTCAACGGGTTTCTTGCGATCCTGAACCTCTTGCCGGTCAATCCGCTGGATGGCGGCAAGCTCTTTGCGCTTGGGATGCACCGCCTGTTCCGGGCGAAGACCGCGATCATGATCAGCGCGGCGGTCGGGCTGTTCGCGGCGCTTCTGTGGGTGCCGGTCATGGCCTATGGCTTTGTCTACCACGGCTTCGTGCTGTTCTTCCTGCCGTCGTTGGCATTGCACTGGCGGTTGCTGAAAGGCGCCGCGCGCGCTTGACCTTTCCGCCGGGCACGCGTTCTGTCCCGGCATGACAGCACTTGATCCCGACTTTGTCCGCAGCAACTTCCCCGCCTTTTCCGAACCTTCGCTGGAGGGGCAGGCGC
Organism: Silicimonas sp.; assembly: GCA_022340315.1. Lineage (GTDB taxonomy): Bacteria > Pseudomonadota > Alphaproteobacteria > Rhodobacterales > Rhodobacteraceae > JAJDOD01. The sequence continues at coordinate 31,398 of JAJDOD010000188.1, read as the reverse complement.
TTTTCGAGAACGCCGGCGGCTCCTATCCCTGCCGGTTCGTGACCGAACGGCTGGAGCGGTTCTATCGCGAGCGCAAGGTGCAGCCCCATGGGCCGTTCGAGGCGTCGCGCATTGCAGGCGAGGAGATGGACGAGGCGCGCAGCCGGCTGGCTGCCATGCTTGGCGTGGAGACCGACGAGCTGAGCTTCGGCCCTTCGACGACGCAGAATGTCTATGTGCTGGCGCAGGCTTTCCGCGAGTGGCTGACGCCGGGCGACGCAATCGTGGTGACCGACCAGGATCACGAGGCCAATTCGGGCGCGTGGCGCAAGCTGGCCTCGTCGGGCATCGAGGTGCGGGAATGGCGGCTCGATCCCGCCACCGGGCACCTGGACACCGAGGCTCTGGAGCCCCTTCTGGAAGGGGCGAAGCTGCTGGCGTTTCCGCATTGCTCGAACGTGGTGGGCGAGATCAACGACGTTGGCGCGATTACCGCGATGGCGCACAAGGCGGGCGCGGTGGTCTGTGTCGACGGGGTCAGCTACGCGCCGCACGGCTTTCCCGACATCGGCGCTCTGGGGGCGGATATCTATTTGTTCTCGGCCTACAAGACCTACGGTCCGCACCAGGGCATCATGGTGATCCGGCGCGCCCTGGGCGAAGCGCTGCCGAACCAGGCGCATGGCTTCAATGGCGGCACGCTCTACAAGCGTTTTACGCCCGCCGGCCCGGATCACGCACAGGTGGCGGCTTCGGCGGGCATGGCCGATTATGTCGATGCGCTTCATGCCTCGCTTGGCGGCCCGCATGTCGAGCCGCGCGTTCGGTCGCGGGTGGTGCATGACGCGATGCGTGCGCGCGAGACCCAGTTGTTGCGGCCATTGCTCGGCTACCTTGAGGGGCGCAACGATCTTCGGCTTCTCGGTCCGGTCGAGCCGGAGCGGCGCGCGCCCACGGTGGCGGTCTACTCGGAGCGGCCAGGCGAGGAGCTTGCCGCCGCCCTCGCTCCGCATGGCATCAACGCGGGCGGCGGCGATTTCTACGCGGTCCGCCCGCTGCGGGCGATGGGTATCGACCCGGCGCACGGTGTTCTGCGCATGAGTTTCACGCATTACACGACCGAGCACGAAATCGAGGGCCTGATCCGCGCGCTTGACCATGTACTTTGATGTTTCGCCGGGCTGACGCCCGCCGATCCGGGCGAGGGGCGCTGCCCCTCGCGCTCCCCGGGATATTTTCGGACCGATGAAGGATTGACCTCGTCACGGTCGGGCTAGGTCGCGGTATTCAACAAGTGGCGGAGCGGTTCATGTCCCCTGTGATCTGGTGGGTGAGGAAGGATTTGCGGCTATCGGACAACCCCGCGCTGGTCGCGGCGGTCGAGGCGGGCGGTCCGGTGATCCCGGTGTTCGTGCTGGACGAGGTGTTCGTGGATTACGGGGCCTGTCCTCTCTGGCGGTTCGGCCTGGGCATCGCGAAGCTGGCCGAGGCGTTGGAGGCGAAGGGCTCGCGGCTTGTTCTCCGCCGGGGCCGTGCTGGCGATGTGCTGTCGCAGCTGGTGGCGGAAACCGGTGCGAAAACAGTGCGCTGGAGCCGGGCCTATGACCCCGACCAGGTCGCGCGCGACAAGGCCGTGAAGGCGCAACTTCTGAAATTGGAGGTGGATGCGGCGAGCGTTGCCGGACACCTGCTGTTCGAGCCGTGGTCGGTCGAGACCAAGGATGGCGGGTTCTACAAGGTCTATTCGCCGTTCTGGCGCGCGGTGAAGGATGTGGGCGTCCGGTCGCCCGAGGCCGAACCGGCGCGCATCGGGGCGCCGGAGGCCTGGCCTGCGAGCGACGCGTTGCAGGACTGGGCCCTGGGCGCGGCGATGCAGCGGGGGGCGGATGTCGTGGCGGCCCATGTCTGTGTCGGCGAAGACGCGGCGCGGGACCGGTTGGGCGCGTTCATCGAGGATCGCGTCGCGGACTACAAGGCGCGGCGGGACTATCCCGCGGAGCACGCGACTTCGAAGTTGAGCGAGAACCTGGCATGGGGCGAGATCTCGCCCGTCGCACTCTGGCATGCCGGGGTGCGGGCGATGGAGGAGGGCAAGGCCGGCGCCGAGCACTTCCTGAAGGAGGTGGTCTGGCGCGAGTTCGCTTATCATCTGGTCTGGCACACGCCGCATATAACCTCGCGCAACTGGCGCGAGGGTTGGGACGGGTTTCCCTGGCGGGACGACGAGCGGCTGAAGGAGGTGCGCGACTGGAAGCGCGGGCTGACGGGGGAACGCTTCGTCGATGCGGCGATGCGCGAGATGTATGTCACGGGTCACATGCACAACCGGGCGAGGATGATCGTGGCGAGTTACCTGACAAAGCACCTGATGGTGCATTGGCGGGTCGGACAGAAATGGTTCGAGGAGTGTCTGATCGACTGGGACCCGGCCTCGAATGCGATGGGGTGGCAGTGGACCGCCGGAAGCGGGCCCGACGCGGCGCCCTATTTCCGCGTTTTCAATCCCGAGACGCAGTTGGAGAAGTTCGACGGCGACGGGGAGTACACGTCGCGCTGGATCGCCGAGGGCTGTGAGACGCCCTCGGATACGGCGCTGTCGTATTTCGACGCGGTTCCGGTGAGTTGGAACCTCTCGCCGGACGCGCCATACCCGGAACGCCTGGTCTCGCTGGCCGAGGGGCGCGGGCGCGCGCTTGCGGCCTATGAAAACCGGGATTTCTGAGAATTTCACCGTTTACCGCCTGTAAACGGGCGCGGGCTAGCCTGTGCCGGTGGTATCGGGGATTGAACGGGTGTTCATTCGTAGGGAATTTCATCGCCTTTGGGCGGCGGTCGTGGGCTTTTTTCTGCTAAGGCAGGCCAATGTGCGGTTCACCGCCATTGCCATCGTGCTTGGCGCCACGCTTTTTGCCACGGTGCAGTTTTCCGAGGATCGGCTTTCGCATACAGCGGCGCGCATGCCGCTTCAGTTGAGCGAGATCGAGGAGGCGCTGGGATACGGTGGCCTGATCCATAACTTCAAGAACTATGTCCTGCGTCCGAAGGAGCAGCACCTTGCCGAAGCGGCGCGCGACAACGTCGCCCGCGCGCTGATGCTGATCGACAATGTTCTGGCAAATCTCGAAGATGGCGGCGTGGATGCCAGCCTGACGAAGACGCGGGAAGCCGTGCATGCGTATTACGAGCGTATCGACCAGGTCGAGGATTTGCACCGAAAGGGGGCGACCGCGCGCGAGATTGACGAGATCGTGCGATACTACGATGCCCCGGCGCTTCGTGAATTGGCGGTGTTCCGTGTGCAGCTTGCGACCGACGTGATGGCGCGGCTGGAGTTCCTGCGCTGGTCGGGCATGGCAGTGTTCATCGGAACGCTTGCGGGCATCATCGCCGTTCAGGCGATCGCATTGAAGGAGAACAGGAACAGCCGCGATGCCTATGCCCTGGCCAGCGGGGCGCTGGAGCGCGAGTTGGAAGTGAACGGAGAGCTGCGCGAGTTTGCCTATGCCATGTCCCACGACATGAAATCGCCGATGAATACCGTTCACCTGCTGCTGGAAGAAATCCGCGCCGGACAGGACGGTCACCGTCTGTCCAATGATCAGCGCGAACTGATCGAGAAATCGCTTTCCACCATTGACCGCGTGAACGTCCAGATCGCGGAACTGCTGCGCTACGCGGCGATGATCGAGACCAGCGAGGAACAGGAAGAATCGGTTGATCTGGATGGCGAAGTGAGGAGTGTTCTTGAAGACCTCGCGGCCGATATCGAAGCTGCGGATGCAACCCTGGAGGTCGCGCCGCTGCCTGTCATTCTTGGCAACCGGGCGCAGCTTCGGGTGCTGTTTCAGAACCTTGTGGGCAATGCCCTGAAATATCGCAGCGAGAACGTCGCCCCCCTGATCCGGATCAGCGCGGAGATCGAGGCGCGCTCGGGCATCTGCTGTATCCACGTTGCGGATAACGGCATGGGAATCGCGGCGGGCCACCAGGAGCGCATCTTCGGTATGTTCAAGCGCCTGCATCGCCAGAGCCAGATACCGGGGACCGGGCTGGGCCTGTCGGTCAGTCGTCGCGTGGCGCGCAACCTCGGCGGTGCTCTCGATGTCCGGTCGGTGCCGGGACAGGGGAGCACCTTCACGCTCTCGATCCCGCCAGACAGGGTGATCACAGACCAACGGCGGGCGGCCTGAGCGAAAGGTTCGCGGGCGGATCGCGATGGCCTTGCCGGGAGGCGACGCCCAGGGGAAAAGATGTCATCATGTGGGAATGGCTGGCCGATTCTGGGATCATCCGGTGAATTCTGCCCTTGGAGAGTGGAAAATTGAACTTTTCCCACAATATTTCGAAAAAAGTTCAGATTTCACGTGCTACTACATGTTGTGTATTTTTTGTGATAAAACGATATATAGAGTCCATATATCGGGATTGAAGTGATCTATTGGGCGATTCCAAGAGCGCTCGCAGGCATTTTTCTGTTGCTTCCCATGAATTCCCATGCAATTTTCCAAATCACCGAATGACGCGGGACAGCATTCAGGGCGCTCAACGACCCTAGAACCAAATAAGAGCAGGTTTCATACAGGCTTCCGCTTCATTCCAGAGATCCGGCGCGCGGGCGAGCAGACATCCCCCCAGGTGGCGCGCGCAGCTGGACATCCCGGAAACGGGACGAGGGCGGCGGATCGGACACTGGCAGCAGTCCGATCCGCCGTTTTCATTTTCGGGGGGCAGGACAAGGGAGCCGCGGGACAGTGGTTCGGAGGTTCAGAGGCGAGGGCATCCAGAAGGTGGATGCCAAGGGTCGGGTGTCCATCCCGGCCAATTATCGCGTCGTTCTCCGCGATGGCGATCCGAACTGGTCCGAAGGCAAGCTGCCGGAATTCATCATCGTCTACGGCGACGAGCGCCGGGATTTCCTTGAATGCTTCACGATCGACGCCGCGAACGATGTCGACGAGCGCATCGCGTCGATGCCGCGGGGCTCGCGCCAGCGGCGCGCCCTTGAGCGACTGTTCAACGGTCAGTCGCTGCCCGCGAGCGTCGATGACACCGGCCGGATCGTGCTGCCGCAGAAGCTGCGCGACAAGCTGGGCATCAGTGGCGAGGCCTATTTCATCGCGATGGGCGACACGTTCCAGATATGGAAACCCGAAAGCTTCGAGGCCTCTGAAAGCTCCGTCGATGAATTGCTCGATGCGATGCCCGCGGGCACCGACATCTGGACGCTTCTCGACGACGGGGAGGCGGGCTGACCCATGACGCCGCCGCATATCCCGGTACTGCTCGATGCCATTCTCGAGGCCTGCGCGCCTGTTGAAGGTCTCTGGCTGGACGGGACATTTGGCGCCGGCGGCTATGCAAAAGGGCTGCTGGAGGCCGGCGCGGAACGTGTCATCGGGGTCGACCGCGACCCGTTGGCGCTTGATCTGGCAAGGGACTGGGCAGCCGACTATGGAGAACGTCTGACGATTGTGCAGGGCACGTTCTCCGAGCTCGACACCTACGCGGGCGAACCGCTCGATGGCGTCGTGCTGGACCTTGGCGTTTCCTCCATGCAGCTCGACCGGGCGGAACGCGGCTTTTCCTTCATGGCGGATGGACCGCTCGACATGCGGATGAGCCAACAGGGAACGAGTGCCGCCGACCTGGTGGCCGATGCCAGCGAGGCGATGCTGGCGGATATCTTGTATCACTATGGCGAGGAGCGGGCCGCGAGGCAGGTTGCGCGTGCCATCGTGAAAATGCGGCAGGACGGTCCGATCACGACGACCGGGGCCCTCGTGCGGATCGTCGAGGCCGTCCTGCCGCGCCAGAAACCAGGGCAGAGCCACCCCGCGACGCGCACTTTCCAGGCGCTAAGGATCGCGGTGAACGACGAGTTTGGCCAGCTCGTTCAAGGGCTTGAGGCGGCAGAACGGGCTCTAAGGGAGGGCGGCTGGCTGGCGGTTGTCAGCTTTCACTCGCTGGAGGATCGCGTGGTCAAGCGCTTCTTCCAGGCTCGCAGCGGCAAAAGTGGCGGCAATCGTTACCAACCCGAGGTCGCCGCCGAGGCGGCGCGTTTCGAGGCGCGAAACAAGGCGATCCCGCCCACTCCGGCCGAGATCGCGCGAAATCCCCGTGCGCGATCCGCGAAACTGCGCGTTGGCCGTCGCACCGCCGCTCCGGCCCGGCCCGTAGACCGCAGTGCGCTTGGTCTGCCGAAACTGGTGGAGGCGGCATGAAATCGTTCTTCCTTGTCTTTACCGCGAGCTTGGTCATGGCCCTGGCCGTCTGGGCCTATCGCCAGAACTACGAGACTCAGGCGCGGCTGCGCGACGTTCGCGACCTGCGAGCAGAGATTGCAGATCTTCGTGAGCGCGCTGGCGTTCTCCGCGCCGAATGGGCCTATCTGAACCGACCCGAGCGGCTTGCCGATCTCGCCGACATGAACTTTGACCAGTTGGGGCTGCTGCCGCTTCGGCCCGAGCATTTCGGACGGATCGACCAGATACCCTATCCCGTTGAGCAAGTGCAGGACGTCATGTCGCGCAAGGCTGGCCAATGACGCGAACGCCGCTCCGCCCGCTTGCCCGAATTCTAGCTGCACGCCGCGCCGGTGAAAACCCGGACGCCATCGAGCGCGCCAACCTTGCCGAGCGGCACGAGGCGGCCCGCGATGCGCAGCGGCAGAGGGCCGAGGGCCGGTTGCTGGTGCTCGGTGTTGTTTTCCTATGCGCCTTCGCGATGGTTGGCGTGCGCATGGGGGCGCTTGCGGCCTCGGACCCGGCCGAGCCCAAATCGGCGGCGAGCGGTGCCCAGATCGTTGCGGCGCGCGCCGATATCACGGACCGGAACGGGCGCATCCTTGCGACGAACCTGACGACGCATTCGCTTTATGCGCAGCCGCCGCAGATGATCGACCCCGAGCGCGCAGCGCGCGAACTGGCGAAGATCTTCCCGGACCTCGACGAGGAACAGTTGTTGAAACGCTTTACCGGCAAGCGGAAATTCATCTGGATCAAGCGGCGGATCAGTCCCGAGCAGCAACAGGCGGTGTTCGATATTGGCGATCCGGGTCTGTTGTTTGGGCCTCGCGACATGCGGCTGTACCCCAATGGCGCTCTCGCTGCGCATGTCCTCGGCGGTGCGGGATACGGACGCGAAGGCGTGAACTCGGCCGAACTGATCGGTGTCGCTGGGATCGAGAAGCAGCTCGACGATGAGTTGCGCGACCCCGGCCGGGGCGATGTTCCGCTGACGCTATCGCTGGACCTGACGGTTCAGGCGGCGGTGGAACGGGTGCTTGAGGGCGGGATGCGGCTGATGAGCGCCCGCGGCGCGGCGGCAGTTCTCATGGATGCAAACACCGGCGAGATCATTTCGCTGGCGAGCCTGCCGGATTTCGACCCCAACGACCGCCCACGCCCGCTGACCGAGGGTGACCAGAGCGAAAGCCCGCTTTTCAACCGCGCGGTGCAAGGGCTCTACGAACTTGGCTCGACCTTCAAGATCTTTGCCGTGGCGCAGGCCATCGAGGAGCGTCTGGTCAGCCGTTCGACCTGGATCGACACCACCGGCCCGCTGAAATGGGGCAAGCACCGCATCCGCGACTTCCGCGATCATGGCCCGGCCCTGACGGTCGAGGATGTGATCGTCGAGTCCTCGAACATCGGCACCGCGCGGGTTGCCATGATGATCGGATCTGATCGGCAGCGGGAGTTTTTGCGGAGTCTCGGATTTCTCTCCCCGACGCCGGTGGAACTGGTCGAAGCCACGGGTTCGCAGCCGCTCCTTCCGCGAAACTGGTCGGAGATCCAGACGATGACCATCTCCTATGGTCACGGCATGAGCGCTTCGCCGCTGCATCTCGCCTCGGCCTATGCGTCGCTTCTGAACGGTGGCCGACGGGTGATGCCTACGCTTCTCAAGCAGACCGAGCGAACCGGCGGACCACAGGTCGTCTCGTCGAACACCTCGAAGCAGGCGCGCGAGATGCTGCGCAAGGTCGTGACCGACGGCACGGCTTCGCTGGGCGAGGTCGCGGGATACAAGGTGGCCGGCAAGACCGGAACCGCCGACAAGCCGAAGCCGCAGGGCGGTTACTACGAGGACAAGGTGATCGCGACTTTCGCTTCGGTTTTCCCCGCCGATGATCCGAGATACGTGCTTGTCGTGACGCTGGACGAGCCTGTTGATACGACGGGACGAGAGCCGCGTCGCACGGCTGGCTGGACGGCCGTTCCCGTTGCGGCGGAGGTTATCCGCAGGGTTGCTCCGCTTCTGGGACTGGCCCCCGACACCGCACCGGGTGTAACACTGGCGCGGAACTGACAGTGTGAGGTGAAGAACGTGCAGACCCGCAGCAGGACGAAATCGCTCGCCGAGTTGGGTCTGACTGTTGCCGGTGGCTCGGAGGTTCTTGTCACCGGACTGTCGGTCGATAGCCGCGACGTGAAGGAGGGGCATCTCTTTGCGGCTCTTCCGGGCACCAAGGTGCATGGCGGCGAGTTCATCCAGTATGCGCTCAGGATGCGGGCCGGTGCGATCCTGACCGACCGCGAGGGTGCCGCGATTGCCGCGGACGTGCTTTCGGGTTCCGGCGTTCCGGTCGTGATCGTCGAGGACCCGCGCGAGGCGCTGGCCTTCACCGCCGCTCTCTGGTTCGAGGCGCAGCCCGAGGTGCAGGTGGCGGTCACGGGCACCAATGGCAAGACCTCGGTCGCGTCGTTTACCCGCCAGCTCTGGACCGAAATGGGGGCCGAGGCAATTTCCGTCGGCACCACCGGGGTTGAGGGCGCGTTTACCGCTCCGCTTGCCCACACGACGCCCGAGCCGATCACGCTCCACCGCGTGCTGGCGGCGGCAGCGGACGCGGGTGTAACCCATGCGGCGATGGAAGCCTCGTCGCACGGGCTGGCCCAGAGGCGTGTCGACGGTGTGCGGCTGAGGGCGGCGGGTTTCACCAATCTCAGTCAGGACCACTTGGATTACCACGCTGATTTTGAAGAGTATTTCGAGGCGAAAGCCGGTCTCTTCGGCCGCGTGCTTCCAGAGGACGGAACGGCTGTCATCAATATCGACGACCGTTGGGGCGCGCGCATGGCCGAGATCGCTGATGACCGCGGGCAGGACCTTTTGACCGTGGGGCGCTCGTCCGAGGCGATGCTGCAAATTCTCGGCCAGCGCTATGATGCGACAGGACAGGAGTTGCGCTTTGAATGGGCCGGACGCATCCAGCAAATCCGGTTCGGGCTGATCGGCGGCTTCCAGGCCGAGAATGCGTTGATCGCCGCCGGGCTTTGCATCGGCACCGGCGCGGACCCGCAGGAGGTCTTCGACACCATGCCGATGTTGCAGACGGTGCGCGGACGGATGCAGTTTGCCGCCCGGCGAGACAACGGAGCGGCCGTCTTTGTGGATTATGCCCATACACCTGATGCGCTTTCGACCGCGCTCAAGGCGATCCGTCCGCATGTTCTCGGGCGGCTGGTCGTTGTTTTCGGCGCTGGCGGTGACCGGGATCGCGGCAAGCGCCCGCTGATGGGCAAGGCAGCGGCGACCCATGCCGATCTGGCATTTGTCACGGATGACAATCCGCGGACCGAGGATCCCGACTTGATCCGGCGCGAGATACTCGGCGGCATGCACGCGGGCGAAGCCAACGAAGTGGGCGACCGGGCCGAGGCGATCCTGCGCGCGGTCGATGCGCTTGGGCCGGGCGATACGCTGCTGATCGCAGGCAAGGGGCACGAGACGGGCCAGCAGATCGGCGACGTGATCCTGCCCTTCGACGATGTCGAGCAGGCCAGCGTTGCGGTCGCCGCGCTGGACGGGAAGGGCTTGTGACGGCGCTCTGGTCGCGGGCCGATGCGCTTGCCGCAACTCGCGGCAAGGCGCAGGGGCCGGACTGGCAGGCGGGCGGCGTCTCGATCGACACGCGCACGCTTGAGCCGGGTGATCTCTTCGTCGCGCTGAAGGATATCCGTGACGGGCATGATTTCGTCGGCGACGCGCTCGCCAAGGGGGCCGCGGCTGCGCTGGTCTCGCACGTGCCCGAGGGCGTGGCTGGGGACGCGCCCTTGCTTGTGGTCGATGATGTCCTGGGAGGGCTGGAAGCGCTTGCCCGCGCGGCGCGCGATCGCACGACAGCCACATTGATCGGTGTCACCGGGTCGGCGGGCAAGACCTCTACCAAGGACATGCTGCGCCAGGTGCTGGGCGCGCAGGGCAAGACCCATGCGGCCGAGGCGAGCTATAACAACCACTGGGGTGTGCCGCTGACGCTGGCGCGGATGCCGCGGGATGCCGACTATGCCATAATCGAGATCGGCATGAACCATCCCGGTGAGATTGCGCCGCTTGCGAAACTGGCGCGGTTGGATATTGCCGTCATCACCACGGTTGCACCCGCGCATCTGGAGGCCTTTGAAAGCGTCGAGGGTATCGCCGCCGAGAAGGCGTCGATCTTCAGGGGTCTTGGGCCGGGCGGGGCCGCCATCTTCAACATCGATGTCGAGACCGCCCCGATCCTGGTGCGCGCCGCACGCGAACATGCTGCTCGGAGCATCGGCTTTGGAGAGACCGACGGTGCCGATTTGCGGGCTGTGCGCATTACGCTCACCGACAACGCCAGTGTCATAGAGGGCAGTTTCGACGGCTCTCGGTTCCTGATGAAAATCGGTGCACCAGGCCGGCATTTCGCGATGAACGCACTCGCCGTCTATGGCGTCGCAGTAGTGGCCGGGGCCGACCCGGACGTGGCGGCCTGCGATATCGGTCGGTGGCGTGTGCCCTCGGGGCGCGGCACGCGCGAGACGGTGGTGCTCGACAAGGTCGAGGGATATTCGATCGACCTGATCGACGATGCCTTCAACGCCAACCCGGCCTCGATGGCCGCTGCGTTCGAGGTTCTCGCGGCGACCCAGCCGAAGGAAGGCATGGGTCGGATTGCCGAGGGTCGGCGTCTGGCGATCCTTGGCGACATGCTGGAGTTGGGCGCGGATGAAGAGGACATGCACCGTTCCCTCGCGTCACATCCCGCGGTTGCCGCGATGCATCGGGTCGATTGTGTTGGACCCCGGATGAAAGCCATGTATGAGGCGCTGCCCGCTCGGAAGCGCGGCCGCTGGGTCGAGACCGCCGAGGCGCTGGCCGCCGAAGCTCACCGGCTGATCGACGCGGGCGATGTGGTGCTGGTCAAGGGCTCGAAAGGGTCACGGGTCAGCCTGGTGGTGGATGCCCTGAGACGGCTGCACCAGGAAATGGACGAAGGAAACGAATGACATGCTCTACTGGCTGACCGCCTTTTCCGACGGTGGTGATTTCTTCAACCTTTTCCGCTATATAACCTTCCGTGCAGGCGGTGCTTTCCTGACGGCCCTTCTGTTCGGCTTCATCTTCGGGCGACCGCTGATCAACCTCTTGCGCGCGAAGCAGAAACACGGGCAACCCATCCGTGAAGATGGCCCTGAAAGCCATCTGACGACCAAGGCCGGAACGCCGACAATGGGCGGTGTGCTGATATTGGGCGCGCTTCTCACGTCTTCGGTGCTTTGGGCGCGGCTGGACATCGGCTATGTGTGGATGGTTCTCTTCGTCACCGTCGCGTTCGGATTGATCGGCTTCAGTGACGACTATTCGAAGGTGACCAAGAACACCCACAAGGGTGTTTCGGGCCGGGTTCGGCTGCTTATTGGCTTCGTGATCGCCGCCATCGCGGCGCTTTGGGCTGCTTGGATACACCCCGACCACTTGCAGTACCAACTGGCGATCCCGGTCATCTCGGGGCTGTTGAACCTCGGTCTCCTGTTCATTCCCTTCGCCATGATCGTCATCGTCGGCTCGGCCAACGCGGTGAATCTGACAGATGGTCTGGACGGGCTTGCCATCATGCCGGTGATGATCGCGGCGGGTTCTCTCGGAGTAATCGCATATGCCGTGGGGCGGACCGATTTCACCGAGTATCTCGGGATCAACTATGTCCCCGGTACCGGCGAGATCCTCATCTTCGTGGCGGCGCTGATCGGCGGCGGTCTCGGGTTTCTCTGGTACAACGCACCTCCGGCCGCGGTCTTCATGGGTGACACCGGATCGCTGGCGCTTGGCGGCGCGCTTGGTGCCATTGCCGTGGCGGCCAAGCACGAGATTGTTCTGGCCGTTATCGGCGGGCTGTTCGTGGTCGAGGCGCTTTCGGTCATTATCCAGGTGGGCTATTTCAAGATGACCGGCAACCGGGTGTTCCTGATGGCGCCGATCCACCACCATTTCGAAAAGAAGGGATGGTCTGAGCCTCAGATCGTGATCCGTTTCTGGATCATCTCGCTGATCCTGGCGCTGATCGGTCTGGCAACACTCAAGGTTCGATAGTCCCGGCCCGGACTTGCCGGAGGGTGCGCCCCGGTGTAGCCGGTAGCAAAAGAGGAGTTTGAGGCATGGGATTTCTTCTGCGCTGGCTCGCCGCCTTCGTGCTTCTCGCGGCCACCTACAACCCGACCGAGCTTTCCTATGTGCGCTGGTCGGTCAAGAACTGGCCCGAGCAGATGCCGATGATCGTCTTTCTCGGCCTTGTCCTTCTGATTGCTTTCATCGTCTTCTTCACAGCGGTTTTGCGCGGCATCGGGGCGCTTGGTGTTGTGCTCATTCTTGCGGTTCTCGCGGCACTCCTCTGGGTGCTCTACGATTTCGGCTGGCTGAACTTCGAGAACCCCTCGGCCAACACCTGGATTGCACTGATCGTTCTCTCCATCGTCCTTGCGGTCGGCATGTACTGGGGCATCCTCTGGCGCCGTATCTCGGGGCAGTTGGAAGTCGACGACGAAGGCCAGGGCTGATGCCACGGGCGGTGGAGGCGGGCGGATGATCCCGGTTCGCGGCCTCTCGGGCGCACGGGTATTCGTGCTGGGTCTCGGGCGTTCGGGCCTGACGGCGGCCCGCGCCCTGGAAGCGGGCGGCGCGGTGCCGCTTTGCTGGGACGACAGTGCCGAGGCGCGCGACGCGGCAGAGAGCGAGGGGCTGACGCTTCACGACCCCAAGCGCCGCGATGCCTGGGAGGCCATGGCGTTGATGATCGTCAGCCCCGGCATTCCTCATCTCTATCCCGCGCCGAACCCGCATGTTGCCGACGCGATGGCCGCGGGCGTGCCTGTGGACAATGACATTGGCCTTTTCTTCCGCTCGCTGGCGACGCCGGATTGGGACCGCTACGAGGTGGCGCCCAAGGTCGTTGCGGTTACAGGCTCGAACGGCAAATCCACGACATCGGCCCTGATCCATCATGCGCTGCGGGAGTTGGGCCGGGAGAGCCAGCTTGCGGGGAACATCGGGCGCGGCGTGCTGGACATCGACCCGCCGGGCGATGGCGGTGTTGTGGTGCTTGAGCTGTCCTCCTATCAGACCGAACTGGCGCGGGCGCTGACACCGGATGTCGCGGTCTTCACCAACCTGTCGCCCGATCATCTTGTCCGGCACGGGGGACCGGGGGGATATTTTGCTGCCAAGCGACGGCTGTTTGCCGAGGGCGGGCCTGATCGGGCAGTTGTCGGCATCGACGAACCCGAGGGCCGGTTCCTTGCCAACCAGTTGTCCGAGGCGGCGAGCGACGATCGGGTGATCCGGGTATCTGTCAGAGAAAAGCTCGACGGTCCGGGCTGGTCGGTTTTTGCGAGGAAGGGCTTCCTGTCAGAGTATCGCAAGGGCCGCCAGGTGGCTTCGGTCGATCTGCGCGAGGTGCCGGAGCTTCCCGGCGCGCACAACCACCAGAACGCCTGCGCCGCGTTCGCTGTCCTGAGAACGCTGGGCTCCGCACCGAAGTCTATCGAAGAGGCTTTCCGCAGCTTCAAGGGTCTGCCGCACCGCTCGCAACTGGTGGGCGAGAGGGATGGGGTCCGCTTCGTCAACGACAGCAAGGCTACAAATGTCGATGCCGCCGCGCAGGCGCTCCAGGCCTTCGACCGCATCCGCTGGATCGTTGGCGGACAGGTGAAGGACGGCGGCCTCGACGCGCTGCATCCCTTCCTGAATCGTGTCGCCAAGGCCTATGTCATCGGGCGGCAGGCGGCGGACATCGCGCTGATGCTGGGCGGCGCCCCTCACGCGGTCTGCACCACGATGGCCGAGGCGGTAAAAGCCGCCGGGGCGGAGGCGCAGCCTGGCGACACGGTGCTTCTGGCCCCGGCCGCGGCGAGTTTCGATCAGTACGACAATTTCGAGAAACGCGGCGAAGACTTTGTGAGCCAGGTGGGGAAGCTGCTCGGCTGAACGCGTCTCAGTTTCCCCTTTCAGTTTCCGAAGGCGCGGCTTAATCCGGGACCATGCTCCGCCACTTCGATGAAGGCGACCTGATCTCGGTCCTGACAACGCAGCCACTTGGCCGTGCGCTTGACTACAAGGCGCCCGAGGGCGGCTGTTTCGAGGGTGCGTTCGTGGAAGTGCCGCTCGGTCCCCGCAAGGTGCTTGGTGTCGTCTGGGGCGAGGGCGAGGGCGGGTACGACCTGGCGAAAATTCGGCCGGTGATTCGGGTGCTAGATGCCGCGCCGATGCGCGAGGACATGAAGGTTTTTCTCACCCGTGCGGCTGAGTACACCCTGACGCCCATGCCCGCGATGCTGCGGCTTGCCACCCGCTCGCCCGGCCTGGGCGATCCTCCCGCGATGCGGCTGGTCTATCGGCGCGGCACCGTAGATGCGCCGGACCGCTGGACCCCGGCGCGGCAGAAGGTCGTCGCGGTGCTGGAAGAATTTGGCGGGCTGGCCTTCACGCTGGGCGAACTGGCGGAAATGGCCGGGGTTTCGACCAGTGTCGTAAAGGGTCTCGTCAAGCAAGGTGTCGTGGCTGAAGAGAATAGCCCGCGCGATCTGCCTTATCCGCCGCTCGACCCGTCGCTGGCCAGCGTCAATCTGACCGGCGAGCAGGCCGAGGCCGCGGGCTTGCTGCGCGGGGGGGTCGTGTCAAGGCGCTATGGCACCGCTCTTCTCAAGGGCGTCACAGGTTCGGGCAAGACCGAGGTCTATCTCGAAGCCGTCGCCGCCTGTCTGGAGGCCGGTAGACAGGCACTTGTGCTCCTGCCCGAGATCGCGCTCACCGCCGAGTTCCTGACCCGCGTCGAGGACCGCTTCGGAGCGCGCCCCGCCGAGTGGCACTCCGGTGTCACCGCGACCGAACGCCGCCGGGTCTGGAAGATGGTCTCGGAAGGTGGCGCGCAACTGGTGGTCGGCGCCCGCTCGGCACTTTTCCTCCCCTTCAGCGATCTGGGCCTGATCGTCGTCGATGAGGAGCACGACACGTCGTACAAGCAGGAGGACGGTGTGCTTTACAATGCGCGGGACATGGCAGTTCTGCGCGCCTCGATCTGTCATGCGCGGGTCGTTCTTGCCTCTGCTACCCCCTCGCTTGAAAGCTGGGTCAACGCGGAGGCGGGCAAGTACCAGCGGCTCACGCTGACCGCCCGGTTCGGTGAGGCGGTGATGCCTGAGATGCGCGCGATCGACATGCGTGCCGAGCAATTGCCCGCGAACCGATGGATCTCGGACACGCTGGCGGGTGCGGTGCGGCAGCGGATCGGGGACGGCGAGCAGGCGCTTCTGTTCCTGAACCGCCGGGGCTATGCTCCGGTGACGATCTGCCGGGCCTGCGGCCACCAGATCGGGTGCGACCACTGCGACGCGCGGATGGTCGAGCACCGTTTCCAGAAGCGCCTGATGTGCCATCAGTGCGGCGAGACCAAGCCGATGCCATCGAAATGCCCGTCCTGCGAGGCAGAGGAGCGGTTGGCCCCGGTCGGGCCGGGTGTCGAACGGTTGGCGGAGGAGGTGGCGGCGCTGTTCCCCGAAGCGCGGGTCGCAATATTGTCCTCGGATCTCTTCGGCTCGGCGCGGGCGCTGAAGGCGCAGATCGAAGCCATCGCCGGAGGCGAGGCGGACATCATTATCGGCACGCAAATCGTTGCCAAGGGTCACAACTTTCCGCTTCTGACGCTGGTCGGCGTGATTGACGCGGACCTTGGCCTTCAAGGCTCGGATCTTCGGGCCGCCGAGCGGACGTTTCAGCTGATGCGCCAAGTTGCGGGCCGTGCCGGGCGGGTTGAGAAGCCGGGACTTGCGCTGATGCAAACCTATCAGCCGGAGCATCCGGTCATTCGTGCCATTCTCTCGGGCGAGGACGAGGCGTTCTGGAAAGCGGAGGCGGACGAGCGGCGGCAGGCAGGCGTGCCGCCTTTTGGCAGGATGGCGGGGATCGTGCTGTCGTCGCCGGATGTGCAGGAGGTGTTCGATTTCGGCAAGGCGCTCGCCGCCCGTACCGATCCTCTGCGCCGGATCGGTGCGCAGGTTTTCGGGCCCGCGGCTGCGCCGATCGCCCGCATCCGGGGTCGACATCGGGTTCGGTTGCTGATCAAGGCCGATAAGGGCGCTCCATTGCAGGGCGCGCTGAGCGACTGGCTTGCGCAACTGAAGCCGCCAACCAACCTGAGAATTGCGGTCGATATTGATCCGCAGAGTTTCTACTGACGCGCACGATCATCACAAAATCTGATGGCTGATGTAAGTAATATTCGTTTTCATGAACGTTCTGCTTGCGGTAACTCATTCATTCGCAAGACCCGACATTCGGAAAGGAACAAGAAAATGACCTTCGAGACAACTTACCATGCCGCCACGGACTGGGGCTACAGCCGAGCCCCGGCGTTCGTTGCAGGGGCGATCATCGGCCTCATCCTGTTCGCGCTGTCATTCGGCGTCGACATTCCCCAGCCGGATCACGATTGGCAGGGCAAGGTTGCGAGCCACAGCCAGCCTCGCTGATGCGGGGGCCAGTCCCTGCAGGGAACACCCTGGGCGCGGTGGCCGCCCATCCGCGCGCGGTCGCCAACCGCTTCTCCATGTCGGCGAGGCTGACCGGCGTTCCGTCAGGCAAGACACCCAGCCGCGGCCCGACATGTGCGTAGCCCAACGCCGCGTAAAGCGGCACGCCAGGCAGGGTCGCGGTGAGCGTGAGGCGCTCGACGCCTTCGCAACGTGCATCGGCTTCGATCAGCGCCATGATCCGACGGGCCAGCCCCTGCCGTGTTCGGGACGGGTCGGTATGGACCGCGCGCACGATGGCCGGCAGCTCGTCAAAACTCTCCCCGGTGACAGCCGAATAGGCCGGCAACTCCCGCGACCAGCCGCCGCAAGCAACTGGCGTGTCGCCAGTTTTGCAAATGACGAAGTAGCGTCCTTCGGCGAGAAGTGCCGCGTTCACCATTGTGACTTGCGACAGGATGGCCCTGATGCGATCTGTGCCGTAGTCGCGTGCGCCATCGCCACGGAAGGCGCGTGCCTGCAAGTCCAGCAGCGCGGGCAGATCATCGACCTTCGCCTTGCGTTCGGTAAGGATTTCGCTCGGCATGAGGAAGGTCCCGCGAATTTGTTCGATGGGACGGATGCGACGGCGGCATGAATAAATCTAACGAATTCAAGTGATTAATTGAATAATGTATCTTTATCTAATGGATACCGATCTTGTCAGATCGTTTATTGCAGTCACGGAGACCGGCAGTTTTACCCGCGCCGGAGATCGTATCGGGCGCACTCAGGCGGCCGTCAGCCAACAACTAAAACGGCTGGAAGAGCTGCTTGGCGCAACGCTTTTGCGGCGCAGCGCGGCAGGTGTTTCGCTGACCTCCGATGGTCGCCGGTTCCCTACGCATGCTCACCGGCTCCTCGCGGCCGAGCGCGAGGCGCTTTCGGCGATGGGTCAGGTCGACACCGGAGGTTTCCTCGGAATCGGCATGCCAGAGATATACACGGCAACACTCCTGCCGCCGGTTCTGAGACGCGTCAGGGACCTGTTTCCCGACATCACGGTTTCACTGGAGATCCGCGAGACTGCCGGTTTGCTTGCGTTGATGCGGGACGGGATGCTTGATTTCTGTTTTGTCACCGATCGCGAGACGCCGGGACTGGCGGGGCCGGTGATCCATACCGAGCAGGTCATCTGGGCCGGTCCGCCTGACGGCGCCTCGCTGGCCGCGCAACGACCCCTCCCGGTCGTGCTTTGGCGCCAGGGTACCGAGTACCGCCGTACCATCCTGTCGATTCTTTCTCGTGCCGACATTCCGGCGCGCATTGCGGTCAATACGCAATCGGTCGGTGGGATGCTCATCGCGGCGGCCTCGGGGCTTGGGCTGGCGGCTGTTGCACGGTCAAACGTGGCTGCCTCGGGGATGGACCTCGTGGAGATGGGCGAGGGCCTTCCGCCGCTTCCGAAGCTGGAGATCCGGTTCGAGACGCCGGCGGGGCGAAAAAACACGATAACTGACCGGATCGCAGAGTCCCTTGCTGAAGAACCGCTCATGATAGCGTGATGCCCGGTCTTGCAATTTTGTGCCACGATGCCGCCATGCGATTCTTTGCTTTCGTCCTGATCATTCTCGCGACCGCCGCCGCAGCGGATCCGGTGCCCTATCGCCTGCTCGCCGATCAGAGCCGGGTCGGGTTTACATGGTATTTCGGGGAGGACCCGGTGCCGGGAACAATGCCGGTCTCGAGCGCCGATATCGTGCTCGATTTCGACCAGCCGGCGAACAGCCGGGTGCTTGTCGCAGTCAACGCTGCGAAATCTAGCGCGGGCAATGTGCTGGCTAACGAGGCGATGAAAGGCCAAAGTGTACTCTGGACGGACCGGTTCCCGGAGATCGTTTTCCGGAGCCGCCGGATTTCGCGGGACGGAGCGGGAGGTGCAACGGTCGAGGGCGACCTGACTTTGCGCGGCGTCACGCGCAGGCAAGTCCTTTCCGCCCGCCTCTTCCGCCCGGGATCGGCCGCACCGGGTGACCGCCAACGTCTGACCGTAAGGTTGGAGGGCAGCCTGTCGCGGAGCGCTTTCGGCGCCGCAGGATATGCGGGAACGGTCGGAGATCGGATTGATCTCGACATCCAGGCGTTCGTTGTGAGTGAGCAATAGCGCGCTTCCCCTTTCCAGCGCTTGGGCGTAAAGGCGAGGCATGGCAACCATCGACATCAGCACGGCAGCATCGCTTCCGCCCTGGCGGCGGCCGGTGGCGCTGCTCATCCTGATGTCGGCGGCCATGCCGCTGGCGTTTTCCACCTGGTCGGCGCTTCTGAACAATTTCGTGATCGAGCGCGCCGCCTTCACGGGGGTCGAAATCGGCTGGTTGCACACGGTGCGCGAGATCCCCGGTTTTCTGTCCTTTGCGGTGATTTTCATCCTTCTGGTGATGCGCGAGCAGCTTCTGGGCATGGTTTCTCTTGTCACGCTGGGCGTTGCGAGTGCTGTCACTGCATGGTTCCCGACCTTTGGCGGTCTGCTCTTCGTGACTTTCATCGCGTCGATGGGGTTTCACTATTTCGAGACCGTCAATCAGTCGCTGCAACTGCAATGGATCGAGAAGGGGCGCGCGCCGCAGGTTATCGGCTGGCTGGTTGCCGTGGGGTCGGGCGCCTCGCTTGTCTCCTATGGCGCATTAGTTGCGACCTGGAACTGGCTGGAGCTGTCCTACAACACGGTCTACATGATCTCGGGCGGGGCCTGCGCCCTGATCGCGATCTATTGCTGGCTGGCTTTCCCGCGGTTTGAAGCGACGCCGCAATTGAAGACCATGGTGTTGCGACGCCGTTACTGGCTATACTACGCGCTGCAATTCATGGCTGGCGCGCGGCGCCAGATCTTCATCGTCTTTGCCGCTTTCATGATGGTCGAGCGCTTCGGCTTCGACGTGCATGAAGTCACGGCGCTGTTCCTCATAAACTACCTCGCAAACATGGTCTTCGCGCCGATCATGGGACGCGCCCTGGGCGTCTACGGCGAGCGAAACGTACTGGTTTTCGAGTATGTCGGTCTGGTGGCCGTCTTCCTTGCTTACGGCGGTATCTACTATTTCGGCTGGGGCGTTGTGCTGGCGGCGTCGCTTTACGTGATCGACCACATGCTGTTCGCGCTTGCCTTCGCCATGAAGACCTATTTCCAGAAGATCGCCGACCCGCAGGACATCGCGCCGACCGCCGCGGTCGCCTTTACCATCAACCACATCGCCGCGGTCTTCCTGCCGGCGCTCCTCGGATATCTCTGGGTGGTCTCGCCAGGTGCGGTTTTCGGTCTTGCCGCCAGTATGGCCGGGGTGTCTCTGCTGCTGGCGCTGCTGATCCCGCGTCATCCCGAACCGGGACGCGAGACGATTTTCGCGCGCGGCCTTCCGGCGCCTGCCGAATAAGGTCAGATCTCGCGTTCGATCCAGTCGAGAATGAGGTCAAGCCCTTCCTCGAAGAACGCCAAGTGGTTCTCGCGCCCGAAATGCGCGCCGACCCCCATGATGTGTGGAAAGTCGCGTTTGGCGTCTTCAAGCGGCACAGGCTCTGCCGCGCTCGGCCCTTTGGCATAGCCGAGGGATTCGTCGAGAGATGCGCCCGTCAGATAATAGCTGAGAACGCGGAACAGGGCCGCGCGCCGGGAATGCGGCAGGTCCGAACCGTCGAAGATGCCAACGACCCGGTCGAGCCAGGCGAGGCCTTCGGCATGGTTCAGCCGGTGGGTGAAGAGCACCGGCGCAAACGCGGCATGGCGGATCGCGGTTTCGCGGTACCGCAAGCAAAGTGTGCGCATCCGGTCACGCCAGGGCTGGCCGGGCGGCGGCACCGGCGTCTCGGCTAGGCAGATCGAGACGAGCGCATCCAGAAGGTGCTGTTTCGAGGGGAAGTAGTGGTAGAGGCTCATCGCCTCGCAACCCATCCGTTTGCCGAGCGCGCGGAACGACAGGGCGTCGAGCCCGCCCTCATCCACCAGGGCCATCGCTTCGGTGGCGATCAGGTCCTTGTTGAGGGCGGGACGTTTCCTGCGTGGCGACTTGGTCATGGGGCGGGGCTAGCCCAGCGGCTCCCCCCGTGCAACCTGCGCGAGGGGATTGCGCCTTACGACCCGCCAAGTTCGGCCTTGAAGGTCTCGAAGTCGACCTGCATGCCGTTGAAGATCGTCGACCAGGCGCGGGTCATTGCGGCCATTGCGACGGCTTCCTCGATCTCGTCCTCGGTGGCGCCGGCGGCCTGGGCGGATTTCGTGTCCTGCCAGACACAATAGGTGCAGGGGATTTGTGCCGAGACGGCGAGCGAGACCAGCGCCTTGGTCTTGGGGTCGAGCGCGGTATCGGGGTTTCCCTGGAACTCGACATAGGTCTTCCAGAGGCCGGGCAGGGCGGCGTCTGCGACACTGTCGATGAAGGTCGGCACGCCGCCCATCGCGTTGGCGATCTGGTTGCGGGTTTCGCCGGCATCCTGCGCGAAGGCGGGGGATGCGAAGGTGGCGGCGATGGCGAGGAGAGCAAACGGTTTCATGGGCCAGGTCCTTTGTTCGGTTTGCCTTACGGTGTAAGTCTACAACTCACCTTTAAACCTTACGGTGTAAGTTTGCAAGCCCGACATTTCCGTGATCGCGATTGCGGGAAGCCAAGCGACGCCCTAGATTCCAACCGAACCAGAAAAGGAGCCTCTCGCATGGTGTTCGGAATCCTCTCCCGGAAGTACAACATGGTCAGCCGCAACGAGGCTCTGCCGGGGCGGCCGACCCCAATCCCGACCGCCGAGACGCATTTCGTCCTTGGCCGTCCGCTGACGCTGGAGGTGCCGGAAGGTTTCGAGGTTGCGATCTTCGGCATGGGTTGCTTCTGGGGCGTCGAGCGCATGTTCTGGAAACTCGATGGCGTGCACCTGACGATGGCGGGCTATGCGGCGGGTCATACCGAGAACCCGACCTATCAGGAGGTTTGCACCGGGCAGACCGGGCACAACGAGGTGGTGCGCGTCGTCTATGATCCTTCCGTGGTGAGTTACGAGATGCTGCTGAAGACCTTCTGGGAAGGTCACGATCCCACACAGGGGATGCGGCAAGGCAACGACACCGGCACGCAATACCGTTCAGGCATCTATTGGACGACCGAGGCGCAGCGTGCGGCGGCCGAGGCGACCAAGGCGGATTTCGCGGCGAGACTAGGGGATGCGGGTTACGGAGACATTACGACCGAGATCCTGCCCGCACCCGAGTTCTATTTCGCTGAGGACTATCACCAGCAGTACCTCGCCAAGAACCCGGGCGGCTATTGCGGCCTGGGCGGCACCGGTGTGACCTGTCCGATCGGGACGGGCGTCGCGTCGTAGGACGGATTGCGCCGGCTTCGCCGTCGCGCTGCCGGAGGGGTTTCACCCCTCCGGGCCTCCCCAGGATATTTGCGGACCGATGAAGGGGATTGACGCTTTGCGACCGAAGCCTTAGCCGGGCTGGCATGGCCACCTGGACCGCATTTACGACGCTTTCGGGCAAGCCGCGCGCCGAGGCGCTGGGCCTTGCGCTGGAAGCTGTCGATCCCGAGCCCGCGGGTGTGGGCGTATTCGAGATCGAGGATGGATCGGACACCTGTGAGGTGGGCGGCTACTTCACCGAGGCGCCGGACGAGGTCGCACTTGCGCTCCTCGCGGCGGCATATGGCGCGGCGGAGTTCGCCGTGTCGGAATTGCCCGAAACCGATTGGGTGGCGCATGTCAAACGCACGCTGGCGCCCGTCGAGGCAGGGCGCTTCTTCGTCTACGGAAGCCATGACGCCGACCGGGTTCCGGCGGACCGGATCGGGCTGCTTATCGAGGCCGCAATGGCCTTCGGCACCGGCCACCACGGAACCACGCTGGGATGTCTGCGCGCCATCGACCGGCTGGCGGAGCAGGGGATTGAGCCAGACCAAATCGCGGATATTGGTTGCGGGTCGGGCGTTCTTGCAATGGCCGCCGCGCGGGTCTGGTCGGGCGGGATCATCGCCGCCGATATCGACCCGGTGGCCATAGAGGTGACGCAAGCCAATCTTGCGGCCAACGGCATGGCAGACCGGGTCGACACCTGTGTCGCGCCGGGCTTCGAGGATCCGCGCCTGCGCGGTCCGTTCGACCTTGTGTTCGCCAATATCCTGAAGGGGCCGCTGATCGACCTTGCCCGGCCCATGGCTGCGGCCACGGCTCCTGGTGGCGTTGCGGTGTTGAGCGGATTGCTTGTCGAACAGGCCGAGGACGTGATCGCGCACTATCGTGGCGCTGGCTTCAGCCTGATGGCACGCGAGGATATTGTTGACTGGACCACGCTCATTCTGGGTCTGGGCGACCGCATTCCCCACGAATTTTAGCTTTTCGGCACAGCTCGGCCATAATGGCGCCAGAATCCGGCTTATCATGCCCGATTGTCACTGAACTCGTGGTGCAACGGAGGCGGACGGATGTCGGCGTCACAGTATGATGAATTCGATCGCAGGATGCGCCGGATCTCGCGGCGGCACTCGCAGCTTTCGCGTGGTTATGTCACGTCCGTCAACGACGACGGGCTGGTGATTGCCAAACCGAAGCGCAAGATCTTTCGCCGCGGAACAGTCCGTGCGCTGATCCTGATCGCTTTCGTGATGTTGGGGTTCAAGGCTTTTCTGTTCGCCCGGATCGGCGAGGCAGCATATGCCGAACGGGTGAACGCCCTTGCGGAAGGTTCGGTGTTCGAGAAGGCCGCGGCATGGGCGATGACGGCCGATCCGGTCACCGTGGCGTTGGCGGCGCAGGTATCGCCTTACCTCTGAACTCCCGGAACGCGTAACTGCAAGAAAAGGCCGTGCCAGAAGACACGGCCTTTCCCGGTTTCCAGAACTGGAAGTCAGAGGTTGCGGTTGGCAACCCGTTCGATATCGCCACGGCTCAGGCCGATATCGTCAAGCTCATGATTGCTGAGCCGCGAGAGCGCATTGCGGGTGCGCCGTGCGTCATTCCAGTCGCTCAGGCGACCGACGAAATCGACAACTGTCAGGGCGGCGCGGGAGGACAGGCCGGTGGGGCGGGTGCGGTAGATCGTGTAGGCCATAGCCGTATCTTTCTGTATTCAGGTCTTGATCGTTTGGCGGCAATTAGGCCCTGGAAGACCGCGCCACAAGCGCATCTTCTGCATGGCAGATATGCTGCCAAGGCATGTCTCAGTTTCGCCGTAAA
The DNA here is from genome assembly GCA_022340315.1 of Silicimonas sp. GTDB lineage: Bacteria > Pseudomonadota > Alphaproteobacteria > Rhodobacterales > Rhodobacteraceae > JAJDOD01. Next base: position 7,450 of record JAJDOD010000188.1, on the reverse strand, counting down.
GCACTCAAAAATAGCAGAAAATTCGGCTTGTCGCGTCGTTTTCGAACGCCGGTGCGACGCATTTGCGCCAAGGCTGTGCCGTGTCTATTCAGCCTGCCCGTGACCTGAAAACCACAGCGCCGAAACGGCTGGGGTCCGCAAAGACCTTGGAAGATGTTCGTGTTTCGTGCTAATCGGGTCAAAACGACAAAACGAGCAGGTCGTGAACATGCGTGTGATGGGTCTGGACCCGGGGCTGAGGGCTCTTGGCTGGGGCGTGGTGGAGGTGTCCGGATCGCGCCTGACACATGTCGGTAATGGTGTGATCCGGACCACGACCGGCGCGCTCGGGGCGCGGCTCGCATCGCTTTTCCAGGAGTTGACGACGGTCTGGGAAACGTATCGCCCGGACGAAGCGGCGGTCGAGCAGACCTTCGTCAACCGGGACGGAGCCGGCACGCTGAAACTTGGCCAGGCGCGGGGCATCGCCATGCTGGTGCCGGCCCGCGCGGGGATTGACGTGGGCGAGTACGCGCCGAACGCGGTCAAGAAGGCCGTTGTCGGCGTCGGCCATGCCGACAAGAAACAGATCGACCACATGGTGCGGATGCAACTGCCCGGCGTCGAGATCGCCGGGCCGGACGCGGCAGATGCTCTCGCCATCGCGATTTGCCATGCTCACATGGTACAGACGCGGACCATAATCGAGGTGCGTGCATGATTGGTAAACTTTCCGGGCGGATCGGGTACCGGGGTGCGGACCACGTTCTGATCGAGACCGGGGGTGTCGGCTATCTCGTCCATGTCAGCGACCGCACGCTGGCGGCTCTGCCGGGCGTGGGCGGGGCGGTGTCGCTCTATACCGATCTGCTGGTGCGGGAGGACCTCTTGCAGCTTTTCGGGTTCCCGACGCTGGCCGAGAAGGAATGGCACAGGCTTCTGATGAGCGTGCAGGGGATCGGGGCCAAGGCCTCGATGGCGATCCTGGGCGCGATCGACCCGGACGGGCTGGCGCAGGCGATCGCGCTGGGCGACTGGTCGGCGGTGAAGGCCGCGCCGGGGGTCGGGCCAAAGATTGCTCAGCGGGTGGTGAACGAACTGAAGGGCAAGGCGCCAGCGATGATGGCCTTGCCCGGCGAGATCCCCTCGGCTGCGGTGGGCGACGGCGCGGTGATCGAGCCGATTGTAGCCCACTCCCAAACTTCGAGCCAGGCGGACGCGCTCTCGGCATTGGGCAACCTGGGCTACGGGCCTGGCGAGGCGGCACGGGCGGTGGCAGAGGCGGTGCGGGAGACGCCGGAGGCGGAGGCCCCGGCGCTGATCCGGGCGGCGCTGAAGCGGCTGGCCCCGGCATGAAGGGCGCTTGTGCTTCGTGGATACCGGCGACGAGGGGCGCTGCCCCTCGTGCTCCCCGGGATATTGGGGGGACCGATGAAGGGGATATGCGGTGAGTGATCCTGATCCGGTCTTGAGACCAGAACCCCTGCCGCAGGACGCCGACCGGGCGCTGCGGCCGCAGACGCTGGACGCCTTCGTCGGTCAGGCCGAGGCACGGTCCAATCTGCGCGTCTTCATCGAAAGCGCGCGGCAACGGGGTGAGGCGATGGACCATGCGCTGTTCCACGGGCCGCCGGGGTTGGGCAAGACGACGCTGGCTCAGATCATGGCGCGAGAACTTGGCGTGAATTTCCGTATGACCTCCGGCCCGGTGCTGGCCAAGGCGGGCGATCTGGCGGCGATCCTGACCAACCTGGAAGCGCGGGACGTGTTGTTCATCGACGAGATCCACCGGTTGAACCCGGTTGTCGAGGAGGTGCTCTATCCCGCGCTGGAGGACTTCGAGCTGGACCTCGTAATCGGTGAGGGCCCGGCGGCGCGGACGGTCCGGATCGAGTTGCAGCCGTTCACGCTGGTCGGTGCCACCACTCGGCTGGGGCTTCTGACAACGCCGCTCCGGGACCGCTTCGGTATTCCCGTGCGGCTTCAGTTTTACAGCGAGGACGAGCTTTTTCAGATCGTTGCGCGTGGTGCGCGGCTGATGGGGATCGAGGCCGAGGAGGCAGGGATCCGCGAGATTGCGCGCCGCGCGCGGGGGACACCGAGGATCGCGGGGCGGCTTTTGCGGCGGGTCGTGGATTTCGCGCTGGTCGAGGGCGGAGGTCAGATCACCCAGGCGCTGGCGGACAATGCCTTGACGCGGCTGGGTGTCGATGGATTGGGGCTCGACGGTGCCGACCGGCGGTATCTGGGCCTGATTGCCGAGCACTATCAGGGCGGACCGGTCGGCGTAGAGACCCTTTCGGCGGCATTGTCGGAAAGCCGGGATGCGATCGAGGAGGTCATCGAGCCGTACCTGCTGCAACAGGGCCTGATCCAGCGCACGCCGAGGGGAAGGATGCTTGCGCACGGGGCGTGGACCCATCTGGGTCTCGCGCCGCCTTCCGGGTCGGATCAGGGAAGGCTACTCTGAGCTTCGGAGCAACGAGGGCAGGGACGTGACGACACCTGATTTCAAGGGACTTTGGCCGACGCATCTGATGAGCGTGGTGCTGCCCGGTGCCGAACAGGCGAACGCGGTCCTGGCCGAACTGGTCGAGGCGATGGACGCCGAGCGGGCGCAGATGACGACGGACTACCTGTCAGGCGATCTCTTCGCACACCCTCACCCGGCGATGGGTTGGCTGAAGTCCTGCGTCGAGCGCGGGGTAGTGGACTATGCCAGGGGAACGGGCGTCGATTACCCGGTGGATTTCTCGATCCAGGCCTGGGCCAATGTGAACCGGTTCGGGGACTACCACGACCTGCATAACCATCCCCATTCCTGGCTCTCGGGCACCTATTACATCCGGGTGCCGCAGGGCGAGGACGCGCCTCCAGGTCGCGAGGACCGGACGCCGAATGCGATCAGTTTCTTCGATCCGCGGCCGCAGGCGAACATGCTGGCGGTGCGCGGCGATCCGCAGGTTGACCCGGAGCACCGTATCCTGCCGCAGGCGGGGCAGATGCTGATCTGGCCGGCCTTCCTGCATCACATGGTGCATGTGAACCTTTCGCACGAAGCGCGGCTTTCGGTTTCGTTCAACATCGTGCTGAGATGGAAGGACGACTACCTTCCATGAGCCGCCCGGATGGGGTAGGGCGGGGCATGGATCACGTTGATATTGAACGACAGTTTACCCGGTCGGATGGCAGCTACCTGTTCGCCCGCTGGGGGCGGCCGATTGCGCCGGTGGTGTTCGGGGTGGATGACGCGACGCTTTCGATCGTCAAGGGCGCGATCGAGGCGGTGGTGGCGCTGGCCGATCACAGGATGACTGAACTGGACCCCCAACTTGGGGCCAACATGCTGGTCTTCTTCTTCCGCGAGTGGCGCGAGTTGAGCGAGACGCCGGACCTGGACCGGCTGTTGCCGGAACTGCCCGAACTGGTCGTGCGGCTGGAGGCGGCGGAGGCGAACCAGTACAGGGCTTTCCGTTTCGACGAGGCGGGCGCGATCAAGGCGGCCTTTGTTTTCATACGGATGGACGATGCGCTGGCGGATGTTCCGGCCGAGGATCTGGCGCTGGCGCAGGCGGCGCAGACGATTTTGCTCTGGTCGGATACGGCGTTTTCCGAGCGTGGGCCGCTGGCGAATGTGGGCGGCAAGGTCCTGTTGAACCCGGATGTCGCCGCGGTGATCCGGGCGGCTTATGATCCGGTGATGCCTGCTGTCGCCACCGATCCGAGCCATGCCCTGCGGCTGGCGGCGCGGATTGGCGCGTTGGGAGGTTAACGGGGCGGGCGCGGGTGCGGATGAAATTGCATCGCTTCCGAAGGTTAATGCAGGAAAACAAGGGGATTGGCGCGAAAACGCAACGTCGGTATTACGTCGGTATCACGTCGGTGGATGGGTCAGTTTCGCAAGCCGGAGGCGGGCGGGCGGCGGCAATGGTTAAGAATTGCGCCCCAGCCCTTCCGTGCGGTCGGCAGAAGATGTTGCGCTTGCATTGCTCCGGATGCTCGGAGCAAAAGAGCACCCGGTGGCGCACCACAACAACGAGGCGCGCACGCAGGTTTCAGGATGTCCGGGAATGAAAGTCGCGCTGCACATCGGAACGCCGAAAACCGGCACATCAGCGGTGCAAGCCTTCTTCGACCAGAATTCGGAGGCCTATTCCGAGGCCGGATTGCTGTACCCAACGGCAGGCCGGGTGTTTGGCGCGAAGCCTTCGACCCGACACCTCGGTTTCCGCTTTGCAATGAAAGGCGGAAATGGAAAGCCGAACGGCATGATGAGAAGCCTCGGATTGAAAGGGCGCGCTGATCGAAACAGGTACGCCAAGGTTTTCGCCTTGGAACTGGACCGAGAGTTGCAGCGGAGGCGTCCTGAAAAGGTACTCTTCTCGGACGAGGCACTTTTCCTCTACTCCGAAGAACCGATGATCGAAGCGGCGGCGGCGTTTCTAAGAGGGCGGTTCGAGGAAGTTCGCGTACTTTGCCACATTCGACACCCGATCGACTATGTCAGGAGCCGGATGTACCAAGGTGCAAAGAACGGTGCAATCAGGGATTTTGACGCCGGAATAGAAAGATGTCTTCGCAACGGGCTTTACGTTCCCGCCCTCAGCAAATGGGCCCGTCATTTCGAGCCACATGAGCTTGAAGTCTCTGTGATGCGGTCAGATACGATTGTCAAAATGTTGAAGCAGATGGGTCAAAGCGAAATCGGGCAGCGTCCGAAATCGGCAGACAATCGTTCGTTGACGGCACAGGGTATCGGATTGTTGCTGGCATTGAACAAGCATTACTCCAAGGGGACTCGACCGGATTTCATCAGGGATGCGTTCGCCAAGTCCATGACGGGCAAGCCATTTGACCTGCCGCCGCGGGACTGCGCAAAGGTTTGGAATGTGTTCAAGGAGGAGCGTGCGCAGCTTCTGGAGAAGTTCCTGTACGATCCGGAAGATATTCGACTGGTCAGTGAAGACTGGCGGCCATTGGACACGAACTCAAGTCCGGAGGACCTTCCCTGGGAGGTTGACTTGGCAGTGCGCGATCTTTTGGTGGCGATGTCGGAGGCCGCAGAAAAACGGCGGCGACGACGTGCGGAGGCGGCGAAGAGGAAAGTGTTCGCATTCCGCATGCTCCCGAGGGTGATGGGCCGCTCCCGGAAGCCGAAACGATAGCTCAAGGCGTCGGCGACACCCCATGATTGAGGCGTGCATTACTGACAGTTCGGAACTCGCGGCTACCTGACGTCGCTGGCACTCCCTCTGGACCCCGCCCACCCGATCCGGCATCGTCCGGCGCATGACCCACCGTTTCACCTGCCGCGTCTATTACGAGGACACCGATCTTGCCGGTATCGTCTACTACGCCAATTACCTGAAGTTCATCGAGCGCGCCCGGACCGAATGGGTGCGGAGCCTGGGGATCGACCAGGCGGCGCTGAAGCGCGATGCGGATATCGTTTTCGCGGTGCGGCGGGTGGAGGCGGATTACCTGTTGCCTGCCGTCTTCGAGGACGAGTTGAGGGTCGAGACCCGGCCGGTCTCGGTCACCGGGGCGCGGATCGTGCTTGCCCAGGATGTGCTGCGAGGGGAAGCCCGGCTTTTCGCCTCGACCGTGACGCTGGTTGCGCTGACCGGGGCGGGGAAACCGGCGCGGCTGCCGGTTGCGCTGCGCGGGGTGATCGCCGGCGGAGAGCCTGCCGGAGGCTGACCGGGTTTCGGCAAATCCGCGCCGGTTTTCATTGCTGCGACGTTGCGTTGCCATTGGCAATTCCGCTTGCAGTCGGGTATTCTTGCGCCAAACGAGGGACCCGAACGAAAAAAATCCCAAGGGTCAAGAGAGAGCAGGAAGATGGAAACCGAAGCCCTTGCCGCGGCGGCGCAAGCCGATTTCTCGATGTTCGCGCTGTTCTGGCGCGCCACATTCGTCGTCAAGATCGTGATGCTGGTGCTGGTTGTCGCCTCGGTCTGGGGGTGGGCAGTGATCGTCGAGAAGCACCGGCAATATGCACGTGCGCGGCGCGAGACCAAACGGTTCGAGGGCCAGTTCTGGTCGGGCGAACCGCTGGACGCGCTGTTTGACGAGATCGGGCCGGCGCCGAGCGGGCGGACCGAGCGGGTGTTTGCCGCCGGCATGACCGAGTGGCGGCGCTCTCACAAGCAGGACGGCGCCATGATCGGGGGCGCACACGTGCGGATCGACCGCTCGATGGATGTGGCGATCCAGAAGGAGGCTGAGGCGTTGCAGAAAGGGCTGCCGCTTCTGGCCACGATCGGCTCGACCGCGCCTTTCATCGGGCTTTTCGGTACCGTGATCGGGATCATGAACGCCTTTATCGAGATCGGGCAGAGCCAGAGCACCAATCTTGCCGTTGTCGCCCCCGGCATCGCCGAGGCACTGCTGGCGACCGGCCTTGGCCTTCTGGCGGCGATTCCGGCGGTGATCTTCTATAACAAGCTCTCGTCGGACAGCGACCGGATCATCGGGAGTTACGAGAGCTTCGCGGACGAATTCGCCACGATCCTGTCGCGGCAACTGGACAACCGCTGATGGGAGCCGTTCTTCAACAGGGCGATCCCGAGCGGGGCCGGCGGAGGCGCAGGCGGCGCAACCGGCAGATGTCGGAGATCAACGTGACACCGTTCGTCGACGTGATGATGGTGCTGCTGATCATTTTCATGGTCGCGGCTCCGCTGACCACCGTTGGTGTGCCGGTCGAGTTGCCGAAGACGGCGGCGACGAGCCTGCCCTCGGAGCAGGAAGAGCCGCTGGCGGTGACGCTGACCGCCGAGGGTCTGGTGCAGATCCAGACCACGGAGGTGACTGACGAGGAGATCGTGCCGCGCCTGCGCGCGATCCTCTCCGAGCGAACTTCGGACCGCGTGTTCCTGCGGGCCGACGGGGCCATCCCCTATTCGCGGGTCGTGCAGATCATGGGCGCGCTCAATGCCGCCGGGATCACGAATATCGGTCTTGTCACCGACACGGGCGGCCCGACGCTCGACGGCAGGTGAGGCTTGCGGCTGGGCTGGACAGTCTCGGGTCTGGGGCATGTGGCCCTGATCCTTGTCCTGCTGTTCGGCGGGTTCTTTTGGGGTGACCGTATTCCAGAGGCGATAAGCGTTTCGGAGGTGTCGGTGATCTCGGAGGCGGAGTTCGCGGCGCTTGCGCTGCCGGGTGCCGCGCCCGAGCCGCAGACCGAGGCGCCGGAAGCGCCGCCGCCCGAGACGGAGGATACCGCACCCGAGGCGCCCGCCGAGGATGCAGCGCCGACATTGCCGGAAAGCTCGGAGGTCGAGGTGCCGGAAGCGCCGGACACGCCTGACATGTCGGTTCCCGACCCGGTGCCCGGTGCGGTCGCGGTGGATACCGCGCCGCCGGTGCAGGCGCCGCCCTCGGATCTGGACGGAACCTCGCTGGAGCAGGACGCGGTGGCCGCGCCCGCGCCGCGTGTCGCGCCCGTGCCGCAGGTCGCGCCTCC
>JAJDOD010000175.1 GCA_022340315.1 Silicimonas sp. | reverse complement strand
TGGACGACGCTCGAACCCGGATCAACAGCTGGAGAGCCGATTACAACGAAACCAGGCCGCATTCATCGCTCGGAAACTTGACGCCGAGCGACTTTGCGGCCCAACTGAAGGAAACCCGAAAGGCCGCATGAAGACCGGACCAGAAACGGGGTGAGATCCAACGATACCGCCCTAGCGGTCGATCCCGGACTCAGTGCGGGGAGCGGTTGGCGGGTGTTCTTACGACAACATTCTCGATAAGGTTGGGCCATTACCGTGATAGAACGGACCGCCTGAAGGAATGGAGCGGTCCGGCGGATCAATTGCCGGACCGCAGGACTTACGCCGCGCGAGCCCGGCGCGCCGGAAAGTCGATGTCGGTCTGCGCGACGTGGTTCAGGTAGTTCGTGAAGATGTTCGCCACCACGTTGGCGACGGTCTCCACGATGTCGGCCTCGGAGAGGCCCGCCGACCGCGCTTTCGCGATATCGCCGTCCGAGACCAGGCCTCGCGTGCCGACGATCTCTGCCGCGAGCCCGAGGATGGCTGCGGTGCGCGGATCGTCCGAACGGCCAGCGAGATGATCCTCGATGGTCCGGGGCAGAACCTTCAGCCCCGAGGAAATCGCGGCATGGGCCGAGGCGCAGTAATCGCAAGCGTTGGCGCCCGCGACCGTCAGCGCAATCGCCTCGCGCGTGCGGGCGTCGAAGCCGCCACCGGCGAGGGCCTCGTTGAGACCGAGGAGCCCGGCAAGGGCGGCGGGCTGGTTGCCGGCGACGCGGTAGAGGTTGGGCACCATGCCGATTTTCTTCTTGATAGCCTCGAACAGAGAGGCGGTTTCGGGTGTCGCGTTGCTGTCGGCGACCTGGGTGATACGTGCCATGGAATGTGTCCTTTGAATGAGGTGAGATCAGGCCGTGGTCCAGCTGTCTTCGGGCTTCGAAAAGCCGATGACGGCTACGACGGCGGCGCCGTTCAGAAGGTAGAAGGCGGCATCGAGCCCGGTGAAACCAACAACGAGCGGCAGGACGAGGAAGAGCACCCCAACCGCCAGATCGACGGCGAGATGCAGCCGGTAGGGAAGAACGCGGACGATGCCGAGGTGATGATCGGTGAACACCGTCAGCAGCAGAGCGGCGACACCGACGACGGGCGACACCACAAGGGCCAGCGGATGCGAGGCGCCGAGGCCGAGAAGGAACGGCAGGGCAATGAGGGCCAGCGCGACCGGATAGTCGAGCCAGGCGTGGATGGTCTTCGTGACGAAACGCATGGAATAGTCCTTTGTCAGAGTTTCAGGTTATGCGCCGCAGCGGCGCACTACACCGGATATCTCTTCCAGTCAGGACGATGAATTTCAGATAGTCCGGTTTTCCGGCGAGATCGTCCGATAGGCCGGACGTACTGTCAGGCCGGCTCGGGCTGAGCGCCCTTTGTCCGGAAGGCAGCGGGAGAAAGTCCGATCTCTTTCTTGAAGACGCGGCTGAAAGCGGACTCCGAGGCATAGCCCGAAATCTCGGCCGTCTCGGCAACCGAAAGCCCGCGGGTCGCCAGCGCCTCGCGCGCGATTTGCATCCGCCAGGACGTCGCATAGGCCATCGGCGTGACCCCGATCCGGCCGGTGAACCGCTCCGCGAAACTCGTCCGCGAAAGACCCGCCTCGCGGGCCAGCTTCTCGACCGTCCAGTCCGACGCGGGCGCGCGGTGAAACGCCGTGAGCGCGCGCGCGATATGCGTGTCCGCGAACCCGGCCAGGCTGTCGCCCGAGATAGCCGACTGCTCGATATGCGCCCGGATCGCCAGCGCGAAGATCGCCTCCGACATCTTGAGCGCGATGAGGTCGCCGCCCAACCGCGCGCCGCCGGCCTCGGCGCCAATCACGCGCAGTGTTGCCTCGAGCCAAGGGCCGAGTTCGTCGCCGTAGCCGCGCAGGTGGATCAGCGGCGGCAACCGGTCGAGCAGGATGTGCCGCGATCCCTCCGCTAGCGCGAAATGGCCGCAGATCAACTGCGTATCCTGCAGCGATTCCTCGCCGCCCCAGACCAGCGTTCCATGTCCTGGGAAGCCCGACCGGGAAAGGATGTCGTCGAGAGGCAGGACGTCGTCCGGTCCGGTGTGCCGGCACAGGAGCACATGAGAGCGCCCGTGCGGCACGATCACAAGGTCGCCCTGCTTCAGATCGATCGTCCGCTCCGATCCCTCGACGCGAATGCGCGCCTCGCCGCGATGCACATAGTGGAACCGCGTCACGTTTCGGAATGCCGGCACACGCACGCCCCAAGGCTCGGTAAAGCTCGTCCGGAAGTAGAGAGTCCCCCGAAGGGACAGGCGGGTGAGGATGTCGCTCAGAAGGTCCAGCATGTCTGACCTATACACGGCGTGATCCCCATTCGTCCAGCTATCCGGACGATCTGACAGGAATACCGGACTTATCGGCATTCAGAAGGCGGCATTGCTGTGGCAATCGAATGCCACCCTAACCCAAACCGGAGATTCCCGATGAAGATCACGACACTCACCCTCGCCGTCGCCGTGGTGGCCACGGGCCTTGCTGCAGAGGCAGGCCAACCGATGAACGACCTCGAAATCGCGCACACGGCCTATACCGCCGGCGGCCTCGACATCCGCTACGCGCACCTCGCGCTGGCGATCTCCGAGAACGATGCGGTGCGCGAATTCGCCCAGACGATGATCCGCGACCACACGGCGGTGAACGATGCGGCGGGCGCTCTGATCGCCGAGCTCAACGTGACGCCGAAGGACAACGACCTCAGCCGCGCGCTGGTCGAAGGGGCTGCGGCGAAACGGGCCGAGTTCATGCAACTCTCGGGTGCCGCGTTCGACTGTGCCTACGCGACGAACGAACTGGGCTACCATCAGCTCGTGAACAAGACGGTCGCCGAGGCATTCATCCCCGCCGTCAAGGTCGCACCGCTGAAGACACTCCTCGAGGATGCGCTGGTCACCTTCCGCGCGCACGAGGCGCATGCCGAGCGTATGGTCGATGGTCTCGAATGCGCCAGCTGACGTCCTTCTCCCGACGTCGGTTCGGCCAGGGTCTGGGCGCAAGCCTGGCCCTGGTTTCGGCGCCGCAGATCGCCAGGGCGCACGGCGGCGCTCACGTCGTGACGGTGCGCATGTCTCGCTTCGCGTTCCTTCCTGCAGGCGTCGAGATACGGCCGGGCGACACGGTCGTCTGGACGAACGAGGACCTGGCGCCCCACACCGCCACGGCACATGATGGCAGTTGGGACACCGGCGCGCTCGAGACCGCCACCTCCCGGCGCATGGTCTTCACCGCTCCCGGCGACTTCGAGTATTTCTGCGCCTTTCATCCCCACATGATCGGGACCGTCGCGGTCCGGCCATCGGGCGGCGGATGACTGGCACGCCGGCCGCCCTTCCCCCCGGGGCGGCCGGACCTGGACCAGAAAGGAACACACATGCCTGCCCAGATCACGCTCATCAGCCACGCGCTTTGCCCATACGTCCAGCGCATCGCGATCGCCCTTGCCAAAAAGGACATCGCCTTCGCGCGCCGAACCGTCGATCTTTCCCGGAAACCGGACTGGTTCCTCGCCCTGTCGCCGCTCGGCCGGACGCCGGCGCTGGCGGCAGGCAAGGACGTGCTGTTCGAGTCCGCCGCCATCCTCGAATACCTCGAGGAGACACTTCCCAACCCGCTTCACCCGGCATCCCCGGTCGAGCGCGCCGGGCACCGCGCCTGGATCGGCTTCAGCTCGGACTGCCTCAACGACATCGCGGGCTTCTATTCCGCCCTCGACACCTCGCGCGAGGTCCGCGCGTCATCGACACGTGTCGCCGGGGCGGCCTAGATGCATACTGACAGGAAACCGTCCGAACGCATAAGGGCGACACACATCGCAATGCCAAAGGAAGAGATCAGCTTCGTCCGCCTGAACGAGGTCCCGCTGGGCACGCTCGTCGCGCACATGAACGATCCGCGGACCGGACAGCACATGCCACTTCTGACGGCGCCCTGGACTACCAAAGTCGCCGCGGCCTTCATCGCCGCAAAGGAGGCGTGCTGGCTGCGCGACGGGCTCGGCCACTGGGCGATCCTCGAGGGCGGCCGCTACGTCGGCTGGGGCGGCTTCCAGAAGGAAGGCGACGAGTGGGATTTCGGCCTCGTGCTGGTTCCCGACGCCTTCGGCCTTGGCGCCAGGATCACGCAGATGGCAATGGCCTTCGCCCGAACCGACCCGCGCATCCCTTACGTGACGTTCCTTCTGCCGCCGACGAGAAAAAACTTGGGTGCTTTGCGCCGGATGGGTGCCGAACCGGTTGGCGAGATCAAGTACGGCGACGCTGTGTTCAGGAAATACCGCTTGGCCACAAGTGATCGCAATTAGCGGCGGCGATCGGCTCTGTTGCACAAATTCCTAAAGATATTCATCTCGTGAATCCAGCGTGATAGCTGGTGTGTATGAGCAGACCGACAGCCCCGACCTTCAAGACCCGGAGCTGGCCAGCCTACAGTGCAGCGCTTCAGCGCCGGGGTTCGCAGACGATCTGGTTCGATCCCGCGATGATGCCATGCCGACAGGCAAGCGTGGCCGCGAGCAGACCTACAGTGACGCCGCTATCCAGACGTGGCTGACGATGAAGGTCCTGTTCGGCATGGCCTTGAGCTGGGCGACATCAATGCCACAGACGACGAGGTGCGCGCGACCGTGCAGTCTTACAATTACGAGGACTGCACCTCGACCATTGCTCTGCGCGATTGGCTGGAAGATCGCCGTCAGGAGCTTGTCGATGCCGGAACCTATATGCCACGCCCCTTGCCATCGGATCAGGAGCCGAGCGAAGCGCTGACAGAACGTCAGGCAGCAGCGCAGGCACTGATCGAGCGACTGACAGCGGGCGTGCCCGCGGATGTCGAAGAACGAACCGACGAGCAGCACGCGCGCTGGATCCTCGCGAATATCCTCGACTGGCATCGCCGTGAGGGCAAGGCCGCCTGGTGGAAGTACTTCCGCCTTTCGGGGCAAATCCCCGAGGAGCTCATCGACGAGCGTGCCGCGCTGTCACAGCTGACGTTGTAGGGAACGTCTCGCCACCGGGCGCAAGGATGCCTGATTGGGTTCGTTTTCTTCCGAATAGCGCGGTCACGAAATCGCCGCGAGATGGCGGGAGAACCCGGGCGAGGCCATCAGTGACATGCAGCGTGCGAAGCGGCCGTCGGCATAAGCGCGGAAGTCGTCGGCCGGGTTGCCATTGGCGAGCTGAATCAGACCCCAGAGTGTCCAGAGAAGGTCGCACATGGCCTTGTAGACGACCATGCGTCCGTGGTTTTCCGGCGAGGGATCGTCATCGAAGTAGGCGGTCAGCATCTCCATGTCCTGATCTTCGGAAAATCCCGCCTCTACAGAGAGGTCGCCGAGGTCCCACATCGGATCGTTCATTCCGGCATACTCCCAGTCGACAATCCACATTCGTTCGCCGGTATCGAGAAAGTTCTCGCAGAGCGGATCGCAGTGGCAGGGGACGGATGGCAGCGGGCGCGCGGCAAGGGCGGAGCGGACGCATTCGGCTTCCGTCACGACATCGTGGTAACCGGCCGGAAGCTCGACGTCCTTGCCGGCCAGCAAGCCGAGGTAGTTGTCGATCATCGAGAAGAGTTCGAAGGTGAACGGAAAGGGCTCGTCCGCGGCATGGAGGCTCGCAAAGGCCTTTCCTGCCCTGGCCGGGCTTCCGCGCCGCTCGCGAAACGCCTCGGGCGACATCGTCGCCGCGCCGTCGACGAAGCGCGTAACCATGATGCCGGACAGGGGATCGACATGGAGGATATCCGGCGAGACGCCCGCGGTCGCGGCAATGCGGGCTGCCATCGCTTCGTGTTCGCGGTTGATGTACTCTTCGGTGCCTTCGCCCGGAAACCTCAGAACAAAGGGACCGTACCTGTAGACCCGGTTCGTCAATCCGCCGAGCCGTTCAGCCCGCGCGCCAATTCCTTGGAGCATGGGAAGTCCGGCAACCAGGTTTTCGATTTCGTTTGTCATTTTGAGAACTCCGGGCTTTGGCGATTGCTGCATGGTCGGGCGTTGTTGGCTATCCTTACCGCGAATCAAGGGAGCGATGTATGGAGAGCGGGCAGCACGACGGTCACCTGGGCACGGTCTATGCAGCGGAAGGCCCGGACGAGGTCGCGCGCAGCTACGACGCCTGGGCAGAAACCTACGAGACGGACATGGCCAGGGCAGGCTACCGGCATCCGTCGGTGTGCCTGGGGCTGCTTGCCAGGCATTGTCCGAGAGGCGCAGCACCGATCCTGGACGCGGGATGCGGTACCGGCCTCCTTGGCGAGTGGCTTGGCCTTCTGGCGTACCCGGAAGTCGAGGGTCTCGACCTGTCCGAGGGGATGCTCGCGGTCGCCGGCCGGAAGGGCTGCTACCGCAGGCTTTACCGGCTGGCTCTCGGAGAGACGCTTCCGTTTCCGGACGACGCCTATGCAGGGATCGTCTCGGCGGGGGTGTTCACGACAGGGCATGTCGGTGTCGGGGCGCTTGGCGAACTTGCCAGGATCTGCCGCACGAATGGTGTCCTGGTCGTCACAGTGAAGCGACCGATGTGGGAGGACGGATTTGCGGGCCATGCCGCGGAGGCGGGTTTTGCCCTGATCGAGGCGACCGATCCCTATGTCTCGATGCCCGGCGAAGGACGGACGATTCCGTCTGTTGCCGCGGTTTTCCGCAAGGCCTGATCCCTGGCCGGTCAGCACCTGATCCGAGCGCCTTCCGGGTCGTAGGGCGGTTTCAGTTCGAGGGAGGCGGGAAATGCCTGCCCGGCGACGACGAGTTCGTAGCGACCCGAATGCAACCAGGCATCGTCGACACCTTTTTCGTTTCGGACGTAGCCGTAGCCGATGCTCTTTCCAAGCGTGTAGCCGAACCCACCGGACGTCAGGTAGCCGGCGAAAGCCCCGTCACGCAAAATCGTTTCGCGACCGACGAGAACCACATCCGGGTCGTCCAGCAGGAACCCGGCAAATCGCTTTGACGGAAGGCGCTCCGCTGCGCGTGCGAGTGCCTCGCGCCCGATAAAGGGCTGGTTCGACCTCATCTTGACCGCCCAGCCCAGGCCTGCCTCGAATGGTGTGTCCCCAGGCGTGATGTCCGACGCCCAGGCCCTATAGGCTTTCTCCAGCCTGAGGGATTCGATCGCGCGGTAGCCGGCGGGACGGATACCGTGAGCGGCGCCCGCTTCCATGAGCGTGTCATATACCTTGGCAAGACCGGCAATCGGCAAATGCAGTTCCCAGCCCAGTTCGCCGACATAGGTGATCCGAAGCGCCAGGACCTGCACGCCCGCGATATCGAGCTCCCGGACATGGCCGAAGGGGAACGCGGCGTTGGAGATATCCTCACGGACGACCGACGCGAGCACGTCGCGCGCCTTCGGCCCCATCAGCGAAAGCGTGCCCCGCTGTTCGGTCACGTCGGCGAGATGCGCGTCACCTTTCAGATGATCCTGTATCCAGCCAAGATCGTGCCTACGGAACCCGGTGCCGGTGACGAGATAGTAGCGATCGTCGGCAAGCCGGGCCACCGTGAGATCCGCCTCGATCCCGCCGCGCGAGTTCAGGAGCTGCGTGTAGGTGATGCCGCCCGGCGGACGTATCACGTCTCCAGCGCAGATCCACGAAAGTGCCTCCGTCACGTCGGAACCGGTCACCTCGTACTTGGCGAAAGAGCTTTGATCGAAAATGGCGACAGCATTCCGGACATGCGCGTGTTCGCTGCCAACGGCATCAAACCAGTTTTGCCGCCCCATCGAATAGATGTCCCGCGCTTCGGTCCCCGGCGGAGCGAACCAGTTCGGCCTTTCCCAGCCGAGCTTCGAGCCGAAGACGGCGCCTGCCTCTTTCAGCCGGTCATAGAGCGGGGAGGTCAGCCTTGGTCGACCGCTTTCGTATTCTTCGTGCGGATAACCGATCGTATAGTGCTTGCCATAAGCCTCTGCCGTCCGCTCGGCGACCCAGGCGCGATCGTTGTGGAGGTCCGAAAAGCGCCGGATGTCGACCGTCCAGAGGTCCATCGGCGCTTCGCCGTTCACCGCCCAGTCCGCCAATACCCAGCCCGCGCCACCGCCGGACGCGATCCCGAAAGCGTTGAAGCCGGCGCCGACGAACATGTTCGGGCATTCGTTCGCGCGGCCGAGGATGAAGTTCCCGTCCGGCGTGAAGCTTTCCGAACCGTTGATCATCTGCTTGACGCCGGTTTCGGCCAGCGCGGGAACACGGGCAATCGCCTGTTCCATGTGTTGCGCGAAATGGTCGTAGTCGTCGTCGAATAGCGCGAATTCCCAGTCGTCGGGCACGTCGTCCAGCGTCCATAGCTGGGGATCAGGTTCGTATCCGCCCATGACGAGTCCGCCGACTTCCTCCTTGAAATAGGTCCGCCGGTCGGGATCACGGAGCGTCGCGGCGTCTTTCGAAAGTCCGGGAATCCGATCTGTCACGATATACTGGTGCTTTACCGGCTGGAGCGGCACGGTGACACCCGCCATCGCCCCTAGCTGCCTCGCCCACTGTCCCGCGCAATTCAACACCGTCTCGCAGGCGACCGTGCCCTGCGTTGTCCGGACCCCGGTGATCCGGGTTCCTTCCATCTCGAACCCGGTCACCCGGACACCCTCGCAGATCGTCACGCCGTGCATTCGCGCGCCTTTGGCCAGGCTCTGCGTGATGTCCGCCGGATTGGCCTGTCCGTCGGTGGGCAGCCAGGAGGCGCCGATCAGGTCGGACGTGTCCATCAGGGGCCACATCCGCTTGACCTCGTCCGGGCCAATGAGATCCATTTCCATCCCGAAGCTCCGCGCCGTCGTCGCGAGCCGCTTGTACTCGGTCCAGCGGTCGGGCGTCGTGGCGAGCCGGAGGCAGCCGGTCATCTTCCACCCCGTCTCAAGTTCCGTCTCGGCGTCGAGTGTCTTGTAGAGTTCGACCGAGTACTTCAGCACCCGCGTGATGGAGGCCGAGGACCGGAGCTGTCCCACCAGGCCCGCCGCATGCCACGTGGAGCCGCCGGTCAGCTTGCCCTGTTCCAGCAGCAGGACCTCGGCTTTGTGGTCGCGGGCGAGGTGGTAAGCGGTCGAGCAGCCGATGATGCCGCCGCCGATGACGACGAAGCGGGCGTGGCTGGGAAGGGTCATGATCCGAACTCCTGCCGGTAGCGTTCGAGGAATACCCCGAGCCGATCGATGTTCTCTTTCGCATAGGCGTCGAAATCGACGCCCGGTGTGGCGAGGTTGCCTTCGGAAACCATCGACCACATCGCTTCACGGACGAGCGAGACGCATTGCATGGCCGCGAAGGCGCGGCGGAACGGCGTGTCGGGCGGGTGACCGAGATAGGCGGTGACCAGCCGGTCGGATTGCTCGGGCGTCATCTCGGCATTCGATGCGGCACCGGCGAGGTCGAAAAGCGCCGTGCCGAACCCGGCGTATTCGTAGTCGATGAGCGAGGGCGTCTCGCCGTCTCCGATGAAGTTCGCGGGCAGAAGGTCGTGGTGGCCGTAGACGATGGGCAAGGGCACCTGCACGGCTTCCATCTGGCTATTGATGTCGAGCAGGGCAGGGATGTGCGGCTCGTGTTTCGTACCGGCGAGTTCGCGGGCGTAGTCCCGGACGATGTGAAACGGCCAGAAGATGTAGCCAGGCCCCGAGACCCGGGAGGGCATCTCGGTGTGGAAGCGCCTGAGAAGTGCCGCGATCGCTTCCGGCCGCGCGCGGACGTCCTCGGCCGTCCATGTACGGCCCGTGACCCATGCCGTCACCATCACGCCGGGTCCCGTGTACTCGACCTCGGGTGCCAGGCCCAGCGCGTGGGCGGCCCGGGCCGACATCGCCTCGCGCGCCCTGTCGACCCGGTGAAACGGGTAATCCCCGCCAAAGCGGACGACGTGCGATCCCACACGGTCGGTAACCTTCCAGATTTCGTTGGACAGCCCCCCGGAGAGCGGCTCGGCAGTCCACTCGCCCTCCCAGCAGGGCAAGGCCGCAAGCTGGTCACGATTCATGTCTGCCTCCGTCCGCGAGGCCGAGGCCGGCGCGCATCCGTGCCGCGCTCGCCTGAATCAACCGGTCGGCAATAATGGCGATGAAGGCGACGCAGAGACCCGACACAAGACCGGCACCTGCATTGGCCTTGGTCAGCGCGATGTAGACCTCCTGGCCGAGGTCCCGGGTCCCCACAAGCGCCGTGATGACCAGCATCGACAGGGCGAACATGATCGTCTGGTTCAGCCCCAGCATGATTTCCGGGAGTGCGAGCTTTAGCTTGATCCGACGCAGGATCTGTCCTTCGGTGCAGCCCATCGCCCGGCCGGCCTCGACCAGACCTGAATCGACGCCGCGCAGGCCGAGCACCGTGTACCGGATCGCCGGAACGACGGAATAGGCGACCACCGCGAGCATCGCCGTGAAGTCTCCCACACGAAACAGCATGACGGCGGGCATCAGGTATACGAATGAGGGCAGTGTCTGAAGCGTATCGATTACGGTGCGCGTTCCGACCCATAGCCAGTTGCGTTCGGCCGCGGCAATGCCGATGGGAACGCCGATCAGCATCGCGAACATGACCGACACACCGCAGAGATAGACCGTGGTCATCGCTTGCTCCCATAGACCCGTAAGCGCGATCAGAACGGTGAGGGACCCGGTCAGCAGTGCAAGCCTCGGGCCGCTCAGTTGCAGGCCCGCGAAGGCGAGAAGCGCCGCGACGCCAAGCCACGGCAGGTCGATCAGGAATCGTTTCACCGGGATCATCAGGTTCAGAAGAAGTGTCGTCTTAATCGCCTCGAGCGCATCGAAATACGTGACGTTGATCTCTCGCATGACGCGAGACCAGAAATCGCCCGTGGTATATTCCCACGCCACAGGGAATGTTTCGACCCAGGGCCAGACCAGTCCAGCGAGATAGGTCAGGGTCAGCAGGCACAGGCCGGCGAACAGGTGGGGATGCCGGCTGAGCCATGTCCCTCCGGTCGCAGGATTGACCTTGAGGCCCGCGAAGGCCTGGCTCAGCCGGTCGAGCGCAATGGCAAGAGCGACGATGCACAACCCGGCTTCCAGCCCCGCGCCGAAGTCGAGGCGGCGAAGCGCTGAGAGGACGTCGAAACCGAGGCCGCCCGCACCGATCATCGAGGCGATGATGACCATGTTGAGCGACAGCATGATGACCTGGTTCGCCCCCAGCATCAGGGCGTCCTTCGCGGCCGGAACCATTACGCGCCAGGTCATTTGCGGTTCCGAGCAGCCGACCATCCGACCCAGGTCCACGATCTCGGCCGGTACGCGTGACAGCGCGAGCATCGTGACCCGTATCATCGGCGGCATCGCGTAGATCAGTGTGGCCACGATGGCGGCGACAGGTCCGAAGCCAAAAAGTATCAGGATCGGTACGAGGTAGGCGAAAACGGGGACCGTTTGCATCAGGTCGAGCACCGGTATGATTGCCCGCGCAATAAAGCGCGAGCGGTGCGCGAGAATGCCGATGGCCAGACCTCCCGCGATGCCTATAGGGACGGCTATCACGATGGAGGCAAGCGTCACCATGGCGCTTTCCCAGCGGCCAAAGACCGCGATGAAGCCGAAACAGACGGCTATCAGAAGCGCGAGCGGCGCGCCGCCGGCCCGGTGACCTGCGATTGCCGCAAGGCCGGTCACCCCGATCCAGGACATCGGAGGCAGGCCCGCTTCCGGCGATCCCGACGAAAGGAAGGCAAGGACCAGCCGGTAAGGGGCATCCAGGATGGCCGCGATGAAACGGGTCAGTTCCGCGAAAGTGAATAGCCCGAAGCTGGCGTCGTTCAGCAACCATTTCACGAACCTGCTCAGCGTTTCGGCGAAGGGCACCTGCCAGGCGCGCGGCATCTCGAACGCCCAGGGCGCCAGCGACGCTCCCCATGTCGAGAAAACGAGGAATGCCGAAATTGCGAGCAGCCAGACCAATCCCTTGGGGCGTGGTATCGGGGCCGGAAGCGCTGCGTCAGCCATCTTTCCAGCCCCCGAGAACGAGGTCGATGACCGCGCTGCGGTGAATCTGTCCAACCGTCAGGCCGTCTTTATCGGTAACGCCGATGCGATCGACCCCGTCGAGAAAGACCGGGGCGGCCTCTGCTACGGTCGCGGTCGCAGGCAGGCAGCGTTCCGGCGCGGGCTGATCCGCAGGCACCATGACCGAACCGAGGCGCACCACTTTGGCGCGCGGCACGGCGCGGGTGAACTCGGTGACGTAGGGTGTCGAGGGCGTAATCACGATCTCTTCCGGCGTCCCGACCTGCTCGAGCTTGCCGTCCTTCATGATCGCGATCCTGTCGGCGAGCCGTATCGCCTCGTCGAAGTCGTGCGTGATGAATACGATCGTCTTGCTGAGCATCCGCTGGAGACGCAGGAATTCGTCCTGCATTTCCCGGCGGATCAGCGGATCGAGCGCCGAAAACGGCTCGTCGAGGAACCATAGCTCGGGATCGGCGGCGAGGCTTCGGGCGATGCCGACGCGCTGCTGCTGGCCGCCAGACAATTCGCGGGGATACGCCTCTTCGCGGCCCTCGAGACCGACCAGCGCGATTACTTTCCGCGCTCGCGTTTCGCGCTCGGACCGACCTGCGCCCTGAACCTCCAGCGGAAATGCAACGTTTTCGAGCACCGACATATGGGGGAGCAGCGCGAAGTGCTGGAACACCATCCCCATCTTGTGACGCCGGATGCGCATCATCTCGGCCTCGCTCATAGCGAGCAGGTCGCGGCCCTCGTAGAGGATTTCGCCCCCAGTGGGTTCAATCAGTCGAGAGAGACAGCGCACCAGAGTGGACTTGCCGGACCCGGAAAGCCCCATGATCACGAAGATCTCGCCCTCGCGGACCTCGAGGTCAATGCCGCGAACCGCACCGACAAGCCCGGACGCGGAAATGGCATCGTCCGAGGGCGAAGGTCCGTTGGTGGAGAGCCACGTCTTCGCCCGCGGTCCGAACAGTTTCCAGACATTGCGGCAGATGAGCCGGGGCGCGCGCCCCGGTTCGGAAGCCATGTGTGCGGATCCTACTGGCTGATCCAGCCCTGCCAAGTCGCCTCGTTCGCCGCCATCCACGCGGCCACCACGTCGGATACCGTCGATCCTTCCAGGTCGACCTTGGTGATCATTGCCCCCATGTCGTCGTTGTCGATGGTGAAGGCCTCGATGGCTTTCGCCGCGCCGGGCCACTTGTCGGCGACCCCGGCCCAGCCCACTTTCCAGATTTCGCCGAACGGCTTGCCGCAGTCGTAGGCAAGATCCGGATTAATCCCGGTGGACGGGTCGTTGTAGCATTCGGACGAATATTCCGGGAACTCGACCCACTCGCCCTCGTACTTGGCGGGTGCCCAATGCGGAGCGTAGACCCAAAGCATGATCGGCGCCTCGCGCTGCACCGCGCTTTCCAGTTCGGCGAAAAGCGCCGCGTCGGTGCCGGCGTGGATCACCTCGAAGGGCAGGCCGAGCGCATCGACCCGTTCGTCGTCGAACCCGCCCCATGTCACGGGGCCGCCAAGATAACGACCCTTCGGAGCGGTTTCGGGAATCGAGAACGCCTCCGCGCACGCTGGTTCAAGAAGCGCCTCCCAGTTCGGCAGGCCCGGGCAGCGATCCTTCATGTAGATCGGGTACCACCACTCTTCCTTGGCCTTCATGCCCGTCGGGCCGAAGACCACGACCTTGCCGGTCGCTGTGGCAGCATCCATCGCCTCGCGGCCCGTGGTTTCCCACATCTCCATTGCGACGTGGAGGTCACCGGTTTCGAGGCCCGCGAACTGTGCAAGATAATCCGCCTGCACGTATTCCACGTTGTAGTTCGCTGCCTTCAGCACCTCGCCCATGAGTTCGGTCGTGATGAGCTGCCCGGTCCAGTCGTGCAGCGTCAGCCGAATGGGATCGGTGGATTCCTGTGCTCCTGCCGGCAGCGCTGCGCAGATCGCCGCCACACCCAGAAGATAATGCGCTTTTCGTTTCATCGTCATGTCAGCCCCCTGTTGCCGGCCGAATAACGGCCGCCGGCGCCTTGGTCCGAGTGCAGGATGATGACCTGCGGTGGGCGCCACTCATGCCGACGAGTAACGGACAGCGGTAGATTCGAGTCAATTGTTCTTGTGGAATTTTGTGTTTTTATTGCCCGGATTTGACCGATTTGGTCTAATCTGTGTGCGGAGACCCGGCGTGCAGACACAGCGACAGGCAAATCTTCTACGAATGCTCGAGGAATTCGGGACGCTGTCGATCGCATCCCTCGCAGAGCGGTTGATGGTCTCGGCAGAGACCGTGCGTCGCGATGTTCGCGCCCTTTCCGAAATCGGCGAGGTTCACCGGGTGCATGGTGGCGCGAGCCTTCCGGCCACGCTGGGCGAGTCTCCGTTTCGCAAGCGCATGCGCGAGAATGCGGCGGCGAAGCAGTCTATCGCGAGGGCGCTTGCCGCGATGATCCGGAACGGCGACACGTTCATGCTGGATACCGGGACCACCACGAGTTACTTGGCGCGCGCGCTCATTGGGCATTCGCGGCTGTCGGTCATCACGAATTCGACCGACGCCGCCCGAATCCTTGTCGGCGGTGCCGGAAACCGCGTCTTTCTCGCCGGCGGCCAACTCAGGCCTGATTCCGGGGCAATTCTCGGAGAAGAGGCGCTCGAATACATCGAACGCCACAGCGCGCAATACGCCGTGATATCGGCCGGCGCGGTGCGCGATGGCGAGGTCATGGACTTTGACACGGGGGAAGCGATCCTGGCGAGAAAGATGCTGTCGCGCTCGGACCGGGGCATCCTTGTTACCGATGCGACCAAGTTCGGCAAGCGTGGCCTTGCTGCCGTCTGTCACTGCAGTGCGCTGGATGAAATCGTGACCGACGCGCCCGTTTCCCCTAGTGAAGCCCGGGTCATTGAAGAAGCCGGTGTCGCGCTCACCGTCGCCGGCGAAGTCGCCCGCAGCTAGTTCTGCCGAGCTGCAAGGTGGCAGGCCGGGCCCGAGATGTGCGGAATGCAGATTGGCGTCCTGGCGCCATAACATGCGCGTTTTTCAAGAGTTCAAGGACAGTTCATAGTGTGCCGCGCGTCTGGGACCTGGCACTTTCGGCTGGTTCTCGCATGGCGGCCAGTTGCGGCAATGCTCAGAGCCTCAGCGAGGCCGCTCCCGCTGCAATCGTGAGCGCGGCGAAGACACGGCGCTTGTCCAACGGTTCGCGCAGCAGGACAACCGAGATGATCGCTCCGAAAACGATGGATGTTTCGCGGAGTGCAGAGACCATCGCGACCGGCGCGACGGTCATCGCCCAAAGGGCGAGCCCGTAGGACGTTACGGTGGCGATGCCTCCGATCAGTCCATAGTGCCAGTTCAGGGCGACATACCCGGTGAAGCGCTTTCCATGCCTGAGCAGGGCCCAGGCGACCAGAGGCGGCCCCGTGAGAAGGGAGAGGTAAAGAGTATAGGCGGCCGGTGTTCCCGATCGTCGGACGCCTTCGCCGTCGATAAGGGTATACGCTGCAATGACACCGGCGTTCAGCAGGGCAAGCATGAGCGCCCGACCGTCGCCACTGAAGCGGCCCAGGGTCATGCTCAGAACACCGGCGGAGATGACCACAATGCCGAGCCAGGCCGAAGCCGAGACGTCTGCTCCCAGCGCCGCTACGCTGACGACGGTGACGATGAGAGGGGCTACGCCACGCATCAGCGGATAGGCGAACCCCATATCGGTTGCCCGATAGACGTTGGCTATAAGCAGAAAATAGCAGATCTGAAAAAAGGCTGACGACGCGATAAACGGCCAGCTTGACGGGTCTGGCCGAGGCAGAATCGGCAGCGTGCAGGCGGCGACAAGAGCCGCGGCTCCGGCCACGTTGACAATTGTCATGACCTTGTCCGTGCTGCCTTTCACGATCGCGTTCCACGCCGCGTGGAGCGCTGCGCCAAGAAGGACGACGAGGAATGCCGTGATGCTCACGGCTGCCTTGCCGGCGCGCAAGCGGGCAGGCTGGCCGGAATCAGGTCGGACGTGTATCGGGACAGGTACGGGCGCGGAGCCGAGAATGGTGGTGCGGTAATGGAGAGCATGGTTTGACTGAACTGGAGCGGGAAACTCAGCCGGAAAAAATCCGGGCTGTCGTCTTCGACAAGGACGGCACACTGTTCAAGTTTGAGGATGCCTGGTCAAGCTATTGTGACCGTATGCTCGACGTCATGGCGGCAGAGGATCCGGTGCTTCGGCGGGATCTGGCGGAGGCTTGCGGCTACGATCCGATCGCACGCGCGTTTCGTGAAGGCTCCGTGGTCATCGGTAGCCCCGTGGAAGAGATTTGCGCGGTATGGTCGTCCAGGTCCCCGAGCCTTGAACCCGGGGCGCTGCTTGCAGAAAGCGCCGTTGTCATTGCGGGCCTGCGTCCGGCGGCTGTTGGTGACCTGCAGAACCTTGCCGCCGATCTCCATGCGGTTGGGCTGACGCTCGGTCTCGTGACGAACGACCTGGAGCAGGCGGCCCGCAGTCAGCTTGCGGATGCGGGCGTTCTGGATCGGTTTGCTTTTGTTTGTGGAAGCGACAGCGGCTTTCGCAACAAGCCAGAAGCCGACACTATCCTGGAATTTTGCCGGGAAACGGGTCTTTCTCCGGCGGAGGTGGCAATGGTCGGAGACAGCCTGCATGACCTGCTTGCAGGTCGCGCGGCAGGGGTCGGTCTCAACATTGGCGTCCTGACCGGACCTGCGCGGCACTCGGTTCTGAAGCCTCATGCGGACCATATACTGGCGTCGGTCATGGAACTTCCTGAGCTCCTGCGCCACCGAACCCCGCGGTGAACCTTTCCGGCGGTGGTCGCATTTCGCTTGTCACGTTGCTGAAATCGCGTTTTCATTGATCCGCCAAGGAATGTAAGTCCCTGCCAAAACAACGAACAACACTGCCGGCGATTCAGACCGGCAACCAATGGGAGACGTATGATGAAAATCAAAAGATGGCTCGCAAGCGGCCTGGTCGCGATGTACGCGACAGGTGCGACAGCCCCCGCCTGGGCGCAGAGCATGGAAGACCTTGTTGCGGCGGCCGAACAGGAAGGAATGCTTTCGACCATCGCACTTCCGCACACCTGGTGCGGCTACGGCGAAGTGATTGCTGACTTCAAGGCGAAGTATCCCAACATCTCCGTCAACGAACTGAACCCGGATGCCGGGTCCGCCGACGAGTTGGAAGCGGTTCGCGCCAACAAGGACAACAAGGGCCCGCAGGCGCCCGATGTCCTGGACGTCGGCTTCGCATTCGGTCCGCAGGCCAAGAGCGAGGGGCTGTCACAGGCCTACAAGGTCGCGACCTGGGACACGATACCTGCCGATGCCAAGGACGCGGACGGGCATTGGTACGGCGATTACTACGGGGTTCTTTCATTCGTGGTGAACACCGACCTCGTCGACAACGTGCCGCAGGATTGGGACGACCTTCTCAAGCCTGAGTATGCCAATTCCGTCGCGCTGGCGGGCGATCCCCGCGCATCGAACCAGGCGATCCTGGCGGTCATGGCAGCGGGCCTTGCCCGAGGCGGCGAAGCGGGCACGGGCTCTGGCGAGGCCGGGCTCGAGTTCTTTGCGGAACTCAATGCGGCAGGCAACTTCGTGCCTGTCATCGGCAAGCCCGGCACCATCGCGCAGGGGTCGACGCCGATCGTCATCGCCTGGGACTACAACGGGCTGGCATGGCGCGACACGCTGGACGGGAACCCGCCGCTCGAGGTCGTTGTGCCGAAGTCGGGCGTTGTAGCCGGGGTCTACGTGCAGGCGATTTCGGCTTATTCGCCTCAGCCCAACGCCGCCAAGCTGTGGATGGAGTACCTCTATTCTGACGAAGGGCAGCTTGGCTGGCTGAAGGGTTACTGCCATCCGATCCGCTTCAACGATCTTGCCGCAAACGGAAAGATTCCGCAGGAACTGCTTGATGCTCTGCCACCGGCCGGATCCTACGAGATCGCCGTTTTCCCGACGCTCGATCAGCAAGCGGGGAACAAGGAAGCCGTAACCGGCGGCTGGGACTCGGTCGTCGGCGCAAACGTCCAGTGAACGGATCAAAACCCCGCCCGGTCATACGGGCGGGGTACCCGGAATGACGGATACGACATCACACGCGGCACCGCGGCGCAGACCATTGCCGCTGGCATGGCTAGGCCTGGTGCCGTTCTTTCTCTTTGCCGTGATGTTCCTGATTTTGCCGACGATGAAGATCGTGATCGGCGCTTTCGTGACAGCGGATGGCACACCCACGCTGCAGAACATCTTCAACCTGTTCCAGCCTTCGATCCTGGCGGCTTACTGGATATCGATCCGCATTTCCTTCGCCTCTGCGCTGCTTGGCTGCCTGATCGGATTTTCCATGGCGGCTGCGATTTCCTTCGGCGGTGTTCCGAAAGCGGTGCGCGGGCCATTGCTTACATTCTCGGGCGTCGCCTCGAACTTCGCGGGTGTGCCTCTGTCCTTCGCTTTTCTCGCGACGCTCGGTCGGGTTGGCCTTGTCACGGTGCTTCTGCGTGAGTGGTTCGGGATCAATATTTACGGGCTTGGCTTCAACCTGCTGAGCTTTTGGGGGCTGACGCTGGTCTACCTGTTTTTCCAGATACCCCTTATGATCCTGATTATCACGCCCGCGCTCGACGGCATGAAGCGCGAGTGGCGCGAAGCTGCAGACATCCTCGGGGCAACCAGTGGCCAGTATTGGCGCATGGTGGCATTTCCGATCCTTGCGCCGTCGCTTCTGGGCACCTTCGCTTTGCTGTTCGCCAATTCCTTCGGTGCCGTGGCGACGGCCTATGCACTCACCGGATCGTCCTTGTCGATCGTGCCAATCGTCCTCTTTGCCCAGATCCGGGGTGACGTTCTTCAGGACCCGCACCTGGGGTATGCGCTGGCCTTCGGGATGATCGTCATCACCGGAATTGCAAACGGGGTTTACATCTGGCTCCGCACCCGTGCCGAGAAGTGGATGCAATGAGAGTGAAGATCTGGTCATGGCTGGCGCTTGCGGTGGGTATCATTTACTTCGCGCTGCCTCTGATCGGCACGCTTGAGTTCAGTCTGCGCAAACGGCGCGGCGAGTATTCGCTGGACGCCTATGCCTGGGTCCTGGAGGACCCGCAATTTCGTGCGACGTTCACCTATTCGGTGATCATGGCGCTTTTCACCATCGTGGTGGGAATCCTGATCGTCGTGCCCACGGCATACTGGATACGCCTGAAGTTTCCCCGGCTGCGTCCGCTTGTCGAGTTCATCACGCTGCTGCCGCT
>JAJDOD010000149.1 GCA_022340315.1 Silicimonas sp. | reverse complement strand
GGGGATGGAGGGCAAGGTCTTCTATGTCTGGTTCGATGCGCCGATCGAGTACATCGCCTGTGCGAAGGAATGGTCGGATGCGCGCGGCGCGCCGGATGCGGAATGGGAGCGCTGGTGGCGGACCGACAAGGGCGCGGAGGACGTCCGTTACGTGCAGTTCATGGGAAAGGACAACGTGCCGTTCCATACGCTGAGTTTCCCCGCCACGATCATCGGGTCGGGCGAGCCTTGGAAGCTGGTGGATTACATCAAGAGCTTCAACTACCTCAATTACGATGGCGGGCAGTTCAGCACGAGCCAGGGCCGTGGCGTGTTCATGGACCAGGCGCTGGAGATCCTGCCTGCGGATTACTGGCGGTGGTGGCTTCTGTCTCATGCGCCGGAAAGCAGCGACAGCGAATTCACCTGGGAGAACTTCCAGGCGAGCGTGAACAAGGACCTGGCAGATGTGCTGGGTAATTTCGTGAGCCGCGTCACCAAGTTCTGCCGGTCGAAGTTTGGCGAGGTCGTGCCGTCCGGGGGCGAGTGGGGGCCGGAGGAAGAGGCGCTGGTGGCCAAGCTGCAGACGGGGCTTGAAGCCTATCAGGTCCAGATGGAGGCGATCGAGGTGCGCAAGAGTGCTGCCGAGTTGCGGGCGCTCTGGGTATTGGGGAACGAGTATTTGCAGGCTGCTGCGCCCTGGTCGGTCTTCAAGGAGGACCCTGAACGGGCGGCGGCGCAGATCCGGTTAGCTTTGAACCTGATCCGGTTTTACGCGGTGCTGTCTGCGCCGTTCATCCCGGAGGCAGCGGCGCGGATGCTTTCGGCGATGAACACGCTGGATACGACATGGCCGTCGGACATGGCCGAGGCGCTCAAGGCGCTGCCGGTGGGGCATGAGTTTTCCGTGCCGGATGTGCTTTTCGCCAAGATCGCGGACGACGAGCGCGAAGGCTGGCAGGCGGAGTTCGCGGGGACACGGGGCTGAGAAAGCGACCGCAACAATTCTTCATTGCTGACCCGCGGGCGCCAAAGAATCGCCGGATTGCGCCGGGATTGTCCCTGCGCCGCCAGAAGGCGCGGTTTCGGAGGTCGGTTCATGCTCAAGGGTTCGCCGGTTGTCCTTTGCGGGAGATGCATCGTTCGTCCGGAGGTTCCGGCGAAGCCGAAGCCGTCCGACCGGGTGGAATGCCCGGTCTGCGGCGCGACGGACAGCGTGGAGAGCGTGCTAGCACAGGCGCGACACCACGCGACGCACCTGGCAAAGCGCGACCTGGAGGAGCGGCGGATCAGGCGCGGCTCGCGGTTGCGCAACATCACGCCGACACGCGCTCCGGTGAAGGACCTGCGCTGGATCTCGGGGCTTTCCGCCGAGTAAAGGCGGGTCTGCCGCGACATCCCGACGCAAGGACATTGCGTCCGATAGTCGGACCGGTGACATGGCTGTATCCCGAGCAGGTGGCCGACCCGAGAGATACCCCCGTGAACAAGTTGAATGACATCGACATGACCGACGCCGTGTCCGCCGTGGCGGAGCGTCCGCTGCGCCCTGCCCTTTTGCGCGGATGGCGCCGCAAGTGCCCGAATTGCGGCAAGGGACCGATGATGCGGTCTTATCTGAAAGTGCGCGACGCCTGCCCGGTCTGTGGCGAAGAGCTGTCGCATCACCGTGCCGACGACGGGCCGGCCTATCTGACGATCCTGATCGTCGGGCACCTGATGGCTCCCCTGATCCTCTGGGGGTTCACGACTTTCCGGCCCGAGCCGATGGTGCTGGCCACCATCTTCACGGTTGGCTGCGTCGCGCTGTCGCTTTACCTTCTGCCAAGGTTGAAGGGCGCGATCGTGGGGCTGCAATGGGCGAAGCGGATGCACGGGTTCGGAGCGGCGTGACGGACGTTCCGGTACGGGATGCGGCGACGCTGATCCTGGTTAGAGATCCCGCCACCGCCCCGCGCATTCTGATGGGGCAGCGTGGCAAGGCGGCGGCCTTCATGGCGGACAAGTTCGTGTTTCCGGGCGGCGCGGTCGATGCGGCGGATGCGGTGCGCGAGGTGGCGCTTTGTTCACATTGCCGGACGAAACTGGAGGCCAAGAGCGATCTTCCGGCAGGGGCGATTGCGGCGGCAGCGCTACGCGAGCTTTACGAGGAGACAGGTCAGAGGCTGAACGATACCGCGCCGGGTCTGCATTTCTTTTTCCGGGCGGTGACGCCTCCGGGCCGGCCGCGGCGATTCGATGCCCGGTTCTTCCTCGCGGACGCGGTGCATCTGTCGTCGGACCCGGACCGGTTCGAGCCGGTCGAGGCGGAACTGTCGCATCTGCAGTGGGTGCCTTTGGGCGAAGTTCGGCAGTTGGACCTTCCGTTCATCACGCGGATCGTGCTGGCAGAGTTGGAGCAGCATTTGCCGCGCGTGGATGCGCCGGAGCGGGTGCCGTTCGTGCGGAATGACGATCCGATGAGCGATGTGGTCTGGCTTTAGACCAGGAACGCTATCGCCAGGATCGAGGCGGTGAGGACGGCGATGCCCAGCGCCTCGCGCGAGGTGAGACGTTCGGAGAACCAGAGCCAGCCGATGAGGAGCGAGAAGATCAGTTCGATCTGGCCGACCGCGAAGACATAGGCTGCGTTCATCAGTGAGAACGCGGCGAACCAGCTCCAGCTTCCGACGAGCGAGAAGAGGCTGACGACCATCGTGGGCCGCCAGGCGCGCAGCGTGGCGGTGATCTGGCCGGGTTCCCTTGCCCGCAACCAAACCGCGAGGACCAGCGTTTGCCATGCGGCGACGACGGCGAGGGTGATGCCGCCGGTCAGCACCGGATCGCCGGTGTCGAGTGCCAGTGCCGCGCCGCGATAGGTGACGGCGGAAAGCGCGAAGAGGATGCCGGAGAGAAGTCCGATGCCGGCCGCCCGGTTTAGGAGACCGCCGCCCTCGGGCGGGTCGGACAGCAGCAGCACGCCGACGAAGCCGAGAGCGATGGCCGCGAGACCCCAGAGCGGAATGGCGTCGCCAAGGACGGCGAAGCCCACCAGCGCTGTAAGCATGACCTCGGTCTTCTTGAAGGTGATGCCGACGGCGAAGGCGCGTTGGCGGAAGAGGCTGACCGTGCAGATGGTTGCGAGGATCTGGAAGATGCCGCCTGCGAGACCGTAGGCGAAGAAGGCCGGCGACAGGACCGGCATCTCGGCGCCGGTGGCGCTGCCGTAGAGCGCGGCAAGGCCCAGGGCAAGTGGCCAGGACCAGAGAAACCGGGCCCAGGTCGCGGCCGCGGCGCTGAGACGGCCCGCCGCCAGCACTTTTTGCACCGCGAAGCGCAGGGTTTGGGCAAGTGCTGCCGTGATCGAAAAGATGACCCAGGGTTCCATCGCTCCTTCTCTGAACGCGAAGGCGGAACGGAGCAAGCCTGTTAGTGGCGGGCCGGTCGGAGCGGGTGCTCGACAGGGTCTTTCCGGCGGAAGAGATAGGTACGGAAGACGTCGTTGTACGAGGCGAGGCGGTAGCCGTCGTTCATGGCGAGGTAGCGGTCTCGGCCCTGCCGATAGAGTTCCGGGAGCCGGTACCAGGGAACGCCGGGGTGTGCGTGGTGGACCGCATGGAGGTTGTTGTTGAGAAAGAGAAGCGCGAGCGGGCCTCGGTCTTCGATAATGACCGAGCGGCCACGGGCGCGGTCATGGGCGCGGTGCTCCAGGAAAGTGCGGATGCGCAGGAGTGCCAGCGCACCATAGGCGGCGAGCGCGTAAGACCAGAACGGCATGGAAGACGCCAAGACGGTTGCGGCGACGATCGCCGCGGCGAGTACATGCCAGGCCCATCCCCAGGCAATTCGACGATCGACGCCGCAGCGTTTCCAGTCGCTGCAGACGAAGCAAAGCGTGCCGACGAAGGGACCGAGCAGCAGGCGGCCGGCGAGCGTATTGTGCAGGTTCAGGATCGCCTTTTGCACGCGCGACAGGCGCCTCCAATCGCAGGGGTCCATGAAATGCGATTCCGGGTCGTCGTAGGGGTCCGTCAGGGTCTCGTCGCGATGATGCGCCAGATGGGTGTCACGGAAACGCAAGTAGGGGATGACCAGCGTCAACGGCGGCCAGGCGATCGCGGTATTCAATCCTTGCAAGCTGGTCGGGTGACCGTGGATCGCCTCGTGCTGAAGCGAGGAATGAAACGCGATGACGGCGGCGAGCGCCGGCACGGCAAGCCACGGCGCAAGCTCGGCCATCCAGAAAACAGTCCCGGCCCAGGCAGCATAGGTGCCTGCGAAAAGGGCAACTGTCGGCCATTCAATGAAAAATTTCCCCTTCATGGGCAGGTCTTGGCATGATCACGGGCTTGTGAAAATCTAGGAAATACGCAACATTAATCCAACATATGTGATTTAAGTCATCAAACATGGATAAACGAAACCGTGCTATCCTCTTCCGAACCCGCCTTTCACAGGCGTTGGAGGCGCGTGGACAGACGCAATCTGGTCTCGCGCGCGCCGTTGGCGTGGATCGCTCGACTGTCTCGCAACTTCTGAACGAGGAGACGACCCGTCTGCCGAACGCGCATGTGGTCGCGGAGTGCGCAAGCGTGCTTGGGGTCTCGGGCGACTGGCTTCTTGGGCTGAGCGATCTGCGTGAACAGGCTGCCGATGTTCTGGCTGGTTCAATGCAGGTTTCGCAGGCCGAGAGGTCGCATTTCGATGAACAGATCTTTGCGTGGCAGCGCGAGGCGGCGGGTTACAAGATACGCCACGTCCCGGCGACACTGCCGGACATGCTGAAGACCGAAGCAATGCTGCGGTGGGAGTACGCGCCTTACCTTGGGCGCACGACCGACCAGGCCATCGGCGCAAGCCGCGACCGTCTGGATCTCCTGCGCGAAGAGATGTCGGACTTCGAGATCGCGATGCCACTTTTCACGGTCGATTCCTTCGCAACCGCGACCGGCTACTATCGCGGCCTGCCGGACGAGGTCCGCCGGGGCCAGATCGACTACATGCTTGAGTTGCACGCGCAGCTCTACCCCTCGCTGAGAGTGCATCTCTTCGATGCGCGGCGGCTGTGGTCAAGCGGGCTTACGGTGTTCGGACCGCTGATCGGGGTCGTCTATCTTGGCCAGCACAACCTGGTCTTCCGCGACCGCGAGCGGGTGCGCAACCTTGCGGATCATTTCGACGGGCTGGTGCGCGAGGCCTCGGTGTCGGCACGCGACTGGCCGCGCCACATTCAGGCGCTTTCGGCGTCGAGCCCCTGATCTTCAGGCGGCGGCGGGAGCGCGAGCGAACGCACGGCTGCCAGTTCAGCGAATGCCGCCCTGGTTTCAGAGCGCAACTGGGGCGCGTTGCGGTCGGTCACATCGAGCGCAAGAGCATCACCATCGGTTTCGCCAATCCGGACAACCTGGCCGGGACGAATGGCGCAATTCTGGAGCGCATCAATGTCGAGGTTTTGCGAGGCCACGGCAATGACGGAGGTCATCGGAGCTTCGGCCTGAGCGCGTTGCAGCACCATCTGCACCAGCTCCAGCCGCTCGGGCAGGCAGCAAATGACCACATCTGCCCGGCGCACGGCGCCCGAGATCGTCGTCTCGCGCCGACAGCCCGCGGGCCAGAAGGCCGTAACAAGTCCATCAGGCGCCGGGTCGAAGCCGCGCACCTCCCAACCCGCGGCCAGGCAGGTCGTGGCCCAACCGGCACCGCGGCTTCCCAGGCCGAGGATCGCCGCCCGCCGGGTCATGGCGCTGTCCCCTGCGGTGTGCGCACAAGCCGCGAGACATCGTAGCCGTTGAAGGCAAGGACCGATCTCGCCGCCTCGAGCCGGTCGGCCGGGATCTGCGGGTCGCGGTTCAATATCCAGCCCGCCCGGCCTGAAGGCGATCCGACCACGGCAGTACGATAGCCTTCGTCAACCCAGAGCACCCAGTAGTCCGCCGGGAACGGCACACCGTTCAACCGCACGGAGAGACGACCGGGGCCGGTCACCTGCGCGCTGCCCTCGATCACGGCGAGGGCGCCGCCGCGAACGCAGGTGTTCCGGACGCTCAGGCGCCCGTCGTCGAGAAGACCGTATTCGGCGCGGGTGCGGGTGCAGCCTTTCTGGAACGGGGTCGGAAAGCTCGCGACCTCGTACCAGGTGCCCGCATAGCGCTCGGGCTGGAACACGGCCATCGAAGAGATCGGCACGCCGCGATCACGATAGGTCGAACCGCAGGCGGCCAGGAACAGCAAGAGCGCGGCTACGAGAACCCGCTTCATTGGGTACACAGGGTCTGGCGGAGGCCGCTTTTCGACAGCACTTCATGGCAGCCGAAGAACGGAGTTACGGGCGCGCATGTGCGAGAACGGGCGAGGCAAAGCCCGTCGCAATCCAGGCCGCTGTCACAGGGCTTGTTTGCGTCCCTCGTGGTCTTGTAGCAGGTGAAACGATCGCTTCCGCGGACCTTGCCCCAGCGTCCGCCGTCCTTTTCGCAGGCCGTGCGGAAGGGCGTGAGAATCTCGGGGATATCTGCGGTCGCAGCGGACGCGTCGGCGGTGTCTTCCTGGCACCCGGCCAGCAAGAAACTCAGCAACAAAACCGTCACGACATGACGGATCGCAGACATGGCTGCCTCCCGAAGCTCCCCCCTGTTGGCGAGACCCTAAGGGCGTCCCAACGGCTCGGCAAGACATCGCCGGCGGTCAGTATGGCATTGCGTGGGCGCGGTGTGCTTTTGAGAGCGCAGACCGGACCTCGTCGGTCAGCGACACGTCGAGACCGGCGGTTATGGTTTCAAGTTGCTCTGCCGTCGTGGCGCCGAAGATCGGGATTGTCGGGAAGGGTCGTTCCGCGCACCAGGCCAGCGCCATGTGGACTGGATCAAGCCCGTTCGCGCGGGCGATCTCGACATAGGCATCCGCCGCAGGGAAGGCGCGGGCGCTGGCCCGGCCGCCGAGATTGCCGTTGATCGACATGCGCGATCCCTCCGGAACGGCTCCGCCCGAGTACTTGCCGGTGAGCAGACCCGCAGCGAGCGGCGAAAACGCGAGAAGCGTGACATCTTCCTGGTAGCCGACTTCGGCCAGGTCGGTGTCGTAATGCCGGCACATCAGCGAATATTCGTTCTGGATCGTGGCCACGCGTGGCCCGCCAGTGGCGGCGGCAGCGTCGAGCCAGCGGATCGTGCCCCAGGCGGTATCATTGGAGAGGCCGAAGGCGCGGATCTTGCCCTCCTGCACGAGATCGCGCAGCACCTCCATCGTCGCGGCGAAATTGTCGAGAATCTCGTTCGCAGGCGGCTGCTCGGTCGGGTCGAAATGCCAGTTGCGCCGGAAATGGTAGTGCGCTCGGTTCGGCCAGTGGAACTGATAGAGGTCGACGTAATCGGTGCGCAGCCGCCGGAGCGATCCCTCGAGCGCCTCGCGCACTGTCTCGGGGCCGATGCCTCTGCCCTTGCGGACCGTGTCGCTTCTGCCCGTGTGCTTGGTGGCGATCACCCACTTGTCGCGGTTGCCGGACTTCGCGTTCCAGTTGCCGATGATGGTCTCGGTCAGGCCGACCGTTTCGGCACGCACCGGGTTCACGGGATACATCTCGGCCGTGTCGATGAAGTCGAGACCTGCCGCCATTGCGGCGTCGATCTGGGCGTGGGCCCCTGCCTCGTCGGTCTGGGTGCCCCAGGTCATGGTGCCGAGGCAGTAATTCTGGACCTCGATGCCGGTCCGTCCCAGTGTCACACGCTGCATTCCGTTCACTCCATCATTCTGGCCGTGCCACATAGCCCGGCGGGTCGGGCAAGGCCACCCCGAGTTGATCTTTCAGGAAACGCACGTCCCGGGGTCGGGTCGGTAAAATTGATTGAGAACAAAAAGGGAACATTGTAGGATCGTGCCATGACCGGAATGGCCGCCGCCCATCTTCTGACACGCAACTCGCACCGCCGGAACGCGGC
The DNA here is from genome assembly GCA_022340315.1 of Silicimonas sp. Taxonomy (GTDB): domain Bacteria; phylum Pseudomonadota; class Alphaproteobacteria; order Rhodobacterales; family Rhodobacteraceae; genus JAJDOD01. The sequence continues at coordinate 19,895 of JAJDOD010000149.1, read as the reverse complement.
CCTGGTGACGTTCCTGGGCGACATGACGCTGGAGAGCGCGCGGGTGCACGAGTTCTGCGGCGCGGCCCGGCGGCGGCTGGCCCTGAAGCTGGCGGGCGCGATGCGCGGGCCGGTCTTCTGGATCCGGCCCTCGTGGGACGCGGCGCGGCTTCATGCCGAAGGGATGGTCGGGCTTGCCGATCCGTCGCGCTTTGTCTTCATGACGCCGAAACGGCCCGAGGACCTGCTTTGGACGATGGAGGAGGCCTTGCGCGCGGGGCTGGTGCCGCTGGTGGTGGCCGATCTGCCGGGGCCGCCCGGGCTGACGGCGGTGCGGCGGCTGCACCTGGCGGCCGAGACCGGCGCAAAGGAGGGGCGCGTCACGCCGCTTGGCCTGATCCTGACGCCCGAGGCGGGCGGCGCGCCGGGGGTGGAAAGCCGCTGGTTGCTGGAGCCACAACACGGCCCCGGCGGGCAGGAAGCCTGGGCGCTGGCGCGCCTGCGCGCCCGGATGCAGCCGGAAGCGCGCTGGTCGATTGAGGGCCCGGAGATGACGCCGGGCCAGACGCCCGTTACTCGGAGGCCGGAGCCGCCGTCCGCGCCTTCTCGATCTCGACCAGAGCATTGAAGCCCGCGGTAAAACCGGAGAGCGAGAGCGTCAACTCGACCGTCTCGTTTGGCGCCGCAGCCGGGACGATCGTGATCTTGGCCGCAGAACCCTGGCGGAACGAGGCGATTTCGTCAGCCGTCAGGCCAATCCGCGAGAAGCAGCCGATCTGGCTGCAGAAGGAATAGGGATAGCGCTTGCCCTGCCCGCTATCGACCGCAAGACGCAGCGGTGCGGTCAGAAGAGTCTCGAGCGGGGTCACGATATTGGCGCCCGCAACTGCCTCACCGCCTTCGGGCAGCGGGAAGATGTTGAATTCGGCCACCGAGTTGCCATTGCCATCGCTCATCAACTGATAGAGCTGGCAAATCTCGCTGTCATTGCCATCGCGCACGCAGCGCAGTTCCCAGTCGCCGAACGTGTCGCGGATATAGGGTTGCCCCGGTCCGGCTTCCTCGACGCCCATCGAAAGGCCCGGAGTCTCGCCCGCCGCGCCCTCGACACCGCCCGCCGATTCCGTGGCGTCGGACGCCGTGCCGTCGGTCTGCGCCTGGGCAGCGACCGTCATCGCAAGCGCCGCAAGGATCGCCGCAAGGCTGGTCCAAATTCGCATGGTTTGCTCCCTAGAAGTTCGCTTTGCGCCTTATCATGGGTCGCCACGCTTGTCAGGTGGGATCAACTGCCACGCGCAAACCCTTGCTCAATAAAGAAAAGGACCCGCGCACGGATCCTTTTCATTTCACTCCCTGCCGGACTGGCCGACTTATCATTGCGGCGCACGGTATGCCGAGTCTCCCGACCCGTCAACCTTCTTTCGATCACAATTTTTCAATGGCTTGGAGGACGGTCTTGCGCCTGGCTCGCATGACTTACCATGAGCAAGGAAAAAAGGCCGCACCTTGCGGCGCGGCCAGTCAACAGGGAGGAAAGTTCCCGAAAACCCGCACGCGGACAACGGGAACGCAATCGGGGTAGCACAGATTGGTTAACAAGTTATTCTGCCGCAAATGTCGCGAAATGGGCGACAAAAGGAGGGACCTTGACGGAAACTTTGTTTATTGGCGGTGGCGGCGACGGCTATGCAGCGGCGCAGAACCTGCTTCTGAAATACGCCAACCGGCACGGGTTGATCGCCGGTGCGACCGGTACCGGCAAGACTGTGACGCTGCAGATCATGGCCGAGGGCTTCTCGGCGGCGGGCGTGCCGGTGTTCCTGGCGGATGTGAAGGGCGATCTTTCGGGGCTGGCACGGTCGGGCTCGGCGGAGTTCAAGCTGCATGACGCCTTCATGAAGCGCGCGGGAACGATTCGTTTCGACGACTACAGCTATGACGCCTTCCCGGTCACTTTCTGGGACCTCTACGGCGAACAGGGGCATCCGGTGCGCACGACGGTGGCCGAGATGGGGCCGCTGCTGCTTTCGCGTCTGCTGGAGTTGTCGGAAGCGCAGGAAGGCGTCCTGAACATCGCCTTCCGGGTCGCGGACGAGGAAGGGTTGCCGCTTCTGGATCTGAAGGACCTGCAGGCGATGCTGGTTTGGCTGGGCGAGAACCGCGAGGCGGTGTCGCTGCGCTATGGCAATATCTCGACCGCCTCGGTGGGCGCGATCCAGCGGCAGCTGCTGGTGCTGGAGAACCAGGGCGCGACGCAGTTCTTCGGGGAGCCGGCGCTGGAGCTCGCCGACATCATGCGGACGGATGTGGACGGGCGCGGACGGATCAACATCCTTGCCGCCGACAAGCTGATGGCGGCGCCGAGGCTCTATGCGACGTCGCTGCTGTGGCTTCTGTCGGAGCTGTTCGAGGAATTGCCGGAGGTGGGCGATCCGGACAAGCCGAAGCTGGTGTTCTTCTTCGACGAGGCGCATCTTCTGTTCGACGACGCGCCGAAGGCGCTCGTCGACAAGGTCGAGCAGGTCGCGCGGCTCATTCGCTCGAAAGGCGTGGGCGTCTATTTCGTCACCCAGAATCCGGCGGATGTTCCGGAGGATATTCTCGGCCAGTTGGGCAACCGGGTGCAGCACGCGCTCAGGGCCTTCACGCCGAAAGACCAGAAGGGGCTGCGGCAGGCGGCGGAGACCTATCGCACCAACCCGCGTTTCTCGACCGAACAGGCGATCCGCGAGGTGGGTGTGGGCGAGGCCGTGACCTCGATGCTGGAGACCAAGGGCGCGCCGGGGATGGTGGAGCGGACGCTCATTCGCCCGCCCTCGTCGCAGTTGGGGCCGATTGCCGAGGCCGAGCGGCGCGATGCGATCGACACCTCGCCCATCGCGGGCAAGTACGAGGCGGTGAAGGACCGCGAGAGCGCCTATGAGGTCCTGCGCGACCGGGCCTCGAAGGCCGCCGCCGAGGCGGAGGAAGCCGAGCGCCGCGAAGCGGAGGCCGAGGAGGCGGAGCGCGAGTTCAAACGGGCGCGGCGTTATGACGGGACGCAGGTCGGGCGATCGACGTCGCGAAGCAGGAAGACCGAGAGCGTGGGCGACAAGCTGACCGACATGGTGGTGAAGGAACTGACCGGCACCACGGGGCGGCGCATCGTGCGGGGCATCCTGGGCGGGCTCTTCAAGGGACGGTAGTTGCCCGGGTCGGCGGGTCCGTGTAGCCTTGCTGCGAAACTGAACGACGGGAGGATTTATGGTCATTGTATCTCTCCTCCGGGCCGGGCGCGCCTAGGCTGCCCCTGCCCGCGACGACGAGCCCGCGCGTGTCTGCACGCTGCGGGAGCCATTCCTTTCGTTCAGGCTGACAAACATGACATCATTGACCTACCAGGACCTAGGCTGGAGCGCGCATTTCGCGCGGCTGGCCGATGCCGAGACCCTCAAACCGCTTCGCATCGCCGAAGTTCACCGCACGGAAGTGACCGCGCTTGGACCGGATGGCCCGGTTACGCTTCGCGCCCCCACCGGGACCGGCAGCCTTGCCGTCGGTGATTGGGTGCGCGCCGAAGGCGGCGCGGTGGCCGAGACCTATCCGCGCGAGACCCTGCTGGCCCGCCGCGCGGCGGGGACGGATGTGCAGGAGCAACTGATCGCCGCCAACGTGACCACGCTGGGGATCGTGAGTTCCTGCAATGCCGATTTCAACCTTCGGCGGCTCGAGCGTTACCTGGTGCTGGCCGCCGATGCGGGCTGTCTGCCGCTGGTGATCCTGACCAAGGCCGACGAGGCGGAGGACGCCGACGATTATGTACGGCAGGCCGCGCGGCTGTCGCCGCTGCTGACCGCGCTGGCGATCGACGCGACCGATCCGCTGGAGGTGAAGCGCCTGCACGCCTGGTGCCGGGGCGGCGAGACGCTGGCGCTGGTGGGATCCTCGGGCGTCGGCAAGACGACGATCCGCAACGGGCTGACGGGAACTGAGGGGGCCGTGGCGGGGAACCGCAACGACGCCAAGGGGCGGCATACGACCACGGCGCGCTCGATGCTGCGGACGGTTGCCGGCGGCTGGCTGATCGACACGCCGGGGATGCGGGCCTTGCGGCTTCTGGACGCGAGCGAGGGGATCGAGGCGGTGTTCTCGGATATCGAGGAGTTGGCGGCGAGCTGCCGGTTCTCGGATTGCGCGCACCAGACCGAGCCGGGCTGCGCGGTGCAGGCAGCTGTGGAGGACGGCGCGCTGGATGCCGACCGGCTGCGGCGGTGGCGGAAGCTTCTGGCGGAAGACCGGCGCAACAGCGAAACGCTGGCCGAGGCGCGGGCGCGCGACAAGGGGTTCGGCAAGATGGTCAAGGGCGTGATGGCGCGGAAGCGTCACGAGCGCGGCGGGGGTTGAGCCCCGTGGGGCTCTGCCCCACACCCCGGGATATTTGGACCAGAAAGAAGGCGAATTTTATTCAATTTGTCCTTCTTCCTGGGGGAAATACTCCGGGGCGACTTGCCCTGTGCATCGGGAGTGGAGCTCCCACTGGTGCGTCGCGGTCAATCGTGCGATCACCTTGGGACGACGCGGAAAATGGGTGGCGAAATGGCATTCGGAAAAGGACATCATCTGAGCCTGATCGACGGCTCGGCCTTCATCTTCCGGGCCTATCACGCGTTGCCGCCGCTCACCCGCAAATCCGATGGGGCGCCGGTGGGGGCGGTGTCGGGTTTCGTCAACATGATCTGGAAGATGGTCGAGGAGAACAAGGGACCAGACGCGCCGACCCATGTGGCGGTGGTATTCGACAAGGGCAGCCACACCTTCCGCAACGATCTTTACGACCAGTACAAGGCCAACCGCGAGGCGATGCCGGAGGACCTGCGCCCCCAGATCCCGCTGACGCGCGAGGCGACGCGGGCGTTCAACATTGCCTGCCTTGAAACCGAGGGGTTCGAGGCCGATGACATCATCGCCACGCTGGCGCGGCAGGCGAAGGAGGCCGGAGGGCGGGTCACGATCATCAGTTCCGACAAGGACCTGATGCAGCTCGTCGGCGACGGGGTCGAGATGTACGACGCGATGAAGAACACGCGCATCGGGGTCGAGGGGGTGGAGGAGAAATTCGGGGTGCCGCCCTCGAAGGTGATCGACGTGCAGGCACTGGCAGGCGACTCGGTCGACAACATTCCCGGCGCGCCGGGCATCGGGGTGAAGACCGCGGCGCTGTTGATCAACGAGTATGGCGATCTTGAAACCCTTCTGGAGCGCGCCGAGGAGATCAAGCAGCCGAAGCGGCGGCAGACGCTTATCGAGAATGCCGAGCAGATCCGGCTGTCGAAACAGCTGGTGACGCTGGATCAGAACATGGAGCTGCCCTACGACCTCGACAGCCTGGAGATGCGGGAACCTGAAGCTGACGCGCTTCTGGCGTTTCTGACCGAGATGGAGTTTCGCACGATCACGCGCCGGGTGGCAGAGGCGCTTGGGGCGGAGGTGCCGGTGATCGAGGAGGCCGCGCCGGCCGATGGCGCCGCACCCGAGACCGAGGCCCTGCCCTTCGACCACGGAAAGTACGAGCGCATCTCCGACGGCGCAGCACTCGAGGCCTGGATCGCCCGCGCCTATGCGCGCGGCTGGGTCGCGGTCGACACCGAGACCACGGGTCTGAACGAGATGATCGCGGAGCTGGTCGGCGTCTCGCTTTCGATCGAGCCGGGAGAGGCGTGCTATATCCCGCTGGCGCACAAGGCATCCGCCGACGACGGGCTTTTCGGGTCGGACGCTCTGGCCGAGGGGCAGATGCCGATGGACGAGGCGCTGGCCTTTCTGAAACCGATGCTGGAAGACGAGAGCGTTCTGAAGATCGGCCAGAACATGAAGTACGACGCCAAGATCCTGGCGCGGTACGGCATTGACGTCTCACCGATCGACGACACGCTTCTTATGTCCTACGCAATGTATGCGGGGTTGCACAATCACGGGATGGACCTTCTGTCGGAGCGGTATCTCGGACATCATCCCATTGAGATCAAATCTCTTCTCGGCACGGGAAAGAGCCAGATCACTTTTGACCGCGTGCCGGTCGATGACGCCGTGAAATACGCCGCCGAAGATGCAGACATCACGCTGCGCCTCTGGAGGACATTCAAGCCGCTGCTTCACAAGGCCCGCGTGACCACCGTCTACGAGACACTGGAGCGCCCCCTGGTGCCGGTGCTCGCCGAGATGGAAATGACCGGGATCAAGGTGGATCGGGACGTGCTGGCGCGCATGTCGAACGCCTTTGCCCAGAAGATGGCGCAACTCGAGGACGAAATCCAGGAACTGGCGGGGGAGACGTTCAATGTCGGCAGCCCGGCGCAACTGGGCGAGATCCTTTTCGAGAAGATGGGGTTGGAAGGCGGCAAGAAGGGCAAGACCGGCAAGTACGGCACCCCGGCGGATGTGCTGGAAGACCTTGCCACCGAACATGAACTTCCGGGCCGCGTGCTTGACTGGCGGCAGGTGCAGAAGCTGAAGTCGACCTATACCGACGCGCTTCAGGACCACATCAACCGCGATACGGGCCGGGTGCATACGTCCTATTCCATCGCGGGGGCGAATACGGGCCGGCTGGCCTCGACCGATCCGAACCTGCAGAACATTCCGGTTCGGACCGAGGAGGGCCGGCGTATCCGAACGGCTTTCGTATCCACCGAAGGGCATACGCTGGTCAGCCTCGACTATTCGCAGATCGAGTTGCGCATCCTGGCCCATATCGCCGAGATCGACGCATTGAAGGAGGCATTTCGCGAGGGACAGGACATTCACGCGGCGACCGCGTCGGAGATGTTTGGCGTGCCGCTCGACGAGATGACGCCAGACGTGCGTCGCCAGGCCAAGGCGATCAACTTCGGGGTGATCTATGGCATCAGCGGCTTTGGCCTCGCCCGGAACCTGCGCATTCCGCGGGCCGAGGCGCAGGGCTTCATCGACCGGTATTTCGAGCGTTTTCCCGGTATCCGGACATACATGGACGACACCGTGGCCTTCGCAAAGGAGCACGGGTTCGTGCAGACGCTCTTCGGCCGCAAGATCCACACCCCCGAGATCAACAACCGCGGCCCGCATGCGGGCTTCGCGAAACGCGCCGCGATAAACGCGCCGATCCAGGGCACCGCCGCCGACATTATCCGGCGGGCGATGGTGCGGATGCCCGCTGCCATCGCGAAGTTGCCGGCCAAGATGCTTCTTCAGGTGCACGACGAGTTGCTCTTCGAGGTCGAAGACGGCGCCGTTGATGATCTGATCGGAAAGGCGCGCGAAGTGATGGAGGGCGCCGCCAGGCCGGCAGTCCATCTTGACGTGCCGCTGATCGTCGACGCTGGCCAGGGCCGCAACTGGGCCGACGCGCATTGACAACCTGCGCATGGCTACGGCAGTTCGGCCGGGAAACCCTAGAATTTGTGCAGATTTTTCTGTGCACACCATCGTATGCCAAGTTTTGATGCCTTTTTTTCGCCGCAATGTCGATTTCGTCTTGACATAATCTGCACATTTCCTGCACATTAGCACTGTGGTTGGTGAATGGGGGGTAATGAGTGTGGTGAGACTGATTATTTTCGAGTGACCGAGCTGCATTCTCCGGCTCGATAGCGGTCTGCTTCACAGCGGGCCGCTATTTGTTTTTCTATACAGAAGTGCCTTGCTTTGGCGGCGCATGCCGCAGAATAATGACGCACTTTCGAGCAAGGCGTTTCACCACGATGGAAAGCGGCACAAGGCCGGTCAAAGGCACACGAAAGATGATTGCCAGCATGACGCCGGTTCTGCAGCCCGGCGTCTTTGTCTTCTGCTCGATGCTTCACAACGATGATGCCAATGCGGCGATGCGCCTTGCGCGGGGGGCATTCGCCGAGGATGAAGGCATGTCGCTGATCCTGACCAAGGCCGATGCCGACCGGCTGGGCCTGACCTATGACAGCGAGATGAAGCAGATCACTCTCATGGTCTTTTCGTCGCTGACCGGCGTTGGACTGACGGCCGCCGTCGCCACGGAGCTTGCGCGCGAGAAGATCCCCGCCAACGTCGTGGCCGCGACCCAGCACGATCATGTCTTCGTGCCGTCGAAACATTCCGAGCGCGCAATGGAATTGCTCCGGAAACTTCAGGCCCGCGCGCGTGCCGACAACTGATGCACCGCAAGTCGAGGTGCGGGACCTGGCGGCGCTGCGGGACTGGTTGAAAAAGCATCATGCAGACTGCGGGTCTGTCTGGCTTGTCACCTTCAAGAAGGCGCATCCCGACTATCTTCCGTTCGGCGAAGTTGTCGAGGAACTGATGTGTTGGGGCTGGGTCGACAGCTCGGTGCGAACCGTCGACGACCTGCGCGTGAAGCATCTGATCTCACCCCGGAATCCAGCGTCGGCCTGGTCGGCGGCGAACAAGCGCATCGTCGAAGCGATGCGCGCCGCGGGCCGGATGCAGCCCTCGGGCGAGGCTCTGATCGCCGCGGCGAAGAAGAACGGCATGTGGAGCTTTCTCGACGACGTCGAGCGGCTTGAAGTGCCCGAGGACCTGGCGGTGGCACTGGGCGCGGATCGCGACACCTGGGAAGGCTGGTCGCGATCGGTGAAACGCGCGTGGCTTGAGAAGATAAAGCGGGCGAAAACCGAGGTCACGCGGGAGAAACATGTGGCCCGGTGCGCCGATGCCGTACGGCGGAACCTGAGGGATGGCGGGTTGCGCAACTAATGTATTCGGGGTGCGCCGGCTTCGTGGGGGCATTGCCACCCCCTGGGCCCGCGGAGGATTGGAACTCTGCAGCATTTTGGCCGGGAAGAAGCCGCCGAGGCCCCTTCCCCCTCCCCCCGCTCTCTTCTATGAAGCCCCCGGACAGCCAGGGGGCCACATGCAAGAGCCGGACATCACCGACGATCTGATCGCCGCACATGGGTTCACGAAGGACGAGTATGCCGAGGTCCTCCGCATCCTGAACCGCGAACCGACGTTCACCGAACTGGGCATCTTCTCGGCCATGTGGAACGAACACTGTTCCTACAAGTCTTCGAAGAAATGGCTCCGGACCCTGCCAACTGACGGACCGCAGGTCATTTGCGGGCCCGGCGAGAATGCGGGCGTGGTGGATATCGGTGACGGCCAGGCGGTGGTCTTCAAGATGGAAAGCCACAACCACCCGTCTTACATCGAGCCTTACCAGGGGGCGGCGACCGGCGTGGGCGGCATCCTGCGCGATGTCTTCACAATGGGCGCGCGTCCCATTGCAGCGATGAACGCGCTTTCGTTCGGCGAACCGGAGCATCCCAAGACCAGGAGGCTGGTGGCCGGCGTCGTCGAGGGAATCGGAGGCTATGGCAACGCCTTCGGCGTGCCGACCGTTGGCGGCGAGGTGCGTTTTCATGCCGCCTATAACGGCAACTGCCTGGTGAATGCCTTTGCCGCCGGGTTGGCGGATGCCGACAAGATATTCTACTCGGCGGCCTCCGGCGTCGGCATGCCGGTCGTCTATCTTGGTGCAAAGACGGGCCGTGATGGCGTCGGCGGGGCGACGATGGCCTCGGCCGAATTCGACGAGACCATCGAGGAAAAGCGGCCCACGGTGCAGGTGGGTGACCCGTTCACCGAGAAGCGGTTGCTGGAGGCCTGTCTCGAACTGATGCAGACGGGCGCGGTGATCTCGATCCAGGACATGGGCGCGGCGGGTCTGACCTGTTCCGCCGTCGAGATGGGCGACAAGGGCGGGCTTGGAGTACAACTCAACCTCGACGCGGTGCCGCAGCGGGAAACCGCGATGACCGCCTACGAGATGATGCTGTCGGAAAGCCAGGAGCGGATGCTCATGGTGCTGAACCCGGAACTGGAGGCCGAGGCCAAGGCGATCTTCGAGAAATGGGATCTCGATTTCGCCATCGTGGGCGAAACCCTGGCCGAGGACCGGTTCCTTGTTCTGCACGGCAACGAAGTGAAGGCCGATCTGCCGCTTTCCAAGCTGTCGTCTACCGCGCCGGAATATGACCGGCCTCACGTTCCGACGCCCGCTGCCGCGCCACTTGGAGACGTGCCCGCCATCGACCCGATCGAGGGATTGAAGGCGCTGATCGGGTCGCCCAACCATGCGCGAAAGCAATGGGTCTGGGAGCAGTATGACAGCCAGGTGATGGCCGACACGGTCCGCGCGCCGGGTCTTGGCGCAGGGATCGTTCGGGTACACGGGACGCCGAAGATGCTGGCCTTCACCTCGGACGTGACGCCGCGCTATGTACGCGCGAACCCTGTCGAGGGCGGCAAGCAGGCCGTGGCCGAGGCCTATCGCAACCTTTGCGCGGTGGGGGCGAAGCCGTTGGCGACGACCGACAACCTGAACTTCGGCAACCCCGAGAAACCCGAAATCATGGGCCAGTTCGTGGGCGCGATTCAGGGGATCGGCGCGGCATGTACCGCGCTCGACATGCCGATCGTTTCGGGCAACGTCTCGCTTTACAACGAGACCGACGGGCAGCCGATCCTGCCGACACCGACCATTGGAGCGGTTGGGCTGATCGACAGTGCCGAGGCGCTGATTGCGGGTGTGGCAGCGGAGGGCGATGTCGCGCTTTTGGTGGGCGCCTCCGGGAGCCACCTTGGGCAGTCGGCTCTGCTGGCCGAGGCTTTCGGGCTGGAGACGGGCGACGCGCCGCCGGTCGATCTGGATGCCGAACGGAAAGCGGGCGATTTTGTGCGCGAAAACAACGCCTTGATTCGCGCAGCGGCGGATTTGTCCGACGGCGGCCTGGCGCTGGCGGCCTTCGAGATGGCGGATGCGGCGGGCCTTGGTGTGATGCTGGAAAGCGGTGTCATTGCCGAGCTTTTCGGCGAGGATCAGGCGCGCTACCTGCTGGCCTGTGATCCGGGCCAGGCCGAGGCGCTGAAGATCGCGTCCGAGACGGCGGGCGTGCCGATCGCGCCGGTGGGTCGCTTTGGCGGAGACGAGGTGCGGTTCGGCGAGTATTCGGCGCCCCTCGGGTTGCTCTCGTCGCTCTATCGGAGCGCCTTCGCGGCGGCGCTCGCGTGACAGGTCGAAGGATCGACCTGGCCACCTGGCCGCGCGCCCAGCAGTTCGAGCTGTTCCGGGCATATGACCGACCGCATTTCGCGACCACGGTGCGGGTCGATGTCTCCGCGCTCATGAAGTCGCGGAATGACACGGGCATTTCGCCTTTCCGGCATACGATCTGGGCAGTCGGCAAGGGACTGCACGCCGTTCCCGAGTTATGTATGCGTTTCCGGGGCAACGTGGTCACGAGGTATTCGCGCCTGCTGCTCTCTCCCACCATCCCGCTCGAGAACGGCGATTTCCGCTATACCTACCTCGCCTGGAATCCTGACAGGTCCCGGTTTGACGGTCACGCCGCGGAGAAGATCGAGGAGGTGCGCGAGGGCGTGCCGCTCAACGCGAATGACGGTTCCATCGAGGACGTGGCCTATCTCTCGTGCCTGCCGTGGCTCGACTATACCTCGCTCGACAATGCGCTGCCGGGTCCGAACGACTGCATTCCGCGCATTTCGTGGGGCCGGATCGTACCGAGGGGTGACGGGCATGATATGGCGATGACGATCCAGGTGCATCATGCACTGGTCGATGGCCGCCAGGTGGGCGCTTTTTTCGAGGCGACGGCTGATGCTTTGAGCGAGGTTTAGGGCGGACGCCGGAGGCCAGCTTGCCGTGTGGCCGCTTGCAGCGCGGATCGGTCAGCCCTAGATTTGACGAAAGACAAGACGGAGCCAGACCTCATGCCAATGCAGGCCCATGAAATCGAGACTTTGCTGCGCGAGACGTTTCCGAACGCGAAGATCGAAGTGGGCGGCAGCGATGGCGTGCACATGTCGGCAATGGTGATCGACGAGAGTTTTCGCGGGATGAACAGGGTGCAGCAGCAGCGCGCCGTTTACGCCGCGCTCAAGGGCAGGATGGATGGGCCGGATGGCGAACTTCATGCCCTTGCACTGACAACCCGCGCGCCCGACTGACCGGGCCCGGATATCCGAACGGAGAAAGTGATGAACGCCCAGAACCAGATCAAGGAAACCGTCGACGGCAACGACGTGGTGCTCTTCATGAAGGGTACCAAATCCATGCCGCAATGCGGGTTTTCGAGCCGTGTTGCCGGAGTGCTGAACTTCATGGGCGTCGAGTACGCGGACGTGAACGTGCTGGCCGACGACGGCATCCGGCAGGGGATCAAGGATTTCTCGGACTGGCCGACGATTCCGCAGCTTTACGTGAAGGGCGAGTTCGTCGGCGGCTGTGACATCGTCACCGAGATGACGCTTTCGGGCGAGTTGGACCAGCTCTTCGACGAAAAGGGCGTGGGCTACAACAAGGACGCCGCGAACCAGATCCGCGAGCACAACAGCTAGGCATCGTGTACGTCGTCACGGTCACGTTCCGCGTTCACCCGGTGCGGGCGGACGAGTTCCTTGCCGCGATGCGCGAGAACGCGGTGACATCGCTTGCGTCCGAGCCGGGCTGCCATCGCTTTGATGTCGCCATCGGCGAGGACGGTCCGACGACCGTCTTTCTCTACGAACTCTACAGTGACCGGGCGGCATTCGACGCGCACCTGGCATCCGCGCATTTCAAGGCGTTCGACCGAGCGGTGGCCGATTGGGTCGCTGAAAAGTCGGTTCAGACCTATGCCCTTGCCTGACCGTCAGCCCGCGGCGCGGAGTTTCTCCTCGGCGGCTTCGGCGATCGCCTCGGCGCGGGCGGCCAGTTCGGCCATTGTCTCGGAAACCTCGGTCGGGATGACCGCAACCTCGCGCGTTTCGGCCACGGGCTTGGGACGGTTCTGAAGCTCTTCGATCCACGCCTCCTGTTGCGCGATCTTGTCTTCCATCGTCTGCATCTGCTCCTCTGAGCCGGCATGCTTGTCGGCAAGCATCAGGCCCGCCATCAGCAACATTCGCGCTTCAGGAAGCCGCCCGATCTGTTCCATCAGCGATTTCGCCTCGCCATCGAGAAGGTCGGCGGCGGATTGCAGAAAATGCTCCTCGCCCTCCTGGCAAGCCACGGCGAAGGTACGGCCACCGATATGGATGTTCACCTCGGGCATGTCAGGCCTCCTTCAGGACAGGTTCGAGCGTGGCAATTATTTCCTCGATCTCGGCGCGTTCTGCACTTCGGGCGGAACGCAGGCTTTCGATCTCGGAGGCCATCGCGGCGTTGACGAGGTCAGGATCGCCAAGCCCCTTGGCATTGGCCTCGCGAAGTGCGCCGTTCGATGAGCGCAGTGCCTCGTTGACGCTGCGCATCTGCTGAACTTCCGCGTCGCGGGTCGAAAGCGCCTTCTTGAGGGAAGCAACCTCGGCCTCAAGCCGCGCAACCGTCTTTTCCTGCGTTTCCTTGATTGCGCGAACCCGCTCCTCAAGTTGCTGGTTGGCGACCCTTTCCGCCTCCAGCTCGGCCTTGAGAGCTTCACTGTCGCCGCCTTCGCCGGCGCTCAGCTTGTCGAGCGCCTGCGCCGCGCGGTCGAGTGCCGCGGTAATGCGGCGTTCGTACTCCGAAATATCGTTCATGCCTCGTCCCAGCCGATTGCATTGCCGCCCGGTTAACCAATCGAATCGGAACCGGCGCGGCGGAATGTACGGCAGGATAGCGCATGCAGACGGGGATTCACCCCCCAATCCGAATAGCTTGCCGCCTCGACCTTGCGCTCGCCTCCCGGACTGCTATCAACCGGCCAAGCGACGACAAGCCTTGGGGGTACGACACATGGACATTGCCACGCTCAAAGAGCTTCATCCCGATCATTTTGCCCGCGCGACCGCCATCCGAATGCTGGCGATCGACGCCGTCGAGGCGGCGAATTCGGGACATCCGGGGATGCCGATGGGGATGGCGGATGTCGCGACAGTGCTATTCGAGAAGCACCTGAGATTCGATGCCTCGGCGCCCGACTGGGCCGACCGCGACCGGTTCATCCTTTCGGCCGGGCATGGTTCGATGCTGCTTTACGCGCTGCTGCACCTGACCGGCTACGAGGATATGACGCTGGACCAGGTGAAGAACTTCCGGCAACTGGGTTCGATCACCGCCGGGCATCCCGAGTTCGGACATGCCAAGGGGATCGAAACCACCACCGGGCCTCTCGGCCAGGGGATCGCGAATGCCGTGGGCTTTGCGATGGCCGAGGAAGCTCTCAGGGCGCGGTTCGGCAAGAAGGTTGTCGATCACTATACTTACGTAATCGCCGGTGACGGATGCCTCATGGAAGGGATCAGTCACGAAGCGATCGGGCTGGCGGGCATGCAGAAGCTCGGCAAGCTCATCGTCTTCTGGGACGACAACAATATCTCGATCGACGGCAAGATCAGCCTCTCGGACGTCACGGACCAGCAGAAGCGGTTCCAGGCGGCCGGCTGGCATGTGGTGGAATGCGACGGGCACGACCCGGAGGACATCAACGAGGCCATCGTAAAGGCGAAATCGACCAAGAAACCCTCGATGATCGCCTGCAAGACGCATATCGGCTTCGGTTCGCCCAACCGGCAGGACACGGCCAAGGCGCATGGCGCGCCGCTTGGTGCCGAGGAAATCGCTCTGGTTCGCGATGCCTATGGCTGGCCGCACGGCCCCTTCGACATCCCTGCGGACATTCTGAACGCGTGGCGCGCCATTGGCAGCAAGGGTGCGAGCGACCGGACCGAATGGCAAGAGCGTCTCGCTACCCTCTCGGCCTCGCGCCAGAAGGAGTTCGAGCGCGTCATGTCGGGTGAGGCGCCGCGCAAGCTGGCATCGACGGTGCGCGCGCTCAAGAAGCAGATCTCGGAGAGCCGTCCCAAGGTAGCGACCCGGAAATCCTCGGAAATGGCGCTGGAGGTCCTCAACCCGGCGGTGCCCGAGACACTGGGCGGCTCGGCCGACCTTACCGGCTCGAACAACACGAAGACGCCGGATCTGGGCATTTTCAATCCCGAGAACCGCAAGGGCCGCTACATCCATTACGGCATCCGCGAGCATGGCATGGCCGCGGCGATGAACGGCATGGCGTTGCATGGCGGGGTGAAGCCCTATGGCGGGACGTTCATGTGCTTCACCGACTACGCGCGTGGCGCGATGCGGCTTTCGGCACTGATGGGCATCCCCGTCACCTATGTGATGACGCACGATTCGATCGGGCTGGGCGAAGACGGACCGACCCACCAGCCGGTCGAGCATCTGGCCATTCTGCGGGCGACGCCGAACATCAATGTGTTCCGGCCCGCGGACACCGTCGAAACTGCCGAGGCATGGGAGATTGCGCTGTCGTCGACCTCGACCCCGTCGGTACTTGCGCTTTCCCGGCAGGGATTGCCGACCGTGCGGACCGAGCACAAGACGAAGAACCTTACCGCCCAGGGTGCCTATGTCCTGGCCGAGGCCACCACGCGACGCCAGGCGGTGCTGATGGCGACCGGCTCGGAAGTCGAGATCGCTCTGGCCGCGCGGGAGATGCTCGAGCAGCAGGGGATCGGAACCCGCGTCGTCTCGATGCCCTGTGCCGAGCTTTTCGCGGCGCAGGACGAGAAGTACCGGCGCAAGGTGCTGCCTGCGGGCGCGGTGCGCGTGGCTATCGAGGCGGGTGTGCGCCAGGGCTGGGATCGCTGGCTTTTGGGCGAACGGGGCCGCGAGGCAAAGGCGGGATTCGTCGGGATGGACGGTTTCGGCGCCTCGGGTCCGGCCGAAGAGCTTTATGAAAAGTTCGGTATCACGGCGGAAAACGTGGTAGAGACCGTTAAAGCCATGCTCTAGGCGCGCCGCTTTCGGGCCTGAGTGTCTGCTTTCGTCACATCCGCCGATTCCGGCGGTACGGGCGACAGGCCAAGGGAGTGCGACGCGGAACATGCCGAATGACGGCCAGCTGAACGGTCTGAACATATTGATTCTGGAAGACGAGCTTGCGATCGCTTCGGCGCTGCGCGAGTTCTTCCTTCTGGCCGGGGCGGCACTTGTCGAGATTTCGCCCTCGCTCGGCTATGCGCAGACCTTGATCGAGGACAACGCCTTCGACGCGGCGGTTCTGGACGTCGCCCTGCCCGAGGGCGAGACCTACGGCTTCGCGGCAGAGCTTGCCGCAATGAACGTGGGCGTCGTCTTTCACTCGGGCAACCCCTTGCCGGATGATATGGATCCCGCGCTGAGGCACGCCGGTTTCGAGTTGAAACCCGGAGAACCGCCGGCCCTGGTTGCGGCCGTCGCGCGCCAGGCGGCGATGCGCTGACCGGCGACGCATTTGAAAAATTTGGAGCGCCATGTCGTAAAACGGCATGGTGGAACGTCCTTGGGTCATCTCGAACCTAGCAGGGAAGACGAAGATGACTCCGTTACTGACAGCGACATACGCCGCCGTCATCGCGATCCTCTACATCGCCATGTCGGCCTATGTGATAACCATGCGCGCCAAAACCAGCGTCCCGCTGGGTGACGGCGGCAACCCCGCAATGCTTCTTGCCATGCGCCGGCATGGCAACATGGCCGAGTACGCGCCCTTCGCGTTGCTCGTCATGGGTCTTGCCGAAATGAACGGATTGGGCGCGATGTGGCTCCATATCGCGGGCGCCGCGCTGATCGGGGGGCGGCTGCTTCATCCGCTCGGCCTGCATTCCGGAAGCGGCAGCGACGCCCCGCGCATTGCCGGGACGCTTGCAACCATGTTCTCGATCCTTATCCCGACGATCTTCATTCTCATCTCGGCGCTCGCCTGAGCGCTTGCCAGACTGCACACCAAGCGCAAGACTTCACGCAACCGAAAGGAAAACCCATGCAATATCTTGCTTTGATCTACGCCGAGGACGGCGCCGGCCCGCAATATGACACGCCCGAATTCGGGGCGATGATGCAGGGCTACGCCAATGCCAACAAGGCTTTCCAGGCCGCGGGCGTGATGCGCGGCGGCGAGGCGCTGCAACACACCTCGACCGCCACCTCGCTGCGCATCCGCGACGGCAAGACCGAGACGATGGACGGCCCTTTTGCCGAAACCAAGGAGCGGTTGGGCGGGTTCTACCTGCTGGATTGCAAGGACCTCGACCAGGCGATCGAGATGGCCTCGCTGATCCCCTCGGCGCAGTTCGGCACGATCGAGCTGCGCCCGGTGATGGAAATCAACCTGCCGGAGTAGGCTCTTGCGGTACCTTGCCCTGCTCTACTGGGAAGAAGACCGGCGCCCGTCGCCGGCTTCGCCCGGTTATGGCGAGGTACTGGCCGGGTATGCCGCCGCCAACCGCTCGTTCCGCGAGGCAGGGGTGATGCTGGGGGCCAATGCGCTGGAGAATGTCGAGAGCGCGGTGACGGTGAAGCTGCGCGATGGGGCGCGGATCGTGACCGATGGTCCCTTTGCCGAGACCAAGGAGCGGTTGGGGGGCTACTACCTTTTCGACTGTGCCGACATGGCAGAGGCGCTGGACCTGGCCGCGCGTATTCCTGCCGCGCGCTATGGCACGATCGAGGTGCGGCCGGTGCTGGAGCTTGACATGCCGAACCCGGAATGAGCGACGAGGCGGTGCTCTCGGCGCGGATCGCGGCGATCATGCGCGAGGATCGGGGGCGGCTTGTCGCCGCGCTGATCCGGGCGCTTGGCAGTTTCGACATGGCCGAGGATGCGCTGCAGGACGCGAGCGAGCGGGCGCTGGTGCATTGGGCGCGGAACGGCATCCCTGCCCGGCCCGATGCCTGGCTTTTGCAGGTCGCCCGCCGCGCCGCAATCGACCGTATCCGCAAGGCGCAACGCCATGCCGCTGCCAGCCCCGAGGTGCTGCGGCTGATGGAGGAAGACGAGGCCGACCGCGCGATGGACGCCCCCGAAATCCCTGACGAGCGGCTGAGGCTGATCTTCACCTGCTGCCATCCGGCGCTGGAGGAAAAGACGCGCGTTGCTCTGACCCTGCGCACGGTAGGCGGGCTGACGACGCGTGAGATCGCACGCGCATTTCTGGATAGCGAACCGGCGATGGGCCAGCGGCTGTCGCGGGCCAGGGCGAAGATCAGCGCCGCCGCGATCCCCTTCGTCGTGCCGGAACGGGCGGATTGGGACCAGCGGCTGAATTCGGTTCTGAGCGTGATCTACCTGATTTTCAACGAGGGATGGACGGCCGGGCCGGGCGAGGAACCGATCCGCACGGGTCTCTGCGACGAGGCAATCTGGCTGGCGCGGCTGATGACGGGGCTTGCGTCGGGCGAGCCGGAGATCGAGGGGCTTCTGGCGCTGATGCTGATTGCCCATGCCCGGCACGCGGCGCGGTTCGATCCTGGGGGCGGGATGATACCGCTTGAGGAACAGGATCGCGCGAATTGGGATGCGGGGCTTGTGGATGAGGGGCTGGCGCTTCTCGACGTGGCGGTGGCGCGGCGGTTGCCGGGGCCGTTCCAGCTTCAGGCGGCGATCGGGGCGCTTCATGTGCAGGCAGAGAGGCCTGAGGCGACGGACTGGGCGCAGATCCTGTTGCTCTATGACCGGCTGCTAGCGCTGGCCCCCTCGCCCATCGTGGCACTGAACCGGGCGGTGGCCATGGCTGAAACAGGGGCCCTGGAGCGTGCGCGACGCGAGATGGCGGCGCTGGCGGGGGCCTTGGCGGGTTATCAGCCGTTCCATGCGGCGACGGCGGAACTGGCGCGGCGTGCGGGAGATGCGGAGGTGGCGCGCGCGGCCTATGCGGAGGCGATCCGGTTGAGCCAGAGCGAGAGCGAGCGGGCCTGGCTTCAGGCGCGGGCGGACGATCTTGCGGATTCGCGGCGCATGTGAACTGCCGGGAAGTCGATGCCGGGGCGCAGGGGGACGGTCATGGCTCCGATCTCGGCGAAGCCGCAGGCGGCGTAGAAGGGGACGGCCATCAGGGTCGAGTAGCACTCAAGCCGGGTGACGCCCGCCGCCTCGGAGGTGGCGAAGACGTGGTTCATCAGCATGCGCCCGATGCCCTGCCGCGTGCGGCGGTGGTCGGTGACGACGTGGCGGATGTTGCCGATGCCCTCCTGCCCCTTGTCCCAGTTGCCCGGTTGCGCGCGGGTCCAGCCGCCTGCGCCGATGATCTCGTCACCGTCGGTCACGACGAAGTAGGTGCCGGTGGCCAGAAGGCGCGGCTGTGCTTTCGACAGAAGCGGGATCGCGGTTACCAGAAGCGAAGGTGGATAGGCACCCTTCAGCAGCGCCGGGTAGGCGCGGCCCAGGAGCGCATCGACACCTTCGAGGTCGGCGGGTGTCGCGGCTCGGATTGTCAGATCGCTTGTCATGACGAATATCTGGCATTCCCGTCGCGCCGGTTCCAGAGTGGTCGGGCACAACCGAGGAATTTGCCCATGCCCATTCACACACCCGACACCGTCCGGCGCGACATCTCGGACGGCGCTGGAAGCCCCTGCGGTCCCTACGAGGACCTGCTCTTCAGCGACAGCGGCGGCCTGACGCAGTTCGGCGCCCTCGTCGAGATCCTGCCGCCGGGGTCGTCCTCCTCGGTCAAGCACTGGCACAAGACCGAGGACGAGATGATCTACGTTCTCGAAGGCGCGGTGACGCTTCACGAGGGCGATAGCGTCACGGTCATGCATCCCGGCGAAGCGGCGACGTTTGCCGCCGGTGTCGCGGCGGGGCATCGGCTGGTGAACGCCTCGGAGAAGCCCGTGAAGGTCCTGGTGATCGGCACGCGCGCGCCGCGGGACGTCATCACCTATCCCGACAACGACCGGGTGCTGACCGTCGAGAGGTCACCGCTGGAGAGGCAATGGACCACGCTCGACGGCAAACCGGCGGACAGCCCCTATCGGCTGCCCTGAACGAAAAAAGCCGCGCTGTTGGCGCGGCTTTCTGCGTCGTCCGGAACGGCGATCTTACTTGATCTTGCCTTCCTTGTACTCGACATGCTTGCGCGCAACCGGGTCGTACTTCCGCACCACCATCTTCTCGGTCATGGTCCGGGCGTTCTTCTTCGTGACG
>JAJDOD010000030.1 GCA_022340315.1 Silicimonas sp. | reverse complement strand
AGTTCGTCATCGGTCGCGTTGGCGAAAGCCACTGCTTCGGCCACCGCGCTGCTCGGACGAGGCGTAAAGTCATCATCTTCGCCTTCGTGGCTGTCGAACTCGGTGCCGGCGAACGGATCGTCGAATTCGTCAGTCGGACGCGACGCCGCCGAGATATCTTCTGCGGCATCCTCGAAGGGGTCGAATGCATTGCCTTCGTCTGCGCCCTCATCTACCGGAACCGCAAAGCGGCTCGACGGAAACTCATGTGCCGCGCGCGGCTTGTGATCGGGCAGAAGGTCATCGTCGGCGAAATCGTCCTTGCTCATGCTCACTGGCCTCCGCGAAAGGCGCCGCTCCTCGGCCGCCGACATTTCCTGTTCGACCGATGCGACAGGATCGTCCTCGGCCCCGTTTTCGGCTGCCGCGAACAGCGCGGCATCCTCGTCGCCCTCGCCCTGATCCCAGACCGGGGTGGCGGTGGTCGGACGGCTTACCTGCCGGCTGATCGGGCGGCTGGTGGAATGCGGACGCACCACTTTTGCCAGGTCTTCCCTGTAAGGGCTTTGTTCCTCGGGATCAGCCGAACTGTCGCGGCTGGCGACATGACGAAGCACGCGATCCGCCTTCGTTGCCGCGGCGGCGGCCTTCATATGGGCCATCGCGGACCGGCGACGGCTGGTTTCGCGCTCGGACATCACGTCTTCGGTTTTCTCGAGGATTCGGTCCTCGGTCTCGTCATCGGCTTCGTTCATCTGGCTTCGGGCACGGGCGCGCCGCGCAAATTCCTGGGCTTCCGAAAACCCGGAAGAGTCAGATCTCTGTCTCGATGCCGGGCGGGCGGTCTGACCAACCGAGGTCATGGCCTCGCGGATCTCACTTACGAGATGCTCCTTGTCCGCAGTCCGGCGACGCTCTTCCAAGGTTGCGGCCGGATCGTCTTCCTCGCCCCAATTCTCATCATCGTCCCAGTCGTCGTCCCAATCGCCATCCTGCGCCCAGCCCGATCCGGCCACTTCGGGCTCTTCTTCCTTCGGTGCGGTGATCGGTTGCGAAAGGGCGGCGCTGCGGACCCGTCCGCCGCGCACCTGTCCGGCGTCGTCGAGGCCAGGGCGTTCGCCGTCTTCATGCTCCAGGTCGACCGGGTTCTGCGGGTCGATTTTCTTGGACAACATCCGGGACAAGATTTTCATGTCACTGCCTCTCACAAATAATCAGACCGGCGGTTTCCGCGGAGCGTGCCCCGCAGGATGCCGAACGGCAGTACGCGCGAAAGCAGCGAACGCTTCTTTCGCTTGGTGCCGTTTACTTGGTCATGTGCCTGGTTCGCGGACTGCTGAGCCGAGTGATCGCGCGCCCGTTTCTGCTCTTCCCCGAATTCGAAATCATCGAGCATCGCCAGCTCGTCGAGGGTCTTCTTGCGCTGCCGCTGCTGCTCCTGCACCAGTTTCTGGAGACGCTGCGCCTCCTTGCGTTCGGCGGCCTGCTTGGCCTGCTGGATCTTGATATCCGCTTCCACCGCCTGATTGGTTTCCTTGACCAGCCGCGAGATCGACAGTTCGATCTGACGATCCAGTTCCGCCTGTGCCAGCGCGGCCGAACGGCGGCGTTCCGTGTCGATCAGTTCGATCCATTCCCGCGCTGATTGCAGCCGGTCCGGAGGGAAGACGGAAAGCGCCTTGTCGATCGCGGCAAGGAACGCATCCTCGAACTGCGGGAACTTGCCAGTCACCGGACGATAGGGATCGGGCCGGTCGCCCGCGATGGCTGAAACACGGGCCTGGCTGTCCGGCGGCGCTTCGCCGGTCAGCACGTGATAGAACGTCGCGCCCAGCGAATAAAGGTCCGAGGACACGTCCTGAACTGACCCGGCGATATAGAACTCATGCGGAGAGTAGCCATCCTTCACCACGTGCAGGGCGCTCAGCGCGCGCGAGGCGCGGGTCGCCTCTTCCTTGGCCGCGCCGAAGTCGATCAGCACCGGGTTACCCTTGCCGTCGATCAGGATGTTGTCCGGGCTGATGTCGCGATGCAGTACGTCGTTGGTGTGAATGTAGTGCACCGCTTCGAGACATTTGAGCAGGATGCCCTTCACGTCCCGCGGATGCAGCTTCATCTTGGGGTCTTCGATGGTGTCCAGAAGATCGCGGCCACGCACGAAGTCCAGCGCCATGTAGGCGGTCATGTTGTCTTCGAAGACCTGATGGATGCCGACGATGTTCGGGTGCTGCAGCTTCGAGAGACGCCGCGCCTCCGCCCCGAAATGTTTCACGACCGCGTCGAATTCCGCCTGGTGCTGGCGCGACCGCGCCATGACGTTGCCCTTCTGGCGGCAACACATCGAAGACGGGAAGCATTCCTTGATGACGACGATCCGGTCCAGGCTGTCGCGGGCCAGATACGTCATGCCGAACCCGCCGGCATTCAGGAACTTCTCAATCCTGAACTGGCCGTGCAGAAGCTCCGTGCCGGGCTTCAGCGCATCAGCGAATGAGTCGTTCTGTTGCGGGCCTGCGTCCATATCTCACCCAAAATCCCATCACTTCTTGGAACCGGGCTTCGGCAGTCCTTGAAAACAAGGGAAACACATCGTTTCGCCGCCACCCGTCCGGTTGTGACAGCCTTGGTTTTATCGGCAGAATGGGCCAAGATTGTGGCGCGATCGGGCCATTAGCTATTCAATCCTGCGGCTTTTTTGGAATTGTTTATCAATCTACAATCTAAGCGCGTGCCTGCCATTGTGCACGCCCTTGCGGCGTCACCGGCAAGCAGATAGGCCGCTGATATGGCCAAGCTCTACTTCCACTATTCCACTATGAATGCGGGGAAGTCGACGCTGCTTCTCCAGGCGTCGTATAATTACCGCGAGCGTGGAATGAAGACCTATCACCTGACCGCCGCCATCGACGGACGTGCGGGGCGCGGACGGATCGCCAGCCGCATCGGAATTGAGGTCAGTGCGGACACCTTCGACGCCGCCTCCGATCTCTTCGAGATGATCCGCAAGCGGCAGCGCCAGGACAGTCTCGATTGTGTCTTTCTCGACGAGGCACAATTCCTGTCCAAGGACCAGGTCTGGCAAATTGCGCGCGCCGTTGACGACCTCAAGGTTCCGGTCATGTGCTATGGCCTCCGCGTCGACTTCAGGGGTGAACTCTTCCCGGGATCGGCGGCCCTCCTCGCCCTCGCAGACGAGATGCGCGAGGCGCGTACCATCTGTTATTGTGGCAAAAAAGCTACGATGGTGGTCCGACGCGATGCCGATGGCACGCCCTTGACCGAAGGCGAGCAGATTCAGATCGGCGGCAACGAGACCTATGTTCCGCTTTGCCGCAAGCACTGGAGGGAGGCAGTGGGGGATCGCTGAAAGGGCCCCGGCTATCCGACAAAATTCTGCGTCATCCAGAATAGCCCGCAATACCGCGCCTTCGGATCGAAAGATGCTGCGGTTGAAACGCGCGAGACGTCGCGGTTCAGGATATTCTTCCGGTGACCTGGCGAGTTCATCCACCGCTGCACCGAATACCGTGCAAGCGAGGCATAAGTGTGCGAGGGCAAGATCTGGCCCGAACGGGTAGCGAACTGGCATCTCCCCGCGCTGACGATCTTGATACGCTTGTCGTCGATCCTGTAGCGGTGGATCATCCCGATATTTTCGGCGCCGTAGGTGGCGCGAATGCCTGCCGAGCGAACGCGTTCCTTCAACGTCGATGCGCCCCGAACACCGCTGACATGCGCAAGCTTCTGCCGCCTCGCCATCCATTGGCTGTGTCGGCGCGCCTGCTTTACAAGCGTCGGCCCGGCCGGTTGAAGCGGCCGCAGCCCGGCGCGGCAACGATGATAGTTCACTTCGACGCGAACCGCCTTGTCCAGAAGCGCCTGGTTGATCGGCCCGGCCGGAACGATAGTGCGCGCGGCATTGACCGGGACATTGCGACTGCAAGCTTGGGCCGACGAAACTGCGGCACAAGTCAGTGCAATGGCTGCCAAGCAGCCAGCAAAACGCGGCATCATCCCCAGGTACCCTCTCGCAAACAACTCATGGCAACAATTCAACCTATGAATTGGGGCGAAACGAAGTCAATGGCCGGTCGGCCTTGGGGATTCAGCGGAAAACCCAGCATCTCTTCGTGTATGCCCGCGCGGAACGGGCGATTACCCGCCGACTGCCGCCAGCCGCCAGCCGCCAGCCGCCAGCCGCCAGCCGCCAAACAAAAGACGCCGCCCTTGCGGACGGCGCCAGTCTTGTTTCCCTGTTTTTCAATTGGTCGCGACGTGCCGGATCAGCTTGCCGCGTGGCACAAGGGTATCGTCGGTGATGCCACAGCTGATAAACGTGTGCTGTGCGGCGATGTCGACCTCTTTCGTCGCATAGATCGTCAGGCCGTGGCTGGTATCACCCGAGGACGAGGCCGAGGCGATGTCAACCGTGTCGTCCACGATCATCGTAACGTTCGAGGCAGCAAACTTGGCCGGTACACTTACGCCAGACATCGACATGATCGTGGTGCGGTCGCTTGGTTCGCACTCTCCTACTGCGGTGTCCCCGATCTGGACGTCTTCGCCCGAGACAACCGCGGCAGACGCAGAGTTGCGTGTTGTCACGATGAGGCTACCTTCGACCACCGAGCCATCTTTGAAATCCAGCGAGCAATTTGTAAGCAGCGCCGCATCCTCCATCTTGCCCGCCGTGTCGCTGAAACTCAGCCTCGTATTCGGTCCGTTGCCGTTCGCGGTACAAGTCACATTGTAGACCAGCCCGGACGGCAGCCGTTCGATGGCATGGAATTGGGCATGGTTCAGGTTGATGACCTTTCCCTTCGGCGGTGTGGTGGGCAACTCCGGATCGAGAGCGATAACGCCTGCTTCGACCAGCGGCGTCAGATCGTTATCGACTTCGCGGTCCTCGAAAAAGTCTGCCTTATCTCCTTCGCCCAGCCCATCAGTGCCAAAAGCGTCATGCGTCGCCATGATGAAATCACCGAAATCGGGGAAGATCATGGGAAACTCGCCAGTCTGGATACCGGGATTGGCCTCGGGATTGCACTTGTTCTGGCAATCCGCCAGGCGAGGCATGGACACAAGCGTTTCGGGACCGAACGTCACCTGTTGCGGCAGCCAGACCCGGTCGTTGGAATGCACACAATAACCGGTGCCGAAGTATGCCAACGACGACACACGGATCTGCGATTCGCCGTAGATGCCATCGGTGCCGAGACATCTTGAACTGACATCGAACACCGCGACACTGACTTCGTTGACGTTCCACCAACCAATGCTGGCGAACTTCAGAAGAAACGTTCCCACCGGATTGCCGCGTTCTGCGAGCCGGTTCGTCTGGACGGCAACCGCGTTTCGCGGACCGTTTTCATACAACTTCCGGGTGTCGGGATCGAAGTGCAGCAGATAGATATCGCCATCGCGTTCCGACAAGTCGCCAAAGCGCGACTGCGGCAAGTTCATACGCACAAGTGCCCGTGCAGCTGCAACCGCGTCGGCCTCGGACGCCTCATAAGCCAGCGCCACGGCACCTGCGTGGCTGCCAACATCTGCCGCTTGGGCCAACATGGTCCGGTTCCGCCATGCATTGGTCGCGTCGACCATCACACCCAGTATCACACAGAGGACCAAAAGAATGAAAAGCGAGAACACCGTTCCACCGCCATCCTCGCGATTGATGAATTTCGAGCTCATGTTCCCAGTCATCAGCTTGGCTCCATGGCATGAACGACCCGTGTGGTTATATTGTCGCCAAGGGCAAAGTTGAGGGTGCCGAACACCGTCATCGCCGACGCGGGCGTGGCAATCGAAACGACTACGAACGAACCGTTCGTTTCAACCAAAACGTCCGGAACTGTGGATCCGAAGGCAGCGTTAGCGCGCGCATAATCCCGCGCCACGTCCTGGGTCATGCCATGCCGAGAGAATATTCGGGCGGTGTCCCGAGATACCTGCCACATCTGCGATTGCCGCATGAACGCCATCGTCGCGTCGGTCGCGATCAGAAAAAGACTGCACAGCAACGGCAACCAAAGGACAAATTCGATAGTAACACTGGCGTCCTCGTCGCTTCTAAAACGACGGACACCACGGAAGTAGCGAGAAGTACTCATAACAGCTGCCCCCAGACAAAAAAACTCTCTCACGGCATAAACATGGCAGAAGGTGGGCAGTTCGGTCAATTTTCGGCGACTATTGTCTCGCCTCTCGAAATAAAGACGTGGGGAGGCCCGTATCTCATCCATATCGGCAATCAATGGGCACGTTTCCTGTTACCAAGCGCCCGAGATTTGCCACAATTGCCGCCAAATTGGCGTGTCGGCCTGGCACAGTTGCTTACTCGATGCGTACGAATGTCCGAATTAGCTGGCAAGGTTCGCCCGTATCAGTACATCCGCCCGCCGATGGGAACGTCCTTGTCCGGGGTCAGCAGAACGACCTCGCCCTCATCGTCCGGAACTCCGAGCACCAGCACTTCCGACATCACCGGCCCGATCTGGCGTGGCGGAAAATTCACCACGGCCAGTACCTTACGTCCCGGCAAACCGTCGACATCATAGTGTTTCGTAATTTGCGCCGAGCTTTTCTTCACACCAAGTTCCGGCCCGAAATCGACCCAGAGCTTTACTGCGGGCTTGCGCGCTTCGGGGAACGGCTCGGCGCGGGCGATCTCGCCCACCCGGATATCCACCTTCATGAACTCGTCGAACGAAATGGTCATTTGCCTAACTCTCTGCTCCGCTCCGCCGCCGCATGGACCGCCTGCCGTAATAACTTGGGAAAGCCACCCGATTCGTCCATCAGCACCTCAAGTGCCGCTGCCGTCGTTCCATTCGGGCTGGTCACGTTGACCCGCAACTGCGACGGGTCCTCGTCCGACGCCTCGGCCAGCGCTCCGGCACCGCCCACCGTTGCCTTGGCCAGCTTCATCGCCAAATCTGGTGAAAGCCCCTCGGCGGCACCAGCTTCCGCTAGTGTCTCGATCAGATGAAACACGTAGGCCGGACCTGAGCCGGAGACTGCGGTGACCGCATCCATGTCCGCCTCGCGTTCGACCCGCACCGTCTGGCCCACGACAGAGAGAAGCCGCTCGCCCAGCGCCAGTGCATCGGACGACACTGCCGTGTTACCGATCAGTGCCGTAATTCCGCGCCCGATGGCCGCAGGCGTGTTCGGCATCGCCCGGATGATCGGTGTCCCTGCGCCAAGCATCCCCTCGAACGTCGCAAGCGTGGTGCCAGCGGCAACCGACAGGAAAACCGTTCCGGCACCGCCCAGCACGAACAGCAGGGGCAAGGCCTCGGCCACCATCTGCGGCTTCACAGCGATGACCACCACTGCAGGTGAAGGCGGCAACTCGGTCGTCACCTTCACACCACTCTTCTGCAACCAGTCGGACGGATTGGGGTCGATGACCGACACCGCCCACGGCGAAAGCCCGGCATCCAGCCAGCCCCGCAGCATCGCACTTCCCATCTTGCCACAGCCAAGAAGCACCAAGCCGCGTTTCTCGATATCGCTGAAATCCATCGCTCGCCTCCGCCCAGTTCCATTCCGAGGCGTTATGAAAGCCGCACCATCGTCAATGCAACAAAAAAACCGGGTCGCGAGGGCGACCCGGTTTCTTTGACATTCGCTGGCCCTGGGGGGGTGCCGGTTACGCGCGAATGTCTGGGTAACTTGCTTCAGGCCCGGCCGTAGGCCTCGGCCATCGCAACCTGCATCGCCGCCTCGGGCGCCTCGTTGCCCCAGACCACAAGCTGGAAGGCGGGATAAAACCGCTCGGATGACAGAACTGCCGCCCGGATCATGGTGTCGATCTGCTCGGGCGAGGCAGACTGCTCTCCGGCCAGCACAAGCCCATAGCGCCAGACCATAAGTTTCTGCGCCTCCCAATATGAAAACGCTCCGGCCCAGCACATGTCGTTGGTGGCGTTCAGGGTCTCGTAAAGCTCCGGAAGCCGCTCTTTTGGCGGATCCATCTCGAAAGTGCAGATCAGCCGCAGGGTTTCGTCCTGGGGCGACCAGGCGAGCGTGATGGAATAGGTCCGCCACTGCGCCTCAACCGCCATCGCGATCTGGTCATCGGCCACGCGATCGAAATCCCAATCGTGATGCTCGGCGATATGCTCGACGATGTCGATCGGGTGAAGGTCGTCTGTCGTGAAATGCTCTGAAAGCGACATTGGCGCTGCCTCGTCCGTTTTGCCGCAGTTGTTTTAAGCCACCACGGCTTGATGCCTGCTCTAGGGGCGGTAGTTCATTGCTCCGTCCCTTACGAGATATGGTGTGGCATAAGGCGAGATCTGTAAAGGTCTAATTGGTTTCCATCCACAGAAAATCGCGTTCTCCACACTGCGCGACGCACGATCCGAAAACGGGCCCACGGCGACAGGCCAAGATCCTGACGGTCGAATGCTTGCATGGCGAACCAGCCGCGCGCAGCCAGTGACTGCCCGAGAAGGGCTGCATGCCAGTCAAGGGAAACCATTGTCTTTCTTAAGTTTGGCCCGGCCGATAACCGCGGCGCAGGCTGAAGCCTATTTCCCGGATTCCAGTGCTTCGATCCGCGCTTTGAGCGCCTCGTTCTCCTCGCGCGCCTTTTGCGCCATCGCACGTACCGCGTCGAATTCCTCGCGGGTGACGAAATCCCGGTCTGCAAGCCAGCGGTCGATCATGCCTTTCAGCGCTGTCTCGGCCTCGTCCTTCGCGCCCTGCGCGACGCCCATCGCGTTGGTCATCAACTGCGAAAGATCGTCGAATACCTTGTTGCGGCTTTGCATGGGGTCACCTTTCCATTCTTTCTCCTCCTATATGGCCCGCAGGTCGGCCCACGCAAGGTTGACGCGCCAGTGACACACTGTCACTTCAGGCCCGATGCAGACGGCCATTCCATTTCCCGACATTTCGCCAGTGCTGGTCGAGATCCCGCTGGGCTTCACCACCCTGCCGATCCGCTGGTATGCGCTCGCCTACATCGTCGGCATTTGGCTCGGCTATCTCCTCGCTCGCCACGCGATCCGCCGCGCGCGCCTTTGGAAACACGACACGCCGCCACTGACACCCGAACAGCTGGAGGAGTTCCTTACCTGGCTCATCCTCGGGATCATCCTCGGGGGCCGGATCGGATATGTGCTCGGCTACGGACGAGGGCAGTTCCTCGAAGACCCGATGGCCATTTTCCGCGTCTGGGAAGGCGGCATGGCCTTTCACGGCGGATTTCTCGGCGTCACGATCGCGGGTCTGATTTTCTGGTTGAAGCACCGGATGCCGATGGCCAGTTTCGCCGACCTGCTCGCCCTCGGCACGCCTCCGGGGCTTCTCCTCGGGCGTATCGCAAATTTCATCAACGCCGAACTGTGGGGCCGCCCCACCGACAAACCCTGGGGCGTAATCTTTCCCGGCAACGCCGCACAGGACTGCCCCGGGGTTGAGGGCCTTTGCGCCCGCCACCCCTCGCAGCTTTACGAAGCGGGGCTCGAAGGTATCCTGCTCGGCGCACTCCTCATCGCAATGGTCTATCTCGGCGGCTGGCTGAAACGCCCCGGTGTCGTCTGCGGCACCTTCATCGCGGGCTACGGTGTCTCGCGCTTTGTCGTCGAGTTTTTCCGCCAAGCCGATGCCCAGTTCATCACGCCCGACAACCCGCTGGGCCATGTCATGCGGATCGGCGAGTTCGGCATTACTCGGGGGCAGCAATTTTCGCTTCCGATGATCCTGGTTGGTATTACCATTCTTGTCCTCGCCCTCAGACGCCGATGACACCCCTCGCCACGCGACTTGCCGAACGCATCGCCGCCACCGGCCCGATGACGCTGGCCGACTACATGACAGAATGCCTGCTCGACCCGATCCACGGCTACTACACGACGCGTGATCCACTGGGTGCCGCGGGCGATTTCACCACCGCGCCGGAGATCAGCCAGATGTTCGGCGAGCTTCTTGGCCTCTGCCTTGCGCAGGCCTGGCTTGACCGTGGCAGCCCCGCGCCCTTCCGGCTGGCAGAGCTTGGCCCGGGACGCGGCACCCTTATGGCGGACATGCTCCGTGCCACGATGCGCGTGCCCGGCTTTCACGATGCGCTCGATCTGCACCTGGTCGAAGCCTCTCCGGCCCTTCGCGTGGCGCAGTCGGAAACCATTGACTTTCGAATCCAGCATCACGACCGCTTCGACGATGTGCCCGATGGTCCTCTATTCCTCGTCGCCAACGAGTTCTTCGATGCTCTCCCGATCCGGCAATTCCAGCGCGACGGCGAGGGCTGGCGGGAGCGCGTCGTGGGACTGGAGCACGACCGGTTGAAACTCGGCCTTGCCGACCCGAACCGGCCATCCTTTCTCGAACACCGGCTGCGTGACACCGCCGAAGGCGAGATCGTCGAAGTTTCGCCCGCCGCGCAAACCGTGGCGGCGGCTCTCGGCCAGCGGATCGCCCGCTACGGCGGGGTGGCGCTCGTGTTCGACTATGGCGACTGGCGCTCGAAGAGTGACACGTTCCAGGCTCTTCGCCGACACGAATACGTCGATCCATTCGATGCACCGGGCAACGCTGACCTCACCGCCCACGTCGATTTCGAGGCCCTGGCAATGGCCGCCGACCCTGCCCAGGTGACCGAAGTGATCCCACAAGGCGTGCTTCTGGAACGGCTCGGCATTACCGCGCGCGCGCAGACACTCGCCCAGAGTATGAGCGACGACGCACTCCAGTCCCATATCGCCGCGCATCGCCGCTTGACGCATGGCGATGAAATGGGAACCCTCTTCAAGACCATCGCCTTCTACCAGCCGGGAACACCACCGCCGCCGGGATACGACCAACCATGACACTAGAGCCGATCATCTCCGACGATCTGCCAGCCCGCCACGGCTTCTTCACGCGCAAGGGCGGCGCATCGTCGGGCGTGTTCCACGGACTGAATTGTGGCCTTGGCTCAACTGATCAGCGCGAGACCGTTCTGATCAACCGCGGCCGCGTCGCCGAGGCTTTGGATGTGTCGCCCAACCGGCTGGCCAGCGTCCACCAGACCCACTCCGCCCGCGCCATTGCGCTCGACAACACGCCCGAGAACCCTGTCGAGGCGGATGCGATGGTCACCGCAACACCTGGCCTCGCGCTCGGCATACTTACAGCCGATTGCCAGCCCGTGCTTTTCGCGGATAGCCAAAATGGCGTTGTCGGGGCGGCTCATGCCGGATGGAAGGGCGCTCTCGATGGCATACTTGAGGCCACGATCGAAGCGATGGAAGAACTCGGTGCGGTGCGTGACAGGATTCACGCCGTGATTGGCCCCTCGATCAGCCAGCGCGCCTATGAAGTCGGACCTGAGTTTCTCGACCGGTTTCTATCCGATGATCCCGAAAACGTGCGGTTTTTCGCAAATGGCGAAGGCGATCGCCTGCAATTCGACCTGATTGGTTTCGGCCTTAGCCGGCTTCGCAATGCGGGCGTCGCCCTGGCATCGTGGACCGGCCATTGCACCTATTCCGACGCGGCAAGTTTTTACTCCTATCGCCGCAGCGTTCACCTGCGCGAGGCCGACTATGGGCGCCT
The DNA here is from genome assembly GCA_022340315.1 of Silicimonas sp. Lineage (GTDB taxonomy): Bacteria > Pseudomonadota > Alphaproteobacteria > Rhodobacterales > Rhodobacteraceae > JAJDOD01. The sequence continues at coordinate 24,856 of JAJDOD010000030.1, read as the reverse complement.
GATATCGGCCATCCGGCTCTGATTTCTGCACGACACTCATTAAAATTTCCCCGATCTGGTCATGAGCTTGCCCAATTGCGTCGGCAAGTTATTGCTCATCAAACGGGCAAGAGAACCTGCCTTGAAGCCTGTGAGTGAGGACCGAGTATGACGTCGAAACCACGCTGGATGAGAAGCGTCATCGCCGCAGCCAGGCTGATGGACAGTACACCGTTGTTCCCACGTCGACGGAATTCGCCCAGTTAGGTGTAAGGCCTCAGTTTTTCTTTTTTCCTAGTGCGGAGCGTACCTTCAAAATGACAGCCTCACCGACCCTTCCCCCAATGCCTGACCTACCGAGCCGTGTCAGAAGCGAGCCGGCCTGGACCGTTCCGCGCCGCACCGTTTCCCGCATCCCGGTATCGCAAAAGCCCGTTCACCCGCGCGCCCGAGTAACGCGCCGTTTCGAATACGAGTGGCTCGAACATGGGCTGGTCCGCGCCGAGGTTTCGGTAGCCCCTGCCCTTCCCGCGTTCGAGGCCGCGTTCAATGCCTTCACGCACGGCGCCCTGATCCAGACATCAGAAGGCCCGGTGGCCGTAGAAGACCTGTCGCCCGGCATGATGCTCGAATCCGCAGACGGACGGCACAGCCAGCTTCTTTGGAAGGGCTCGATCAACCTCGTCCCTGGCGCTCCTACGCTTGGCGACGAACCGCGACTTTACCGCGTGATGTCCGATGCGTTCGGCTTGGGCCGCCCTGTTCAGGACCAAACCTTCGGACCTGGCGCACGGCGGCTGGATCGAGACCCCAAGTTCCACGCCACTGTTGGTGCGAAAGCCGCTCTCGTGCCGCTTACGGCAATAGCGGACGGCCATGCGGTGATCGAGGTAACGCCGCTTTCACCGACGCGGGTCTATCATCTTGCGTGCGAAACCCACGAAACGATTCTCGCCGCCGGCCTCGAGGTCGAGACGTTCCACCCCGGCCCCGAGACGCCGATCTCGCTGCCTGAGGAGATGCTCGCCCTCTTCATGCAGTTTTTCCCTCACCTGGGGACGGTGCGAGATTTCGGGCGGCTGGACACCCCTCGCGTGACGGCAGACGAATTCTTCGCGATGTCGGCCTGACACCCGCTTCAGGCAAGCTGGGCGATTCGTTCTTCCAGGATGTCGAACGGCACACCCGGTTCGTTCTTGGCGCCGCGGATCACCAGCGAAGTCTTTACGCTGATGACATTGGGCGCAGCAGTCAGTTGCTCGGTTAGGAAGCGCTGGAACGAGGAAAGGTCAGGAGCCACGCATTTCAGGATGAAATCGACCTCTCCGTTAAGCATGTGGCATTCGCGGACCAGCGGCCAGTTCCGGCAACGTTCCTCAAAGGCCGAAAGATCAACCTCGGCCTGGCTCTGCAGACCGACCATTGCAAAGACCTGAACCTCGAAACCCAGTTCGCGGGCGTCCACCGCGGCGTGATATCCCTTTATGAACCCCTGTTCCTCAAGCGCCCGAACGCGGCGCAAGCAGGGCGGAGCCGAAATGCCGACGCGGCTCGCCAGTTCGACATTGGTCATCCGCCCATCGGCCTGAAGTTCTGTAAGAATCTTCCGGTCGATCGCGTCGAGCTTGTGGCTTGCCATGATTTGTCCCGTGCCTCCCTGTTCAGAAAGCTACCGTGGCGAGCCGCGCTGCGCAATATTATTTCAAGATCAAGCAAGAACCGGAAATGGGACCGCATGTGTCTCTGGCGCGATCCCAGCGATTACACCTGCGCGACCGGCTCCCTTGCACACGTCACCGGGCCTTGCCTATATGCTAAAACTGCAAGGGGAGCTGCCAGAATGTCCGAAACCCGCCATACCCGCGTGCTCATCATCGGATCCGGACCTGCCGGTTACACTGCCGGGGTCTATGCCAGCCGCGCCATGCTGGAACCGCTTCTAGTGCAGGGCATCCAACCTGGCGGGCAGCTGACGATCACGACCGAAGTCGAGAACTGGCCGGGCGAGACCGAGATCCAGGGCCCCGATCTGATGGTCAAGATGGAGGAACATGCCCGAGCCGTCGGCACCGAAATCGTGAGCGACCACATCAACAGTCTCGACCTGTCAAATCGGCCCTTCACGGCCTTGGGTGACGGCGGCACGACCTATACGGCCGACGCGGTGATCCTTGCGACCGGGGCGCAGGCGAAATGGCTGGGCTTACCCACCGAGGAAGCCTTCAAGGGCTTTGGCGTCTCGGCCTGCGCGACCTGCGACGGGTTTTTCTATCGTGGTCAGGAAGTCGTGGTGATCGGTGGCGGCAACACCGCTGTCGAGGAAGCCCTGTTCCTTACCAATTTCGCCTCGAAAGTGACGCTCATCCACAGGCGCGACGAACTGCGGGCCGAGAAAATCTTGCAGCACCGTCTGTTCAACAATCCCAAGGTCGAGATCCTTTGGGACCACCAGCTTGACGAGGTGATCGGCGAAAACGATCCGAAAGGCGTCACGGGCGTCAGGGTGAAACACGCCAAGACAGGCGAGATGACCGAGCTCCCCTGCAACGGCGTTTTCATCGCCATCGGTCACGCACCATCCAACGAACTGGTCAAGGACGTGCTGGAAACCCACAACGGCGGCTACGTCGTGACCAAGCCCGACTCCACGGCGACCTCGATTCCGGGCGTGTTCGCGGCAGGCGACATCACCGACCACGTCTACCGGCAGGCGGTCACTTCAGCGGGAATGGGCTGCATGGCGGCACTTGAGGCCGAGCGCTTCCTGGCCGAGCACGACATGGACGCGGACATCGCGGCCGAATAGCGGCCCGATCAGAACGGTTTGACAAGCAGGATTGCGTCGCAACCATCGTGTTGCCAACCGGGGATCGCCATCCTGCGCCGCGCGACCTCACGATATCCCGTCCGGCGATACAGGCGCTCGGCGCCCTCGTTCGACGAGAATACGATGATCGACATGCCCCGCGCCCCGCGTACCGCGGCAAGTTGCTCGGCAAAGGCAAGAAGCGCTGCGCCGATGCCCTTGCCGCGATGCTCGGGGTAGGTGGCGAGAATATTCACGTACCAATGCTCTGGCACGAGATTCTCGAGTTCCTGGAGGGGGACGAACATTTCGGGAAAGTCCGGGCCGATCTCGACCGGTTCGGGCGCAAGCATATAGCCGACAACGCCGCCCACAACCGCTCCATCAAGCTCGCAAAGCGTGGCATTGCGATAGCTGAAACTGCCGGTCTCTCCCGCAGCGCGCCGAAGCCCGACGTCACGGACCGTTTCGCCAGGCTCCGCCATGTCCTTCCAGACGATCTCCGGCAACCCTTCGCCGGCCATGCGAACGATTTCCACAAGGTCCGGTGCGTCTTCCGGGATACCCGGGCGGAAAGTAATCCCACGCATGTGATATTCTCCTGTGTCGTCGGTTCATGCTTGAGCGCGTGGTGTCGAACGAGAGGCTCCGGTCTCCCGCCATAAGTTGCAAACGCGACACGCGGTGTGAAAGAGCCAGCCGATTTCCGCGATTGACGTTTTCTTCAGAGTGTTTCCGTATATGTGTTCACACGTGAACACAAGTTGAGTCGTCCCGAGTTTCCCCGATGAGCGGCACCCGCGTACTATCCGATGAGAATGTGCAGGTCTTTCGGCTGCTTCGCCAGCTCGACCTGGCTCCGAACGCGTCGCAACGGGCAATCGCTGCAGAGCTTGGCGTTTCGCTCGGGCATCTCAATGCGCTTCTCAAGGCCGGCGCCGAGGCAGGGCTGATCGCTGTCACCGAGCGCCCCGGCCCCGATCGCCGCCACCGCTTTTCCTATGCCCTGACTTCGCGGGGCGCCGCCGAAAAGGCCCGTCTCACGGACGGCTTTCTTGCCCGCAAACGCGACGAATACAACGCGCTTCATGCCGAACTCACCGGACGCGCCGTGAACCTGACCCCGATGCCTCAAAGGACCGATGCCATGCAATCCAACCACACGCCCATTCCCGAGCTCTACGTCTCTTACGAGAGCGCCCAGAAGATGAAACGCGAAGCCGCCGACCTGCCCAGCTGGGACATGTCTCCCCGCCAGATCTGCGACCTCGAGCTTCTGATGAACGGCGGGTTCCACCCGCTCAAGGGCTTCCTCGGGCAGGCGGACTATGACGGCGTGGTCGAGAACATGCGCATGACGGATGGAACGCTTTGGCCGATGCCGATCACGCTGGATGTCTCCGAGAAGTTCGCCGAGAGCCTTGAGATGGGCCAGGACATCGCGCTGCGCGACCAGGAAGGCGTGATCCTCGGCACGCTCACCGTCACCGACCGCTGGACCCCGGACAAGGCGCGCGAGGCCGAGAAGGTGTTCGGCGCCGACGACATCGCGCACCCCGCCGTCAACTACCTGCATCACACTGCCGGCAAGGTCTATCTGGGCGGGCCGGTCACCGGCATTCAGCCGCCCGTTCACTACGATTTCAAGATGCGCCGCGATACGCCGAACGAGTTGCGCGCCTATTTCCGCAAGCTTGGCTGGCGGCGTGTCGTCGCGTTCCAGACGCGCAATCCGCTCCATCGCGCGCACCAGGAACTGACCTTCCGCGCCGCCAAGGACGCTGCCGCGAACCTGTTGATCCATCCTGTCGTCGGGCTGACGAAACCCGGCGATGTCGATCACTTCACCCGCGTCCGCTGCTACGAGGCGGTGCTGGACAAGTATCCGGCTGCCACCACAACGATGAGCCTTCTGAACCTGGCGATGCGCATGGCAGGCCCGCGCGAGGCGGTCTGGCACGGGCTCATCCGCAAGAACCACGGCTGCACGCACATGATCGTCGGCCGCGACCATGCGGGACCGGGCAAGAACAGCGCGGGCGAGGATTTCTACGGGCCCTACGACGCGCAGGATCTGGTCCGCGAGCACGAGGCGGAGATCGGCCTGGAGATGGTCGACTTCAAACACATGGTCTACGTTCAGGAGCGCGCGCAATACGAACCCGCCGACGAGGTGCAGGACGGTGCGACCGTTCTCAACATCTCGGGCACCGAGTTGCGCCGGCGGTTGCGTGAAGGGCTGGAGATCCCCGAATGGTTCTCTTTCCCCGAGGTGGTCGGAGAACTTCGCCGCCGCTATCCGCCACGCTCCCAGCAGGGCTTCACGGTCTTCTTCACCGGTTTCTCCGGTTCCGGCAAATCGACAATCGCCAACGCTCTGATGGTCAAGCTGATGGAGATGGGCGGGCGTCCGGTGACGCTGCTCGATGGCGATATCGTGCGGAAGAACCTGTCATCCGAGCTTGGGTTCTCGAAAGAGCACCGCGATCTGAACATCCGCCGGATCGGCTACGTGGCAAGCGAGATTACCAAGAACGGCGGCATCGCGATCTGCGCGCCGATCGCACCCTACGCAACCACGCGCCGGGCCGTCCGCGAGGATGTCGAGGCGTTCGGCGCTTTCGTCGAAGTCCACGTGGCGACTTCCATAGAGGAATGCGAAAAGCGTGACCGTAAAGGGCTCTACAAGCTGGCACGCGAAGGCAAGATCAAGGAATTCACCGGCATCTCGGACCCCTACGACGAACCCGCGAACCCCGAGTTGCGGCTCGACACCGAGAACGTCGAGGTTGACCACTGCGCTCACCAGGTCCTGCTGAAACTCGAACAAATGGGGCTGGTCGCGGGTTGACGATAATTCATCGTCGCAAACAATAAAAATGGCCCGGGCGAGATGCCGCCCGGGCCAGTTGTCAAGGCTGTTAGGAAGGTAGGTCAGCCTTTGGAGAACTCGGGATAGGCCTCCATGCCAAGCTCGGACATGTCCAGACCGTTGATCTCCTCTTCTTCGCCGACCCGGATACCCATGATCCCTTTCAGAACAATCCAGACAACCAGGCTCACGACGAAGACGAAAACACCGACGATGATGATCGAGATCAACTGGCCGCCAATCGTGGCGTCGCCGTTGGTTAGGACCACCGCAATCGTACCCCAGATGCCCGCGAACAGGTGAACCGGGATCGCGCCAACGACGTCGTCAATCTTCATCTTGTCAAGGAACGGAACCGCGAAGACCACGATAACACCACCCACGGCACCGATCAGCGTTGCCGCGCCAAGCGTCGGCGTCAGCGGCTCGGCGGTGATAGACACAAGGCCTGCCAGTGCGCCGTTCAGAACCATCGTCAGGTCGACCTTCTTGTACATGATCTGCGTCAGGATCATCGCGGCAATGGCACCACCTGCCGCAGCGGTATTGGTGTTTGCGAAGATGCGACTGACATCGGCGACATCACCAACGGTGCCCATTGCAAGCTGCGAGCCGCCGTTGAAGCCGAACCAGCCCAGCCACAGGATGAATGTACCAAGCGTAGCGAGCGCAAGGTTGGAGCCAGGCATCGGATGCACTTGCCCGTCCTTGTACTTGCCAATCCGCGGTCCGAGGATGATCGCGCCAGCCAGCGCAGCCCAGCCACCGACCGAGTGCACCACGGTCGAACCGGCGAAGTCTAGGAAGCCATACTGGCTGTCGAGGAACCCGCCGCCCCACTTCCAGGACGCTTGGATCGGGTAGATGAACGCGGTCAAAAGGACGACGAAGATCAGGAACGGCCAGAGCTTGATCCGCTCGGCCAACGCACCCGACACGATCGAGGCAGTGGTCGCACAGAACATCAACTGGAAGAAGAAGTCCGAACCTGTCGAGGCATAGCCGTAGTCGTCGGCCGCATCCGATGTGACGCCGACCGCCTCAAGAATGGCGGGTCCAAAGGCGCCGAGGTAGCCACCGGTCTCATCGGTTCCCACCGACCAGTTACCGAGCGGATACATCAGGTTGTAACCGATCAGGTAGTAGAAGATCGCCGCCAGCGAGAAGAGCGCGATGTTCTTCGTCATCTGCATCGCAACGTTCTTCGAGCGAACGAGACCGCCTTCCAGCATCGCAAAGCCGGCGGCCATCCACATCACCAGGAAGCCGGCGACGAGGAACAAAAACGAATTGAGGATGAACACGGAGTCCGTCGATGCGTTGACACCCGCGACGGGGCCGTCCTGCGCCAGCGCCAGCGACGGAAGCGTCGCTGCCATCAGCACGGCAGGAGTGAGTTTAATCAGTTTCATAAGTGACATGTCCCTATTTCCCGACCGATCAGATCGCGTCTTCATTGGTTTCGCCGGTGCGAACGCGAAGCGCGCTCTCCACGTCGAGGACGAAAATCTTGCCGTCACCGATCTTGTCGGTCTTGGCGGTGCTCGCGATGGTTTCGACGACCTGCTCGGCCATTGAAGCCGCGACCACGACCTCCAGTTTCACTTTCGGAACGAAATTCACGGCGTATTCCGCGCCGCGATAGATTTCGGTATGTCCGGATTGCGAGCCGAAGCCCTTGATCTCGGTGACCATCATGCCGCGGACCCCGATCGACGTGAGCGCTTCGCGCACCTCTTCGAGCTTGAACGGCTTGATCGCTGCGATGACGAGTTTCATGGATACCCTTCCGCTGTCACGGCGCCCACCGCGCCGCTGTTCGTGAGGGGAGAAAGAGCAGGGTTTCGGGGGTTAACAAGATCGCAGGCCCGGTTTACGCCGGGGAATTTCAGACGTTTTGCAGATTTTTTGCACAATTAATAGGCTTTGGCTAAATATTAGGCAAACTTGAATCGCGGTGAGCCGCTTCAATTGTGCAGGAAAGGCGCTCCACTTCCGGCTGATGAACGCTTAATCTGGGTCGAGGCAGGATAGTAGGATCAGATCATGAGTGGCCCAAACGGGAAGCGCCCGACCCTGGTCGCCGACAAGCGAAAGCAGGCGGCGCCCAAGCGTAAGAAGACGAAACCGAAGGCGAAGACGCGCAGGACACGGCAGAAGCCGACGTCTCGCAACCCGGTGGTCTGGCTGTTCAGGACCGTTTTGCGATTGGTCTGGGGAATCGGCTGGCGCGCGGGGGCTCTCACGGCGATTGTCATCGCGCTTGGAGTGGCCTACCTGGCCGCAACGCTGCCTCCTGCCACCGCCCTTCTCGACGGCCGCTCACGCGGATCGGTCACGATGCTGGACCGTGAGGGACAGGTCTTTGCCTGGCGCGGTGAGCAGTTCGGAGGACAGATCACAGCCGACACGGTGTCACCCTACCTGAAGAACGCGGTCATCGCGACCGAGGACCGGCGTTTCTACCGCCATTTCGGCATATCGCCACGCGGTATCGCAAGCGCTGTACGGATCAATCTCAGCGAAGGGCGCGGCCCGCTCTCGGGCAACGGCGGTTCGACCATCACGCAGCAGACCGCGAAACTGCTTTGCCTGGGCAACAACTATTCGCCCGACAGCGGCATGTCAGAGGCCGAATTCGAAGCTGATTGCCGGCGCACGACACTGGCACGCAAGATCAAGGAAGCGCTTTACGCGATGGCGATGGAGGTTCGCTACTCCAAGGACGAGATCCTCACCATCTACTTGAATCGTGCTTACCTGGGCGCTGGAGCACGCGGCTTCGAGGCGGCCTCGCAGCGCTACTTCGGAATCTCGGCCAACGAACTCCTGCCCTCGGAAGCCGCCATGCTGGCCGGACTTCTGAAGGCACCTACGCGCTACGCGCCGACTGCCAACCTTCAGCGCAGCCAGGACCGTGCGAACCTCATCCTCGGGCTTATGGAGGACCAGGGATATCTCACGCCCGAGGATGCCGCGGTCGCCAAGGCGAATCCCGCTGTACTCTCCGAAGCGGCCGAAGCCCGCGCCGGAGGCTACTATGCCGACTGGGTCATGGACCAGGGGCCGGCATTCCTGACCGAGGACACAACCGAAGACGTGATTGTGCGCACGACCTTCGATCCCGAGATTCAGACCAAGGCCGAAAAAGCGCTTCAGTTCATCTTCGAGACCAAGGTCAAGCCCGGTTCCGAGGCCCAGGCGGCAATCGTTGTCATGAGCCCCGATGGCGCGGTTCGTGCGATGGTGGGCGGCCGCAAGTTCCAGGGCGTCGCAGGCCAGTTCAACCGCGCCGTCCAGGCCAAGAGGCAGACCGGATCGGCCTTCAAACCGTTCGTCTATGCGGCGGCGCTGGACCTCGGGTTCTCGCCAAACACCACCGTTACCGATGAACCGACCTGCTGGGACGTTCCTGGATCGGGACGGTGGTGCCCCGAGAACTACACCAAGGACTATCGCGGCACCGTGACGCTGACCGAGGCGCTCTACCGGTCGCTCAACATACCCGCCGTCAAGGTCTTCGATCGCGTCGGCCGTGAAGCGGTGGCGAACATTGCGACCGATTTCGGCATCGAGAGCGATCTTGCCGTGGGCCCGGCCCTGGCGCTCGGCACATCGGAATCGACTCTTCTGGAAATGACCGCTGCCTATGCGGGTATTCTGAACGGCGGCTCGTCGGTCGAACCATATGGCCTTGTCGAGCTGACCTTGAAAGGCGATAGCCAGCCGATCCTGGAGCAGGAAGGCGGGATTGGCGAACGGGTGATATCGCCCGAAGCCGCCAGACAACTCATCTACATGATGCACCAGGTCATCGAACGCGGCACCAGCACGCGCGCCAAGTTGCCCGACGGGCGCGAGGCCGCGGGCAAGTCCGGAACGACTCAGGCAGCCCGCGATGCATGGTTCATCGGCTTCACCGCCGATTATGTCACAGGCGTCTGGATCGGATACGACGACAACACGCCTCTGGCCGGTGTGACCGGCGGCGGCCTTCCCGCTGAGATCTGGAAGGAAACGATGGTCGCAATTCACGAGGAACTGCCGGTCCGCCCGCTGCCGATGATGTTGCCCGACCGCGTGGCCGGCGAGCCCTCGGCACAGCGGCAGCGCCGTCGAAACGACAACGACAATGCGGTTGAGCGCGTGATCATCAACGTGCTGAACGACATTTTCGGCCGATAGGTTGGGCAAACGCCGCGACGGCGTTCACGACCCTCAGAGCGGCTTCTTGAAACCGATATGGCTCGGCACGAAACCGTTGGCCTCGTAGAAGCGGTGACTGTCCTTGCGGCTCCGGTTCATTGTGAGTTGCAGCAGCGTCGCGCCCGCCGCTCGGGCCCGCTCCTCGGCATCGACGACAAGCGCCCGCCCAGCGCCTTGACCGCGCATGCCCGAGGCGACCCGCACCCCCTCGATCTGCGCACGGGTGGTGGCGGAAAGCGAGACACCGGGAATGATCGTCAACTGGTAGCATGCAACAACCGCGCCATCCGCTTCGCCGACGATCAGCACATTGTTCGGATCCTCCGCCATCCGCGCAAAAGCGTCTCTGTAGGGTGCAATTTCAGCAACCTCACGCCCCTGCCCCAGAACGTCATCGGCCAGAAGGGCGACAACGCCGGGCAGGTCCCGCTCTCCCGCCTCGCGGAAAACGATACTCATGCCGCCGCGAGAAAGGCACGGATCAGGTCCGGGTCCTTGACACCTGGCGCACTTTCGACCCCCGAGGCGACGTCGACCTGACGGGCACCCGTCAGCCGAATAGCCTCACCGACGTTGCCCGGCGTAAGCCCCCCGGCCAACATCCAGGGCACACTCCAGCGACGGTTGGCGACAAGCCTCCAGTCGAATGTCAAACCGGTACCGCCAGGCAAGTCGCCTGATCTCGGCGGCTTGGTATCGACCAATAGTTGGTCCGCAATCTTCGCATAGCTGTCGAGTGCGGCGAGATCGCCTTCGTCGGCAATTCCCACCGCCTTCATTACCGGCAGTCCGAAACGCGCCTTGACCTCGGCCACCCGTTCTGGCGCCTCCGCACCGTGAAGCTGCAACATGTCTATCGGAACAGCACCAACAATGCCGTCAAGTTCGTCGTCCGTGGCATCCAGCGTCAAAGCAACCTTGGCAACGCCAACCGGGACTTCGACGGCAAGGCGGCGCGCGCTCTCGATATCGACATAACGCGGAGAACGCTGCACGAAGTTGAACCCGACATAGGCTGCCCCCGCTTCGGCGGCCGCCATGACGCTTTCCCGGGTGTTCAGCCCGCATATCTTCACGCGTGTCTGCGGCATGGGTTCGGCCTATCGACCGTCGAGTATGGCGAGGATGTCGTCGCCGTCCCTGGCTGGTGGCGAAACCTTGCTGACCTCGCGCTCAAGCCGCTGGCGCTCGCGGCGCTCGACTTTCGCCGTAGCGCGGTGCTTGTGTTCGCGCAACCATTCCCACACGAAGCCGAAAAGCATGCCTGCAAAAAACGTCCCCAGGATCACAAGGAACACCGGGAAGGACAGGGTCCAGTTGATCCCGGCCAGAGACGCGATTCCGTCCGGCAAAAGTTGCAATTCCATCAGCCCGCGATTGGCCAGCGCCACAGTAACAAGCGCCACCGCGATGACTAGAAGGATCAGATACTTGAAAAGGCGGATCATGACTTCCCGTTCAGGCGGTCCCGCAAGAGCTTTCCGGTCTTGAAGAACGGCACGTGTTTCTCTTCGACCTTCACACTTTCACCGGTGCGGGGATTGCGGCCGACCCGAGCATCCCGCTGCTTGACCGAGAAGGCTCCGAATCCGCGCAACTCGACACGGTCGCCGCTGGCCATCGCCTCGATGATCTCGTCGAAGATCGTAGTTACGATCCGTTCGACATCTCGTTGGTACAGGTGGGGGTTCTCATCTGCAATCTTCTGCACCAGTTCGGATCGTATCATCACTCCCCCCGCTTGAATGTATTGCGCCGGTCCGGCGAAACTAACGGGAACTATAGGCGGAACACGATCACTACGAAATACACCAAGCTTAAGAATCTCGGCCGAATCTGGAACTAATGATCTGAATTCGGTGGAAAAACTTGCAGTGCAGTCCACATTTGACGCCCAAGCGCGCGTCTTCGGCAAGATGCTGCATCGCAGCTAGGCGGGCGATTCGCGGGTGCGATACTCACCCAAGCTTCTTGTGAACTTCCTCTAGGTCAATCTCGCCGATAGGCTGCGGATTCCCCGGATTCTCGAAATCGTAGCGGAAAAGCTCGAAGTCGCGCTTGTAGATCTCGTAGACCAAGTGCCGCGAAAGGTCGTCGAAATAATCTTCCACCGGATGCGCGCGCTTGGGTCCGTGCCCCTCGCTTTCGTTGAAGCGCGGAATGCCGTCGATGTCGACCGGGACCCTGGAATCGACGTGCTGCAGAACGTCGCGCATTCCCTCGTCGAAACGCTCCGTCCAGAAGATACGATCATAATGCCCGCCGTTGACGATGAAGGTCGAAACATGGCCAGACACCGCCGACCAGTGAATATCCGGGTCCATCGGCTTGCGGAACTGGATGGTGTCGCGGGCAAACAGCAGGAAGCGCCGAAACATGGCGATCTGGTCGAACTCGCCTTCCACATTGATCCCGTAGCGTTGCGAGAGCTGCGGGATCAGGTTGCCTCGGTAGCGTTGCCCGTTGCGCTGAATGCCGCAGATCTTGTCGAAGAACGACGACAGGATCCGGGAATACGGATTGCGCACGGCAGTAAAGGCATAGGTTCCCTTGTTCCGCACATTCTCCGTGATCACCGATTGGCTATCCTCCTGCGCCCACTTGTGAAGTCCTTCGCGGTCGTCATGGATGTCACCGTCGTAGAACTTGCCGTGGTCCGAAAAATACATGATCTGACCGATGGTCGAGCAGGCGCATTTGGGCACGACGCGATACACCATGCTTTCGCTCTGCGTCATCCATGTACCGGGAAAGCCCATGAAGCGGAAACCCCCTGTTCAAATCTACCTGGGCGCGCGCCGCCTCGGGACGCTGTGAAAAAAGCAAACTTCCGAGGTTTCTTCAATCCTCCGCAGGCGCTACACCTTCCAAACCGAAACCGGGGCAGCGAGGGCAACGAAGCGTGGGGCAGTTCGCCTACATCCTGTTGTGCCACAAGAACGTGGACGCGGTGATCGCACAGGCCGCGCAACTGACCGCGCCCGGAGACGCCGTCGCAATCCACTTCGATGCGCGCGCGCCACGATCGGACTTCGAGCGGCTGAAGGCGGGTCTTGCTGACAATCCCAATGTCGTTTTCCCGAAGCGTCGGCTCAAATGCGGCTGGGGCGAATGGAGCCTCGTCGCGGCGACCCTCGAAGCGTTGAGAGCAGCTGTCGAGGCATTCCCCCGCGCGACACATTTCTACCTGCTGTCCGGCGACTGCATGCCGATCAAGACCGCCGAGCACGCCCACGCGATGATCGAGGATCGCGACGCCGACTTCATCGAGTGCCACGACTTCTTCGAGAGCGACTGGATCAAGACGGGCTTCAGGGAAGAACGCCTGATCTATCGCCACTGGTTCAACGAGCGCACTCAGGCAAAACGCTTCTATGCCTCGTTCAAGTTGCAGCAGCGGTTCGGGATCACGCGGCAGCCACCTAAAGGCATCCAGGTGATGATCGGCAGCCAGTGGTGGTGCTTGCGGCGCCGGACAGTCGAGGCTCTGCTGGACCTGATCGTGTCGCGGCCCGAGATCGTCCGCTTTTTCCGAACGACCTGGATACCTGACGAGACGTTCTTTCAAACGCTCGTCCACCACCTCGTCCCCGAAACCGAGATAGACTGTCGTACCCTCACCTTTCTGATGTTCACCGACTACGGGATGCCGGTGACTTTCTACAACGACCACTACGACTTGCTCCTCGCCCAGGATTACCTCTTCGCGCGCAAGATCAGTGCCGAGGCCGCCGACCTGAAAGCCAAGCTTGGTCAACTCTATTCGCAGACCGGCGTCACGTTCCGCACCTCGAACGAGGGACCGAGGCTGTTCAGTTTCCTCACCGGACGCGGGCGGATCGGGGAACGCTTCGCGCCGCGGTTCTGGGAAAAGGACTCGACCCTCGGCCGCGAGCGGTCGCTGCTTATCGTCACCTGCAAGAAATGGCATGTTGCGAAGCGGCTTCTGCACCGGATTGGCTCGGTGTCCAATCTGCCGACGATCGAGTACCTGTTCGACGAGGAAGAGACCCCCCTGCCCGACCTTGGCGGCATCCAGGCGACATTGGCCAAGCGGACACGCCACCGCCGCGCGATGATGCGAATGCTGTTCGACTATTACGAAACCGATCAGATGCTGGTCTGCCTCGATCCGTCGAACCTCGAATTGTTCCGGGACTTCTACTCGGACCGGAGCGAAACGCGCCTGCTCGAAATCGAATGCAACTACTCCGACGCCTATCTCGAAGGCCACGCAAAGCGCGTCGGGCTGGCGGGAGAGCACACCTCGCCCGAAACCTTCCGAACGCTTCTGCCTACGATCCGCAATGACGTATTCCGCGAAAGCGAACTGATCCGCGACCAGAACTTTCCCGAGTTCTATCGTATCCGCGAACGGGCCGAGTCGTCGGAGAACACCGGGCCGCTTGCGAAATTTCTCGGAATCGACGCAAACAAGGCGAGCGAGATCGCCGAGACCGAACACCTCTTTGTCGACTGAGGAGCTACACGTGCCCTACGCCTATGACGACCAGAACATCTTTGCCCGAATCCTGCGAGGCGAGATCCCGAACAACACTGTGAAGGAAACCGAGCACACCCTGGCCTTTGCGGATATCCAGCCGCAAGCACCGCATCATGTGCTTGTCATTCCGAAAGGGCGATACGTGACAGCCGACCATTTCGCCGCCGAGGCGAGCGAGGCGGAAATCGTCGATTTCTGGCGAACCTTCGGCTCGATCTGCGCTGAGCTCGGCGTGACGCCGGATGCAGGAGACGGCTATCGAATTATCTCGAACGCAGGCGAACACGGCGTGCAGGAAGTGCCGCATTTTCACCTGCACATCCTCGGCGGACGCGGCCTCGGCCGGATGTTGCAACCTGCGTAACGCTGCTTTCCCTGCGCGTGCTCTGCCGCTAGAGTGACGCCGAAACCAAGAGGTTCTGACCGACATGCCCGACACGGCCAAGATTCCGCCGCCCGAGACCGAAACCGTGACGTCCCACCGCATCGCCTGCGACGGCGGCGAAGGGGCGCTCGGTCACCCGCGCGTCTGGCTGTCGATCGACGACAAGACGGGCTGGGTCGAATGCGGCTATTGCGACAAGCGCTACGTCCTGGATGAAAGCAAGGGCTGAACCGCCGGGTCAGTCTTCCGAACAGTGACGTCGGAAGGCCCGTTTCAGCAAGTCCAGCTCAGCCCTGAGAAGCGAGACCTCGGCGCGTATGTCGTCATCCACGATCTCGCCGGCAAAGATTGTCTCGTGGGCCAGAGCGTCACCGGTTGACGCGTCCTCGATCACGAAGGTCTGGACACCGTCCGACAGCCGCTCGACCGGCAGGCGGAAACGCACCAGCCAACGACCCGGTTCACCGGGTGCTGCCTGGGTCTCGACTGTTTCCGGTTCGCCGAGGAGGTCGTCCCGGTGACGCAACTGCAGCTTCGGCGCCACTTTTTCCCGCGTGGAAAGAAGCCCTTCCCATACGCCTTCCGCAAGGCGCATCCGCGTGAGTGTCATCTCTGCCATGCGACCACCCCTAGAACTCCGCCCGCGGCCGCCGGGACAGCGTCAGATCGCGAAGCGTGATCGCGTTCATCTCGGGGCTCTCGAAAATCACATCGAGCCACGCACGCTCGATCCGCGCCTCGTTCACCCGGGTCGCGGCCATGTCGAACTCGATCGACATCTCTCCGTTCGAGCCCTCGAACTCGCGCACCAATTGCTCGACATTGGGACCGTGCTGCACATTGATGCGGCCGAAGATCTCCAATGGCTTCTCGGTTTCAACGCGCAACTCCAACCGCAGGACATGCCGCCTTGTCAGCCCCTCGATCGATTCGACGGGAAGATCGAGAACGAGGCTCAGGAACGATCCGTCGAACCGGAAAACATCGAGCCGTATTCCGAATGCCGCGATGTCTTCCCTGCGCGTGTTGCGCAGTTGCCGGAATGACAATTCGCTCAGCCCACAATCGTGGAACAGCTTCGCCTCGCTGCCGACCGGGGTCTTGTTTTCGACCATCGCCAGGCCCATCGGCCTGACCGGCCCGGACCACAGCTCCGGCCGCCAGGCCCAGTCGGAATGCATGGGGCGGCGGATAGCGGCCTGCCCTGCCAGCGGCAGTGCCAGTCTGCCCTCGGCAACGTGAAGCACCTGGTCGACACGACGGCCCAGAGAACGCGCGCGCTGGCGCAACGCCTTCAGTTGCACGGCATCGAGCGTTTCGACCGAACGCACAGCCCGATCCCAGCGCCGAAGGGTCCCTTTGTCTAGCAGCCCGAACAAGGTTTCCGCTCGTTTTCTTGTAGGCGGGATAATACGCACGCGCGCGGACTTCAGGCAACGCCCGACTTGCGGCAAGATGCGAGTATCCCGGTCTCAGGCCCGGTTGGCCGCGCGCAGTTTCCTGACCTGTTCCACCAGCGCGTCGAAGCCCTTCTCCGAATCAATCGGCTCATCGGCCGGTCCGTAAAGCGAGATGGAAACGAAACGTCCGTCCAACCCGAATATCGCACGCCAGGTCTCCGGCGCTGCGGCGGCACCGATACTTTCGTCCGAGCAACGGAGATAGACCTGCCCATCCACCATGCGGCTTTCAATGACACGCACGCTTTCGGCACGGCCATTCTGCGCCAGCGCCGAACGCCCGGCTTCGGTGGCGAAGAACTTCTGCAACGTCGCGCCATTGGGCAGCGCACCGGCCTCGGCTTCGACCGAGACCATCACCACTCCTGAAACATCCGGCTTCGAGCGCTGCGCGTCGCCTGAGATCGAGGCACAGCTTCCCAACACGACAACCGAGGTGTTTCCGCCAGCCCGCGAGGTCGACGTGTCGATGCACCAACCCTCGGCCCCCGCAACAACAAGTCCGTCGGGCAATGCGATCCGCTGTGGCGCAGACCTGGTGACACCAGGACCGCCCGCACAACCCGCCAAGACAACAAGCCCCAGCGCCGCAGCGAACGGCCTAAAGGTCAGAATAAACATGCTTCTCTTCTTTCGCACCCGGATGGGTTACCGCGCCCAACCGGGTCGAGCCGACCAGTTGCGCGTATTTCCAAAGCGCGCCCGAACTGTAGATCGTCTCGCGCGGCACATATTCGCGTGCGGTCAGTTCCTCGTCGGACAAATCCACGCTGATCTCGCCCTTGATCGCGTCAATGGTGATCATGTCGCCATCCCGCAGCTTGCCGATTGGCCCGCCGCGCGCGCTTTCTGGGCCGACATGGCCCACACAGAACCCCCGCGTCGCGCCCGAAAACCGTCCATCGGTGATCAACGCGACCTTCTTGCCCATTCCCTGGCCCGAAAGCGCGGCGGTCGTCGCCAGCATCTCGCGCATCCCCGGACCCGAGGCCGGGCCTTCGTTGCGGATGACGATCACTTCGCCTTCCTTGTAGGTCCGCGCCTTGACCGCCTCGAACGCGTCTTCTTCGCACTCGAACACGCGCGCCGGTCCGGAAAAGACCTGCTCCTCGGCACTCATCCCCGCGACCTTCACGATCGCACCTTCCGGGGCGAGATTGCCCTTCAGCCCGACTACGCCGCCAGTCTTCGTGATCGGCGTTTCGATCGGGTAAATAACCCGACCGTCCGCCTCGCCCTCGATCTTGTCCAGCGCCTCGCCCATCGTCTGGCCACTGGCGGTCATGCAGTCCTCGTGGATCAGACCCGCCTTGCGCAGTTCCTTCATCACGACCGGAACGCCACCCACCTCGTAAAGGTCCTTGGCCACGTATTTTCCGCCCGGCTTCAGATCGACGAAATACGGCGTATCCCGGAAAATCTCGCAGACATCGTCAAGGTCGAAGTCGATCCCCGCCTCGTGCGCGATGGCAGGCAGATGCAGCCCCGCATTGGTCGAACCGCCGGTGCATGCGACGACCCGCGCGGCGTTCTCGAGGCTCTTGCGGGTCACGACGTCACGCGCGCGAATGTTCCGCTCAAGCAGGTCCATCACCGCAAGACCGGATGCGGTGGCATAGGCATCGCGGCTCTCGTAGGGCGCCGGCGCGCCCGAGCTGTTCAGAAGTGCAAGCCCGATTGCTTCCGAGACGCACGCCATCGTGTTGGCTGTGAACTGGCCGCCACAAGCCCCGGCAGAAGGACAGGCGACCTTCTCCAGCGCACGCAACTCCTCGTCCGAGTTCTGACCCGCCTGGTGGCGTCCGACTGCCTCGAACACGTCCTGCACGGTCACGTCACGGCCCTCGAACCGGCCTGGCATGATCGACCCGCCATAGATGAAGACGCTCGGCACGTTCAACCGCACCATCGCCATCATCATCCCCGGAAGCGACTTGTCGCAACCAGCAAGACCTACGATGGCGTCATAGCAATGCCCGCGCATGGTCAACTCGACGGTATCGGCAATCGCCTCGCGGCTGGCCAGCGACGAGCGCATCCCCTCGTGCCCCATCGCGATACCATCGGTGACGGTGATCGTGGTGAACTCGCGCGGCGTACCGAAGCCCTCCTTGACACCCATCTTCACCGCCTGCGCCTGACGGTTGAGCGCGATATTGCACGGCGCGGCCTCGTTCCAGCAGGTGGCGACACCGATGAAGGGCTGCGCGATCTCGTCCTCGCTGATCCCCATCGCGTAATAATAGGACCGGTGCGGCGCGCGGGCCGGGCCTTCGGTCACATGACGGCTTGGCAATCTGGATTTGTCGAATTTTTTCTTGAGCATTTCGGAACCTCCCCGCAGGACACGCAAACGAGGCTTATTGAAGCCCGCGGGCGGGGGCAAGGGGCAGGGTTCGCGTCGGCAATACCGGTACCTCCGATTGCATTCCCCAAACCCAGCGTTTAACTGGTGATTGGGTCAAATCGGGTGCTTTCCGCGCATGAACTGGATTTCCAACTACGTCCGTCCGAAAATCAACTCGCTCTTCTCGCGGCGGGAGGTTCCGGACAACCTTTGGACCAAGTGCCCCGAATGCGGCACGATGCTGTTCCACCGGGAACTGACCGAGAACCTCGCGGTCTGTTCGAACTGCGACCATCACATGCCGCTGACTGCCCGCGACAGGCTGATGGCCCTCTTCGACAATGGAATTTTCACCGAAGTGCCCGTACCGCAGCCCGTCGCCGACCCGCTGCATTTCCGCGACCAGAAACGCTACCCGGACCGGCTGAAGGCAGCGCAGCGCGAGACCAGCGAGAAAGAGGCGATGCTGGTGGCCGAGGGCGAAATCGGGCGGACGCCCATTGTCGCCGCCTGCCAGGATTTTTCGTTCATGGCCGGTTCAATGGGCATGTACGTGGGCAACGCCATCATCGCCGCCGCCGAGCGCGCGGTCGAGCGCAAGCGGCCGTTGATCCTGTTCTCCGCCGCCGGAGGCGCGAGGATGCAGGAGGGAATTCTCTCGCTCATGCAGATGCCGCGCACGACTGTGGCCGTCGAGATGGTTCGCGATGCGGGACTGCCCTATATCGTCGTCCTGACTCACCCGACCACCGGCGGGGTCACCGCCAGCTACGCCATGCTTGGCGATGTCCATATCGCCGAACCGAACGCCCTGATCTGTTTCGCCGGCCCGCGCGTGATCGAGCAGACCATCCGCGAAAAGCTGCCCGAAGGATTCCAACGCGCCGAGTATCTCCTGGACCACGGAATGCTCGACCGGGTGACCCACCGCCGCGACATGAAAGAGGAACTCGTCACCATCGTGAGGATGTTGACCGGCCTCCCGCCAGCGGTGAGAGGCGAACTGCCCGCTCCCGAAACCTCAGACGCCGCGAAAGAGGCAGAGCAAGCCCCGGCCACCGCCGAAAAGACCTGATACGGCTCTGAAATGGTAAGCTTTTCCTCCTCCGACGCCGTACTGGAACGGATGCAGCGGCTACATCCAAAGGTCATCGACCTGACGCTCGATCGTATGGGGCGCTGCCTCGCTTCGGTCGGCGATCCGCACCTGGCGCTGCCTCCCGTCATCCACGTCGCGGGAACCAATGGCAAGGGCTCGACCCAGGCCATGGTCCGCGCCGGGCTCGAAGCGGCCGGCCAGACGGTTCACGCCTACACCTCGCCGCACCTCGCGCGGTTTCACGAACGCATCCGGGTGGCGGGCAAACTGATCTCGGAGGAAGATCTGACGGCCATTCTCGACGAGGTCTACGTGGCCAATGGCGGCGAGACGATCACCTATTTCGAGATCACCACCGTAGCCGCCTTCCTCGCTTTCGCGCGCACGACCGCCGATTGGACGCTCCTCGAAGTCGGGCTTGGTGGGCGGCACGATGCGACCAACGTGATCGACGATCCAAGGCTGACGATCATCACGCAGATCGACCTGGATCATCAGCAATTTCTCGGCGAAACGGTGGGCGAGATCGCCTACCAGAAAGCCGGGATCATCAAGCGCGGCGTGCCGGTGGTCGTGGGGCCGCAGCATGACGAGGCGCTGGAAGTGATCGAGGAGGAGGCCGCGAAATTCGGCGCGCCAATCATCGCGCACGGCCAGCACTGGCATGTCTGGGAGGAGCGCAAGCGTTTGATCTATCAGGATGAAAACGGCCTGCTCGATCTGCCCGCCCCGAACCTGCGGGGACCGCATCAGTTCGGCAATGCCGGCATGGCAATCGCCGCGCTTCGCCACCTCGGTTTCGATGAGGCTGCCTGCGAGGCAGCCGTGACGCGTGCCTACTGGCCGGCGCGGATGCAGCGACTGAAGACCGGCCCGCTGGTCGAGGCGGCACCGGAGGCCGAGCTTTGGCTCGACGGCGGGCACAACCCGGCGGCGGGTGCGGCGCTGGCCGAAACGCTGGCCGAGATGCCCGAACGGCCGACGCATGCGATCTGCGGCATGCTTTCGACCAAGGATGTCGAAGGATATCTGCGGCCATTGGCCAGCGTAATCAGCGACTTGCACGCCGTCGCCATTCCCGGCGAGACCGCGACGCTGCCCGCCGAGGCGACCGCCGAAGCAGCGCGCGCGGTGGGGCTGGACGCGGTCGTGGCGGCCTCGGTCGGAGAGGCATTGTCCGACATCGTGGCGCGGGATCCCGCCTCGCGGGTGCTGATCTGCGGCTCGCTCTACCTTGCAGGCGCGGTGTTGCGCGAGAACGGGTAAACGCAGCGTTTGCTCGTCGGTGTTGCAGGCAACCGCAACTATCGTAAACGCCTGAAAATGCGGTGCCCGAAGCGAAAAACGCAACGTCGGTATCACGTCGGTATTACGTCGGTATCACGTCGGTGGATGGGTCGGCATCGCGGGAACGGGCGGCGAACATCACGGCGTGCGGTAACCAAGGTTAACGGCCCTTAAATCTTACGGCGATGAGGGGTTCCACCCCTCAAACTCCCCGGCGTATTTGCGAAGAGATGAAGAACAATTTGATTCAAATTGCCGCCTTCTCTCTGGCGACAATATCCCGGGGAGGCTCCGAAGGAGCCGGGGCGGAGCCCCGTCCCTACTCGTTCATCACCGCGACGATGGCCTCGGCCAGGATCGGCACAGTGGCGCTGTTCAGTCCCGCGATGTTCATGCGGCTGTCACCGATCATGTAGATGCCGTGCTCTTCGCGCAGACGCGCCACCTTCTCGGCGCTGATCCCGAGGCGCGAGAACATGCCGCGATGCTCGGCGATGAAATCGAACCGGTCCGAGTTGGTACGCTGGCGAAGCTCGGCGGCGAGTTGTTCGCGCAGGCCCAGCATTCCTGTGCGCACGTCTTCCAGTTCCGCCTGCCAGTCCGCTCGCAGGGCCGGGTCGTCGAGGATCATCTGCACAACGCGCGCGCCGTGGTCGGGCGGGAACGAGTAGTTCTGACGGTTGAGGAAGTTGAGCGTGGCCTGCACCTCGCCTTTGGTTTTCGCATCCGGGGCGAGCGCCATCAGGAGGCCGGTACGCTCGCGGTAGACGCCGAAGTTCTTCGAGCAGCTTGCCGCGACGATCATCTCGGGCATCCGGCCGGCAAGGAGGCGCGGACCGTAGGCGTCCTCCTCCAGCCCGTCGCCGAAGCCCTGGTAAGCGATATCGACGAAGGGGACCGCGCCGGTCTTTTCCAGCAAGTCGGCCACCTGCCCCCATTGCTGTTGCGTCAGGTTCGCGCCGGTCGGGTTGTGGCAGCAACCGTGCAGCAGGACCAGGTCGCCCGTCCTTGCCTGCGCCAGGTCGGCCATCATGCCGTCGAAATCGACGACCGGGCGTTCGGCGGCGAGGTAGCGGTATTCGCGCATCGGGATGCCGAGATACCTGACGATCGACGGATGGTTCGGCCAGGTCGGCGCCGAGAGCCAGATCGTCGCCGCCTTGTCGGCATAGCGCATCAGTTCCAGCCCCTGCCGGATCGCGCCGGTACCGCCCGGCGTTGCCACGGCAGCGAGGCGGTCGGTGGGCGCCGTGTCTCCGAAGACCAGGCTTTGCATGGCCTTGGCAAACGCCGGATCGCCCGCGAGCGAGGTATAGGCCTTGGTGGTCTGGCTATCGACAAGCTGCCTCTCGGCCGTCTTCACCGCGCGCATGACCGGCGTGACGCCCTCGGCGTTCTTGTAGACGCCCACGCCGAGGTCGATCTTGTTCTCGCGCGGGTCCTCGCGGAACATCTGCATGAGTGCCAGGATCTTGTCGGCGGGTTGCGGGGTCAGGTTGGTCAGCATGTCGGTCCCCTCAGGACGGGATACGGGTCAGGTCGCGGTCGCGGGTGAGGATTCGGGTCTTCTCCTCGCGCCTGACGGGGTGAAAGCCGTTTTTCTGGTAAAGCGCAAGGGCGCGGGGGTGGTCGAGCGTGCAGGTATCGACAATGAGCTTGCGCGTGCCGGGCATATCCCAGGCGGTCAGGATGGCGGTTTTCAGAAGCCACGAGCCGAGGCCTGAACCGACCGCTTCGGACACGAGACCGAAGTAGTAGAGCTCGGTCACGCCGTCGCTGTCCGGGTCGGAGAGCAGGAAGAAGCCGTGCGGCCAGCCGTGGTCGATCAGCGTGTAGAGCGTGGACCGGGCAAGCTGGTCGGCAACCTCGCTTGCCGGACGGGCGTGCATGTCCTCCCAGGCATAGTCGCGGCCAACGGCGTCGTAGAGCGAAAG
This sequence comes from Silicimonas sp., assembly GCA_022340315.1. Classification (GTDB taxonomy): domain Bacteria; phylum Pseudomonadota; class Alphaproteobacteria; order Rhodobacterales; family Rhodobacteraceae; genus JAJDOD01. The sequence goes on along the minus strand of JAJDOD010000030.1, from coordinate 1,977 downwards.
CAGGTACCAGACGGGCGGTTCCGAAGCCTTGAGAAGGGCGGCGGACGAGCCGACGGGGAGATGCGGCCAGTCGATCTCGGGCCGTGCGTCCATCTCGAGATAGGTGATCGTATAGGCGACCTTTGTGCCTGCCCTCTGCAGGGTCATCCGGTTTCCACCTTGAGCCAGTCGAACTGGCCCCATTCGGTCCAGGACCCGTCGTAGACCGCGTGACGGCGGTGGCCCATCCGCTCCAGAGCGAGGCTGAGAATGGCGGCGGTCACGCCCGAGCCGCAGGACGTTATGGCGGGTTTGTCGAGGTCGACGCCCGCATCCTCGAAGATCCGGCGGAGTTCCGGGACAGGGCGCAGGGTCCCGTCGTCATTGAGCAGGCTCTTGTAAGGCACGTTCTTCGAACCGGGGATATGGCCCGAACGGAGGCCCTCGCGCGGTTCGGGCGCCTCGCCCCGGAACCGGGGCGCGTCGCGGGCATCGACGATCTCGTGGTCTTTCAGCTTCGATGCCGCGGCGACCTGCGTGACGTCCTTCACCATCTGGTTTTGCAGCGAGACGGTGATGTGGCGGTCGCGCATGACCGGTGGCATATCCTCGGTCTCGCGCCCTTCGGCGAGCCATTTCGGGAAGCCGCCGTCGAGCACGGCGATGTCCGTCTTGCCCATCAGCCGGAACAGCCACCAGACCCGCGCGGCCGAGAACAGGCCGGCGCCGTCATAGACGACGACCTGGTGGCCGTCGCCGATGCCCATCGCACGCATCCGGCTCATGAATTTCTCGACCGGAGGCACCATGTGGGGAAGCTCGGACCGGGTGTCGCTGATCTCGTCGATATCGAAGAACCTGGCGCCGGGGATATGGGCCTTTTCGTATTCGGCGCGGGCATCGCGGTTCATGGCGGGCATGTACCAGGACGCGTCGATCACGCGCAGATCGGGGCTCGACAGGTGGTCGGCCAGCCAGGTGGTCGAGACGAGTGTTTTGGGATCGTCGGACATCGGTTCTTCGCTCCTGCACTGACTACTGGCTTAGGACTCTGCGGGCGGGGACGCAAGATCAGGCCGGAAAGGCGTAGTCGAAGCGGCGGATGTCGTCGGCGAAGAGGCGCGCGACAAGGGCTTGGGTTTCGGCGGTGTAGAGTTCGGCGGCGCCGGGGTGAGGTGTGGCATTGATGTGTGGCAGTTCGAGTTTGAAGCCGAGATGTGTCTCGAGCGGTTCCAGGTCGGTTGCGAGGTGTTCGAGGCGGATGAAGGCGTTGCAGCGAAGCCGGCCGGCGCGGTCGGTCACATAGGACGCGGCGGTGTCGCGGGCAAGGCTCTCGCGGATGAACGGGTCGGACAGGAAGGCGTCGAACGATTGCGCCTGTGCGCGGCGGATCAGCGGGTGGTCGAAGCTTTGCACCCTTGCCCAGTGATAGAGGCTGGCCACGCGGTCCCACGGGTTGCGCACGAGGGTGAAGACAAAGGCCGGGTCGGGAAGGTCGGGCATCGTGTCGATGTCCGCCAGCTTGGAATGCTTCCAGAGGCGGCCTGGTGCGGCGAGCCGCTTGACCCGTTGCGCGCGGCGTCTTGCCTTGGGCGTGTCGCCGATCAGGATGTCGTCTGCGCGGGCGCGCGCCTCGAGCGCGTGGGCAAGCGAGGTGCCCCCGGTTTTGGGGATGTGGACGAAGACATAGCCGCGGCCGGGCGAGATGATCATGGGCGTGATCTGAGCCTCTCGGCGCGTCGGGGGCAAGCCCGCCGCCCTGTCCGACCCCCTTTCCGGCCTGCAAGGCATTGGCTAATGTCTGCGAAACGGGCGGGAGAGCAGCAGGGGCGTGACAGTTCTGGCCGAATATCAGCGGCTCGAATCCGAGGGCCTCTGGCGCGCGACGCGCGAGGCGCAGTTGCGCGACGTGATCGTGTCGATCGGCGAGGCGACCCTGACCATTGCCGTGCCCAACGGCACCGCGCTAACCCATTGGTCGCTGCCCGCCATCGTCCG
>JAJDOD010000061.1 GCA_022340315.1 Silicimonas sp. | reverse complement strand
ACATCCTTCGTGTCGGTCACCCAGTCCTTCAATACCGCCACCAGCATGGGAAGGCTGACACTGAACATGCTCCTGTCCTTCGCGCAGTTTGAGCGTGAGGTCACGGCGGAGCGCATCCGTGACAAGATCGCGGCCTCCAAGAAGAAGGGCCTCTGGATGGGGGCCACAGTACCGCTGGGCTATGCTGCGGATGGACGCTCACTCAGGATCGCGGAGCCGGACGCTGCGGTCATCCGCACAATCTATGACCTCTACCGAGAGCACCGGAACGTTCGAATGGTCAAAGAAGCCGTTGATGCCCGCGGCCTCAGGACCCCCGTCAGGACCCTGGTCTCGGGCCGGGTGAAGGGCGGAGCCGCCTTCAGCTACGGGCACATCCACTACACCCTGACCAACCCTGTCTATGCCGGTCGAATCCGGCATCATGCGAAGGTATATCCCGGCCAGCATGAGCCCCTGATCGAGCCGGCAGTCTGGGACAGCATCCAGGAACAGCTCCGATTGGATGCTGCCAAGGGTCGAACGTTCACGAAGCGCAATCGAACCGGCGCCAGAACATCGACATCACTCCTGGCCGGAAAGCTCTTCGATCAAACGGAAGATCGCCTGACCCCAAGTCACTCGAAGACGGCGAAGGGGCGCAAGCTTCGCTACTACGTGTCCCATCGCCTGGTTCGCGGATCGGCATCGCGGGATCCCTCTGGCTGGCGGTTGCCGGCGCCCGAGTTGGAAGGCGGAGTTGTCGATCTCGTACGGCAACACCTTAACCGGCCAGATGTCCGTGCGGGCCTTCTGCATGACGCGTCAGTCGATGAAGCCGCCGCTGCAGGCGACAGGTTGCTTCAATTGACTGGTGCAGGCCCTGAGACAACCACGGAGGCAAGCCGTCTCTGCCTGAACCTCGTTGCGCGCATCGACATCGCACCCGGCGACATCCGGGTCTCCCTCTCTGGTAATGCCATTGCCGAACACCTTGATGTGGACCCCGCGCGCATCGTGGACGAGTTGTTATCATTCACAGCGCCGTTTCGACATCGCAAGCGCGGCGTGGAAACCAAACTGATCATCGGCGATCAGGCAACTGACGTCGATACAACGCTCCTCCACAACATCGGCAATGCGCATCGCTACTTCGACCTTGTTCGATCTGGCCAGACTTTCGGAGAGATCGCGGAACGCGAAGGCGTGTCAAAACGGCGCGTTCAGCAAGTGATCGAGTTGGCTTTCCTGGCACCTGACATCGTGCGCTCAATACGCGAGGGGCGACACCCGGTTGGCCTGAACTCCGAGTGGCTGAAGCGGCATGCGTTCTCTCCGATCTGGTCAGAGCAGCGCGAAACCTTCGCCACATTGTAATCCAGCACCCGAAAGAACTTCCATTCTCGCGACGGCTTGAGACGTCTGCGGGAACCAGCCCACGACCTTCCTGGTCGATGCTCCAGGTGCGGCGCTGCATGTGCCATCGTACCCGGCCAAACTGCTAGCGCGGAAACGGCGATTCCAGACTTATCGGGAAGTTGGCCATAAACCCGGCGAATGTGGCGTCTGAGGTATTCATGTGCCGCGAAACGCGTCGGGAAACAGCGGGCATTTCCCCAAATTATGCATTTATATCAATAACTTAGGCGTGCTGGCTGGGGTGGTAGGATTCGAACCTACGATACACGGTACCAAAAACCGCTGCCTTACCACTTGGCTACACCCCATCAGGCTGGCGTTTCTTACGCAAGCGAACGCAGCCGTGCAAGCCCCGCCATTCAAAAATCCCTACGAGGAAACCTGCTCCCTAAGGATCGCCACCGTGACCGAAATCAGGAGGTAGATCGCGCCGAAAACGAAAAAGGCGATCAGGCTGTTTTCAAACACTTTCGGGTAGGTTGGTTCATCCGGCGGAACAGGCGTGACACCGACCGAAAGAAAACGCACCTGTCGGTTGGCTTCGATCCTTGCCGCCTCAAGTTGTTGCAGCGATTCCTGCATCACCATCGTGCGCGTCTCGAGATCGACCTCGGCCATCCTCAGCCGCGCAGTCACGGACGCAAGCGAGGTGTCACTTTGTCCTTCGTTCGTCATCTGGGCGCGCAGGTCCGCGATCAATTCTTGAAGCCGCTCGATGTCTCCTTCTGCACCCGCCACGCGTGCCTGGTTCGGCTGGTCGTTGTCCAGGAGCTGGCTCAACAGCAAGCGCTTCTCGGTCAACTGCACTTCGAGCGAGTTGATCTGAGACATCAGGCCGGCGGTCTCGGACTTCGGGTCCAGGACGCCCATCTGTTCCTGGAGGTCGAGAACCTTCTGTTGAGCATCGACCATCTTGGCCTCGGCCTCCTCAAAGGTCTCGGTTGCGCCCTTCATCTGGTCGTTACGTTTGCGCTCGGTAATGGCATCGACACGCTCTTCCGCATACCCGATCAAGGCCTCGGAAAAGATGCGGCTTTTCTCTGGCGTAAGCGCCGAAACCTCCATGCGCAGCACGCCCTCGGTCGGGTCGTAGCCGACCTTAACGTGTTTGCTGTAGTGCGAAAAAAGCGCCTCGTTCGAAGCACCCTCCGCAATCCGTTGCAGGCTGTCGACTGACGGATCGCTGAAATGCGCGCGGTAGCCATGTTCCTCGTCCAGCCGCTGCATGGCGCCTCGCGAGGTCAGGAAGTCCTGCACCAGGATCGAGTCCTGGCTGGTTGCCATTGCCGTACCGCCCAGCAAACCGCCGCTTGCGCCAGAAGGTTCGGCCTGCTGCACGATGAACTCTGAATTGGTGGCATAGCTCTGGGTGGCAACGAAGGCGAAATAGTACGCACAAACCAGGGTTGGCAAAATGATGAACGCAACCAGCCTAGCACCCAGGAGCACGAGGTTACGCCGGCGGCGACGCACGATGTCGCGTTGAATGCGCTCGACTTCATGAAGTCCCAGAGGTCCGGATTGCGGAATGTGCTCGCCCGGAAGGTTCTTGGGCTTCTCGGGCACTTTCTGCGGAAGATTAACCTTCTGGCCGGACTGCTGATCCAGCTTCGACGCGGCTGCCGCGATGGCGGCACCCTTGCCCCCAGCCGTAACATTCGGTTGCGCCGGGCTTGCACCTTCCTTGTTGTGGACAAGCTCGATCATGTTGGAGCGATCGAAAGGATCTATCCCACGCTCGCGCAAAAGCCTTACGGCATCGAAATCCGAGCTTGGATTCAATCCCTGCTTCTGCGCCAGGCGACGTGCCATTCGCAACTGGCGCCCGGTCAGTCCTTCACGTTGAATTTCTGCGATTGTTCCGGCATTGGCGGCGTCAGTCACAGCCTTGGATGATCCGGGATAGGCCTTGTCGCCGAAGCCGTCTTGCGCCGGCGTGTCCAACGTCAAAGGCGCACCGTCACCATGCGGCGACGCTTGCGGCGCCGGTTCGGTGGATTGCGCATCAGCGCTGCCGGGTGCGTTTTGCGACGGAGACCGGCGGATTCGGAACTTAGGCGCTTTGGGCTTCATAGTCATAAAGGGCTTTCGCTTCTTCCAACGAATCGAACATGTGCAACTGGCCGTGTCGCAGGACCGCCGCGGATTTGCAAAACTTCTCCAGCGTAGCCGGCTGATGCGACACGATGACAACGGTGGCCGTCTTGAGCCGGTCGAAAAGTATATGCCCTGCCTTGCGGTTGAAATCTACATCCGTCGTCGATGGCATCCCTTCGTCGATCAGATAGAAATCGAAATCCAGAGCCAGAAGCAGCGCGAAACTGAAACGCGCCTGCATGCCGGCACTATATGTGCCGACGGGCATATCGAAATATTCTTCGAGATTGCAAACCCAGCGGCAGAAGGCTTCCAGGTAATCCGGGTCCTTGTCGTAGATCCGTGCGATGAACCGGCAATTCTCGACCGCCGTCAGCTTGCCGACCATGCCCCCCATGTAGCCCAGGGGAAACGAGACCCGCGAGGTTCGGGTGATCTCGCCTTCGTCCGGCTTTTCTAGACCCGACATCATGTTGATAAGCGTCGTTTTGCCGGTCCCGTTCGGTGCAAGGATCCCCAATGAATTGCCCGGTTCCACGCGGAAAGAGGCGCGATCAAGGATGACCTTTCGCTTCTGTCCCGTCCAGAAGGACTTACTCACTCCCCGGAATTCAATCATGCGAGGATGGCCTGCTCTGCCCCTGTCAACTTGTGTCCTTTATGCCCGCTATGCACCGCTGATGCACGAACATATCCGTCAGAACCATAGCAATTCTGTGGCCAAAAGAGCGAAAATCGGCGTGTCAGCGAGCCATGGCGCAGTCATGCGGCGAAACCCGGCAAATAATGGCCAATCGGCTCACCTCCACAGCCTGCGCTTAGGTCACCGCTCCCCAGATCAGCCCGGCCAGCAGCGCACCCAGCATTGCGATGCCGATATAGGCCGCAAAGACCCGCGGCTTGACCAGCGCCCAGACGGCAATCGCGGCCGGAATGCAGCTCACCCCGCCCGCAAGCACGAAGGACATCGCCGCGCCCTGCGACATACCCTGTGCCAGGAGCGCGTCCACAAGCGGTACTGCCGCATAGCCGTTCAAATAGGCCGGGGCGCCGACCAGCGCGCCAAGGAAGATTGGCCTCAATCCCTCGCCGCCCAGCACACCTGCCACCATCTCGGCGGGCACATAGGCCAGCATCACGGCCTCGAACATGTAGGCAATGAACAGCCATTTGCCGAGGAACAATGCGTTCTCGATGACCGTCCGGCGAAACACATCGCGCCGCACGGCATCGCCCCAGAATTTCAGCACCGGCTTGCCTTTGAACGGTTGTGAGGGTCCGCAGCCGCAGCAACTCTTCACCGGCGCCGTCTTCAGAGGATCGACAAAGACCGGCGAGGTCTTGAAGAGATAGACAATTGCACCGCCCAGCAGCCCCAGCCCAACAGCGGCCACCGTCTTTGCAACCGCGAATCCGGTTCCAAGTGTCCCGGCCGTGATCAGGAACATCGCCGGATCCATCAATGGCGAGGCGAGCCAGAACGCCATAACCGCCGAAAGCGGCGCTCCAACGGCCAACAGCGCGGCGATGAACGGGATAACCTCGCACGAGCAGAAAGGCGAGAGACCGCCAAGTAACGCGGCCATCGCGATCATCCGCACCTCGCGTCCCTCGAATGCCTTTGCCAGTAGCGCCTCGGACCCGGAAGCCTTGAGAAAACCCACCGCCAAAACGGCAAACGCAATGAAGACGCCGGTATGCCCCAAAGCGCCCAGCGCGAACCGAACGGTCTCGGCCGCCTGCCCGGAATCGAAAAGGGCTATGAAAAGCGGCAGGGCGACCGCAAAGGCCCAGACCCGGTCGATGCCAAGGTTCGGACCTTTCATCCCGAAGCCGATATCAGCCATGATCGTGCCTCTCCCCGCTGCGCGCATCAGCACAGCATTCCCTCAGAAGGAACTCGGAGACTGCCTGCATACGCTTGAACGCGGCGGCAATGCAGATGATGCGCCGACCGGCCCTGACCTGGTCTACCAGCCCCGCGGCTGCGAGCAGTTTCATATGATGCGTCAGCGTGGAACCCATCACGCCCGAGCGCGCGCCCAACTCACCGATCGCCAATCCTTCCGGTCCGGCACGGACCAGAGTGCGCAATACATGCAAACGCTGCTCGGAACCGAGCGCGGCGAAAGTCGAGGCGACTTCTTCCAGCCGCAGCGATGAGTCGTGTATCATTTCCATATTTCTAATATTCTAGAAATATGGAAGCATGTCAACCGCGCCGGGCAAGGCGCATGCACATGCTCTGGACAACACGGCGCCTTGAGGCCAAGCAGCGCCCATGAGCAAGCTCGACGCGCTGACGCAGGAAATCGCCGCCTGCACCCTTTGTACCGAACGCTTCGCCGCGACGGCGACGGCACATGCGCCGCGGCCCGTGACATGGTTCGGTACCGGTGCCCGCGTTCTCATCGCCGGACAAGCTCCGGGCCTGCAAGTTCACGAGAGCGGCAAACCCTTTACCGACCCCTCGGGCAACCGCCTTCGCAACTGGATGGGCATCGACGAGGCCGTCTTCTATGACACCTCACGTGTCGCCATCCTTCCAATGGCCTTTTGCTTTCCCGGCTACGACGCCAAGGGCAGCGACCTGCCACCACCGAGGATTTGCGCCAGGGCATGGCGCGCCCGTGTTCTCGACGCGCTGGGCAAGTTCAGCCTGACACTCCTTGTCGGCGGTTACGCCCAATCCTGGCACCTGCCACGCGCCTCGAAAAGCGTCACCACGACCGTTGCCGAATGGCGCGATCATCTGCCTGATGTCTTGCCGCTGCCCCATCCTTCGTGGCGCAATACCGGCTGGCTGAAAAAGAACCCCTGGTTCGAGACGGAGCTCCTTCCAGTCCTTCGCTACCGCGTGGCCGAGGCCCTCGCATGACCCCTCTGGATCGCGCGCACGCCGCGATGGAGGACGCGCCGGATGATGACAGCTTGCGTCTAGATTTTTTCGAGCGCATCGCGGATGCCGAACTTTTTCTTCTTCTCGAGAGCGAGCCACAGGGCGACGCCATCAAACCTGCGCTCTTCGACACCAGCGACGGCCGGTTCGTCCTTGCGTTCGACCGCGAGGAACGGCTCACGTCTTTCACCGAGCGCCCCGCCCCCTACGTTGCACTCGCCGGCCGCGCGATCGCAGCAATGCTCTCGGGCCAGGATACCGGTCTCGGTCTCAATCTCGGTGTCGCCCCATCCTCGTTTCTTGTCCCCGTGGAAGCGCTCGAATGGCTTGCCAACCTGCTCCAGCCAAACCCCCAGGAAACCGAGGCACGCCCCGAGATCATCTCCGCCCCCGCGGGCTTGCCCGAGCGCCTCGTCGCGGGCATCGACACAAAACTCGCCAGCGCTACCGGCCTTGCCCGCATGGCCTGGCTTGTGGGCGTGACCTATCCCGGCGGAGTACCAGGCCACCTCCTCGCCTTCATCGACACCGAACCGGGCGCCGAATCGGCGTTGGCCCGGGCAATCTCGGAAGCTCTTGTCTTCTCTGGCATCGAGGGCGGCTTGCTCGACGTCGCGCATTTCCGCGCGAGCGACCCGATCGCTGCACGGCTTGCGCGCCACGGCCTGCGCTTCGACCTGCCCCAGCCGAAGACAGCGAAACCGCCCGGTATGGACCCTTCAAAGCCTCCTCGGCTGAGATAGTCTCTTAATTGGTCCAAAATGTGCCGGGTTCCGGGGCGGAGCCCGGCGGATCGGCTCGTGGCGAAACTCAATAACCCAGCGAGCGATCAACCAGAAACAGGAACGGATCGCCCGCCTCACCGCGCCGGATGTTCTCCGCCACGACCCGCGCCGCGCTTTTCACCCGTGTTGCCGAGGCGATATGCGGCGTCACGGTCACCTTGGGATGCGCCCAGAAGACATGCTCGGGTGGCAAGGGTTCTTCGCGAAACACGTCCAGCGTCGCGTGGGCCAGACGCCCGTCGTCGAGCGCCGCCACTAGCGCTTCATCGTCAATCAGCGGACCGCGGCCGGGATTGATGACCACCGCGCCGTCAGGCAGCATTGCTAAACGCTCGGCGTTCATCAGGTTCTCGGTCGCCGCGGTCAGGGGTAGGAGCAACACGACGATCTCCGCACCGGCAAGCGCTTCCGCAAGCCCTGTTTCGCCTGAGAAACATGCCACTCCCGACACCTCTCGACTGGACCGGCTCCATCCGCGGATATCGAAGTTCAGGCCCGCCAGTGCCGAGGATACCGCGCACCCAAGCGCTCCCAGGCCCAGCACGCAGACCGTCCGATCCCGTGCAAGCGGCGGCACGACCGGAACCCACACGCCATCGGAGCGCCCGATCTGCGCATCCATTCCAAGATGATGGCGCAAGACATGGCCCGTGCACCATTCGACCATCCCTTGCGTGAGCCCCTCGTCCACCATCCGCGCCAACGGCTGTTTCAGGGTCGGATTGCCGACGATTGCTTCAACGCCGGCCCATAGGTTCTGCACCAGCTTCGCACCGGTGAACGGTGCGAAATCCTCAAGCTGCGACGATGGCGAATATACAATGTAGTCGATCCCCTCCGGCCTCTCCGGCTCAAGTGTGAATTCCAGTTCGGCTGGGATGCCCACATCGTCGAGAGCCCTCCCCAACGGTTCGCGGTATTCCTCCCAGTCCGTCCGGGGCGCGGAAAACAGAACCCGCGTCATCGGTTCCGCGCACGGTGAACATGCGCGGACTGAACAAGCCCGAAAGCGGCCAGCAGCACCAGCATGGCCGAGCCGCCATAGCTCACCAGCGGCAACGGCACACCGACGACCGGCGCCAACCCCATGACCATCGACATGTTGACAGCAAAGAAAAGGAACAGTGTCGCTGCGATCCCCAGTGTCAGGAGCGAGCCGAAGCGGTCCTTGTTCTGCACTGCCGAAACCACGCAGAAGAAGATGATCAGGCCGTATAGCGCGAGTAGCGAGACGCCACCCACGAAGCCGAACTCCTCGGCCAGCGTGGTGAAGATGAAATCGGTGTGCTTCTCGGGCAGGAAGTTCAGACGCGACTGCGTACCCTGCATGAAGCCTTTTCCGGCCCAGCCGCCCGAACCCAGCGCGATCTTTGACTGGGTGATGTGATAGCCCGCGCCGAGCGGGTCGGTCGACGGATCGAGGAAGGTGTCGATCCGCCGGAACTGGTAGTCCTTGATAAGCTGCCAGTCCGTTCCGCGCGACGTGAAGACGGCATAGACGAGGCCGACCCCTGCGGCGATCACCGCGATGAAATACCACCACGACACCCCGGCGCAGAACATCACGATACCGCCGCCCGCGATAAGCAGGATCGCCGTTCCGAGGTCAGGCTGCTTCAGCACAAGCGCCGTCGGTACAAGCGTCAGCAGAAGCGGCGGGATCACCCAAAGGGGCCGAGAAACCTTGGCAAGCGGCAGCCAGTCGTAATACGCGGCCAGGACCATAACCAGGGTGATCTTCATCAGCTCCGAAGGTTGCAGCCTCAACGGTCCAAGGTCGATCCAGCGTTGCGCCCCCATGCCGATCTCGCCCATCACCTCGACCAGCACCAAGAGGCCCAGCGCACCGAGATAAGCTATCCCGGACATTGAGCGCCAGAACCAGATTGGCACCATCGCGATCATCAGCATCGAAATCATCCCGACCACAAAGCGCTTCATCTGCGGTTCGGCCCATCGGCCGGTATCACCCCCGGCGACGCTTGTCAGCATCAGGAACCCGACGCTCGCCACGGCGGTAAGCAACAGGACAAGCGCCCAGTTTACATAGAGCACCTTGCGAAGCCCCGTCGGGACCGTCTGGACCTGATTGACCAGATAAGTCATGCGCGGCTTGGCTTCGCTTCAGGTTTCAGCCGGGGTCGGAGAGCCATTTCCTCGTGCATCGCCTTGATCCGTTCGCGTTGCTCGGAGGGATACGCCTCCAGTGGCGGAATATCTCCGTAGAGCGCGTACAGAAGGATATCCCGCGCCGGCGGTGCCGCCGCAGATGACCCGCCGCCGCCATGTTCGACAATGGTGGCAATCGCGTACTTCGGCTTGTCGAATGGCGCGAAGGCCACGAACAGGCCGTGGTCGCGGCGATTCCAGGGCAACTGGTCGTTCCTGGTCACGCCGCGCGCGCGCTCGGCAGCGGTGATATTCCGCACCTGACTGGTGCCGGTCTTACCCGCCATCTCGATCCCGTCAGCCACGATCCGTGACCGACGTGCCGTGCCGCGGCTACCGTTCGAGACGTTCCACATCCCCTTCTGAGCCATCGCGAGTATCCCCGGATCGACGGCCAGTGGCGGCGCCTCGGCGACAGGGGTATCAACTCCGTCAATCGACTTGATGAGGCGCGGCACGACGGCCCGCCCGCTTGCGATCCGCGCGGTCATGACCGCAAGTTGCAGGGGTGAGGCCAGCACGTCCCCCTGACCGATCGCGGTATTCAGCGTCTCGCCCGGGTTCCAGCGTTCGCCACGCACTTGCGCCTTCCACTTGGTCGAGGGCACGATGCCCTCCTGAATTGCCGACAGCGGCAGATCATGCCGTTCGCCCAGCCCGAACTCGTGGCATAGGTCCGCCAGACGGTCGACACCGACCCGGTTTGCCGCCTCGTAAAAATATACGTCACAAGACTGCATCAGCGCATTGTTGAAATCCATATGGCCGTGCCCGCCTCGCTTCCAGCAATGGAAACGGCGACCACCGAAGGACATGAAACCGGGGCAGTAGACCGTTTCGCGCGGACCGATGACGCCGGCCCGCAACGCGGCGAGGCCTGTCATCATCTTGAAAGTCGATCCCGGCGGATACAGCCCCTGCACGGCCTTGTTGAACAACGGCCGGTACTCGTGGTCACGAAGCGCGTTGTAATCCTTGGTCGAGATCCCCCTGACGAACAGGTTCGGATCAAAGGACGGTGCCGAGGCCATCGCCAGGAGATCGCCGCTCTCGATGTCGATCACGACCGCCCCGGCGCTCTCGTTGGCGAGCCGCACCTGGGCATAGTTCTGAAGCCCGTGGTCGATAGTCAGTTGCAGATCCTGGCCCGCCGTGAACTCGTCGCGGCTCAGCTCGCGCATCACGCGGCCACCTGCATTGACCTCGATCCGTTTGGTGCCCGCCTTGCCGCGCAGCTGGTCCTCAAGTTTGGTTTCGACCCCGATCTTGCCGATCTGGAACTCGGGGATCTGCAAGAGCGGATCGGGGTTCTGCAACTGCGCCAGGTCGCGTTCCGAGACCGGGCCGACGTAGCCGACGATATGGGCGAAATCTGGACCCAGCGGGTAGATCCGGCTCAGGCCTACATCCGGCGTGATCCCCGGCAATGCAGGAGCGTTGATCGCCAGTTCCGCCACATCCTCCCAGGCCAGCTGGTCGGCCAGCGTGATCGGCACAAAGGGGCTGCGGCGACTCATCTCGCGCAGCGCGCGCTCAAGCTCGCGGTCGTCGATATTCACCAGACGGCGCACCTTGGCAATGGCTTCGTCCACGTCCTCAACATCCTCGCGAACGATGACGACGCGGTAGTTCTGCGCATTCTCGGCAATCGCTATCCCGTGCCGGTCATAGATTATTCCGCGAGACGGTGGGATCAGTCGCACATTGATGCGGTTTTCTTCGGCCAGCAGCCGATAGCTGTCGGCCTCGGTCACCTGCATTTGCCGCATCCTTAGGCCCAGAACACCCATGAACCCCAGCTGGATACCGCCCAGAACGACACCGCGCCGGGTCACCAGCCCGGCAGCAACTTCTGTTTCCTTCGGCGACCGTCTCATCGGCGCGCTCCCAGGCTTTCGCTTTCCCCTTTCGGCTTGCTCAAGCCGAGTGCACGGCCCGCCAGAACCAGCACGAGCGGATAGACCGCGATGGTGAAGAGCATCCTTATCACAGTCAATCCGAAGGCGGGCTGCGGCACAGCGAAAAGGCTCAGGATCAGTGCATTCGCAACGGTCATGCCTGCCACGACGCCTGTAACCAAAAGCCATTCCACCGGGAAGGAGGCATTGCGCAACAAAATGCGCCGCGATCGGAGGAACTCGCATCCAAGTACTGTAAGCGCGGTCCAAAGACCGGGCGGCCGCATTATCAGCAGGTCGCAGACCAGGAACACCGCGGCCACCAGCAGCACCGGTACAAGCTCGGGACGCATGATCGTCCAGGACAGCACGAGAAGTAACAGCACATCCGGCCCCGGCAGTTGCCCGGGACCGGGATGCAGCGGCAGCAGATGCAGGAACACCACAAACGCCGCGATCAGGACGAAAAGCGCGCGATACCACCAGAGCCCGCCGATGCGATCAGCCATCTGTCGCCTCCTCAGCGGCCAAGGCCGCGCTTGGCTCGCGCAGGACCGGCCCGATCAGGTCCGCCGGAGCGTCGATCGGATCGGCGGGCTGAGCACGCATCACGCGCAGAAACTCAAGCCTCTCGTAGTCCGCGGCCAGCCGCAGCCGCATCCGCCCGTCGCGCGCCTGAACGACGTTTCCCGCCAGAAGGCCCGCCGGAAACACGCCGCCGTCGCCGGACGAGATCACCCGGTCGCCCGGCCGAACCTCCTCGGCATCCTCAATGAAATCCAGAACCGGAAGGATCGAGTTGTCGCCCGACAGCATCGCTCGCTGTCCGGACGGCTGGATCATCACAGGCACGCGGCTGGTGTTGTCGGTCAACAAAAGGACTCGGCTCGACTTCTCGCCCACGCCGGCGATGCGGCCGACCAGCCCCAGACCGTCGGTCACCGCCCAACCGTCCTTGATCCCGTCGCGCGCGCCGCCCACGTTCAAAAGCACCGATTGCCGGAAGGGCGAGCCACTGTCGGCCAGAACTTGTCCCGTCACAACCGTAAGCGCAGGGTCTAGCCGCACCTTGTTCAGGTCGAGAAGCTTGGCGTTTTCCTGCTCAAGTTGCAAAGCGGCTTCTTTCCAGGCCTTCATTTGCTGCAACTCGTCCCGCAAGTCGCGATTTTGGCGTTGCAGCGCGGCATAGGACTGGAAACCGCGCACAAGGCGCATCGCCTCGGTCACCGGAACCATCGCCCAGTCGAGGTTCGGCACAACCCAGTCGACCGCCTGCGCGCGAAATCGCTCGGCGCGTGGGCTGTCGATCCGCCAGACAAGAAACACCGCGATCAGACACAGGACGACGACCGACACGACAAGACGCCGGATCGGGCGAACATAGTCATCACTTGCGCCGTTTTGCCGTGCCACAGTCTTTCCTGCCGCCTGGCCCCTCGCGCCAGTATGTCACGGGAAACAGAAATTGCACGATTTCTGCAACGATTTCTGGTCCGATATCGCCGTCGCCGGGGCCTAATTGTCGAATTCGATCACGTGCCGAAGCTGTTTTTCGTACTCCAGCGCCTTGCCGGTGCCCATCGCCACGCAGTTCAGCGCCTCATCCGCGACGCTGATGGCCAGTCCCGTCTGCTCGCGCAACGCCAGGTCCAGTTCGCCCAGAAGCGCCCCGCCACCGGTCAACATCACACCTCGATCGACAATATCCGCCGCGAGGTCCGGTGGGGTGGCTTCCAGCGCGGTCATAACCGCTTCGCAAATCTGCTGCACTGGTTCGGCCAATGCCTCGGCTACCTGCGCCTGGTTAATCTCGGTTTCTTTCGGCACGCCGTTCAGAAGGTCGCGTCCGCGTATTTGCATCGACTGGCCGCGCCCGTCATCCGGCATCCGCGCCGTGCCGATGTTCATCTTGATCCGCTCGGCGGTCGATTCCCCGATCAGAAGGTTATGCTGCCGACGGAGGTAGCTGACGATAGCATCGTCCATCCGATCGCCACCGACGCGAACCGATCGCGCATAGACGATGTCACCCAGGGAAAGCACCGCCACCTCGGTCGTACCGCCGCCGATATCAACCACCATGTTGCCGGTCGGATCGGTGATCGGCATGCCCGCGCCGATGGCTGCCGCAATCGGTTCTGCGATCAGTCCTGCGCGCGACGCACCCGCTTTCAGCACCGAATCGCGGATCGCCCGCTTCTCCACCGGCGTCGCACCATGCGGAACGCAGACAATGATTCTAGGCTTTGAGAGAAAACCCCGGCGGTGCACCTTGTCGATGAATGCCTTGATCATAGCCTCGGCCACGTCGAAATCGGCAATAACGCCCTCGCGCATCGGCCGGATCGCCTGGATGCTGCCTGGCGTTCGCCCGAGCATCAGCTTGGCGTCCTCACCCACGGCCAGAACTTTCTTTTGCCCATCCTTCACGTGATACGCGACCACCGAAGGCTCGTTCAGGATCACACCCTTGCCTTTGACATAGACAAGCGTGTTCGCTGTCCCGAGATCAATTGCCATATCCGTCGAAAACAAACCGCCTAGGGCCATGATTCGCGCTGCCTCAAATCCAGTTCGGCCTGCTCTGCCCGGCAGGTCGTGTATTATATACGCGTGCAATGCACTCTCCGAAAGCGTTTCCAAAAAGAAAACCGGCGTAGAACCGCCGTTTTGCCGGTGAAAGCATTAGCGACGCAACACTATCAAAACACTAAAACGGGCATGATTGTGGCGCTCGCGCGAACAATCCGCGAATTATTCCGCGACCCGGCGCTGCCAGTCGCTGGCTATGGAGGGCATTTGTGCGGCAGGGGCGTGTATGATCGCCGAAAACTCACCGATTTCCACGAAAAACACGGCGTTCGCGCTTCCATCTGCGGGCGCGATGACAGTTCCGCAGGCCAACGACGGCTCGCGATAGGCGGCGTCGAATTTGCCAAAATAACTGTCGAGAAAAATCGCTGCCTGCTCGCTCAATGCCGCAACCGCTGCCTCCTCGCCGCCCTGCAAGGTGACTTCCTCACCCTCGATTCGCAGCCATGCCAACGCGGCATCGCCCAAATCAGCCAGAAAGCCGGACAGAATATCGTCTGGTTTGGCCGCCGTGGGTTGCGCAACAGTCCAAATTCGCGGGAGTTGCACAGCCGGCACACCGATGTCAGAGCCGAAAGCCCGGTCAAGGCGCCGCGCCGTCACGGGGATGTTTTCCGCCTCGGCCAGAAGCGTTTTGAGCGACTGACCAAGCTCGGCCAGCTTGGGGTCTTCGATATCCGGCAGGGCGTGATCCGCGAGGCCCTCGGGCAAAGAACCCGGAACCGGAGCGAGAAGCGCCTGCAAACGCCGGTTTGCCACGGCGAGATGCACCGGACCCTGCGGCGTAACAAGGCTCAGGCGCCGCGGCAAAATCGTCTCGTCAATCTCTGCTACCAGGGCGGCAAGAAGCGCGTCGCCCCCTTTACCGCGCAACTTGCGGCCCTCGCCCGCGATCCTCTCGCGCTGCCTGAGCTTGGCCAACTTCTCTTCAAGGCGGGCAAATTCGCTCATCGTTTCCGCCTCAGCCTTGCCCGCCTATCCGCGCGAGCGTGGCGCGGGCTTCCGACACGGCCCTTTCCAGGTCTACGTCCGGCGCGCAAACGGCGATCAGCGCCTCGGAACTGTTGGCGGGTGAACGCAAAAACAACCTGACTTCCGCGCCGGTCATCAGAAATGCCAGCTCAGCCGGCGTCTCACCGCCCCAGCTTACCGCGGCACCTTCGGCAATCGCTCCGTCGAGCGCCAGATGAGCGGCCTGCGACAGCGCGTTCATCTCCTCCTGTACCGGGTTGGCGGCGGCGCTCGTCGAAAGGACAAGCTGCGACGAAAGGTCGGTATACGCTACCAACGCGCATCCCTGAACGTCTACGCGCATCGCATCCAGTTCGGCGGTAATGTCCATGCGTTCACGCCCTTTTGTTCGCGAACCTTAATGATCGCGACACGGTCCGGGCGCAAGCCCCGGCTAAACGAAACCGCCTGGGGTGAAGAGTTTGCGTCAGTTCCGCTGCGGCGGCCGGCTGACCAACGGACGGGGGCGTACCCGCGTCGGCATGACGATCTTCGGAGCCTTCTCGACCACACGCTCGCCGATCGCATCATCCAGACCTGGCCGCGCGAGGGTTTCCGAGACCCGCGTCATGCGCGAAACACGGCGACCGATCGAGCCGCTTGCAACCTCGTCGGTCAGTTCGATCAGAGACTTGACCAGGACATCCGCGCCACTCTGTTGCCAGAGATCGGGATTGTCGCGAGAATCCAGCGCCTGGATCAGCGAAACCGGAAGGACCGCGCGGAACAGGCCCTTGGTCTCGCTCTGCACGCGCTTCACGACGCGGGCACGATCGCGTTCCGAAAGGATCCGGTCCATGCGCGTCAGCAAAAGCAGGCTCTTATGGTAAAGTTCCGGCGGCATGGTCGACCAGACCGCCGCCTCGCTCTGCCGCCATGCCTGCGTCGCGTGGCTGCACCAGATCACGATATCGGCCTCGCCGATAACGCGCTGCCAGACAGCAGCATCCATGTTCGGATCCGAGATCCCGGGCATGTCGATCAGATCGCAGTTCTGCAGGAATTTCGCAGCATGAAAAAGGCGGATATAGCGCGTGTCATGGACCGAGACGCCGTTGAACTTGGCGTCGACGTCAAACTCCTCGCCATCCATCCCGACCCCATAGGCCGGCTTGTCGCCAAACGACATCCAGACAGGCGGCAACTGCGTCGCGGTCACGTTGACCGGCAGCGCAGCACGGCCGAGCAGCAGATTCGAAAGCGTGCTCTTCCCTGCACTGAACTCACCCATGAGCGCCACGCGAGGGCGGTTCTTTCGCGTCTCCGCCACGTCTTCGACTGCATCGGCCGGCATTTGCTCCATTCCGTCCATGATCTGCTCACTCATCTCAAACTACCTGATATCATGCTGCAAAGCCCGTAAGGGTCTGCATAGTTTCCTTCAACTCTGCGCGTTTCACAGCCGCGCTATTTTCATCCAGAAGATCGCCAACACCATCGGGCTGCCTCTGCGCCTCCTCCGCGATGCGCTGCAAGATGCTGCGCTGCTCGGTTAGGAAATCTCGTAGAACCGCCATCGAACCGTCGCGCACCGCCTCGGCATGGGCGCCGCGCAGCGCCTCAACGATCGGGTCGGTTTCGGCCTGGATCATGTCAGCAAACTCGGTCGCAAAACTCCGGTAGCCACGCCGCTTGTGCCACCACTTCGTCCACCAGGTACCTTTCAGGTCGAGCGCGATCGTCTGGCCGAGGAGCACCGGCGAGGGGATTCGCGGCGGCGTCGGGGCCTCAATCCCGAAGGTTTCGTCATCGACCTCGAAGAGACGGTGATAGAGTGCGGCATAGTCCTCGGCGACACGTGTCAGAACCTTTTTCGTTCCGCCTTGCGCATTTCGGCCGAATACCTGGTAGGCGGTACGCATGAGGATACGCAGCCCGGTCGGATCGTACTCCCAGACCTCGCCTTCGCCGTTTTCGTCCAGATGCTGAAGAAGCGAGCCCGTGGCCCGTTCCAGGAAGCTTCGGTGCGAGCGTTCGAGCCGCTTGTGGAAGTCTGCGATTGCCGCGTCGAAGGTGTCGCCCATCATCTTCATTGCGCCGGCTTCCAATTGACGTAGGGCGGCGTCCATCTGGCTCAGCTCAAGGGGTGGCAACTCGCGATCGTTTTCGCGGCGCGAGATGACCTGCTGCGCGGCACTCAACCCGTTTGCCAGGTTCATTGCCGATTTCGCAATCCTGTCGAGCAACTCTCGGCCCATACCTTCCGAAATACGGGCAGAAAGCGCGCCGTAGACCTGCGGAACACCGGAAAGATGCCAGAGCAACTCGCTCTCCGAGTAATCGGTGCGCGTCAGGTGGCCTTCAGCCTGCGACCAGTCCACCAGCCTCTCCAAAGTCGGCTCGTCCAGGGCATCGAAGCGGCCCAGAAGTGCCGCGTTGGCGCAGAATGCGGATGTAAAGATGATTTCCGCATCCTTCGGCCCGTCGAATTCGGTCAGTGTCTTGACGATGCTGTTCCGGATTTCAGGCACCTGGTTGACCGGGTCCGGCAGCTCGTCGATGCGGTTCACCACGATGATCACTTCGCGCGACTTCACGTTCGCGATCATCCGGATCAGCGCCAGGTCGACAGACGAAAGTGCCTGGTGCGCGGCCAGGACGACGACACAGATACGGCTCTCGCGGATCGCGCGGATGGTGATCTGCTCGCGGATCATGAAGGTGTCGTTCACGCCGGGCGTATCCCGAATGCAAAGCGGCATCGGCAGTTCGGGGCGGCTGATGAACAACTCGGCCGTCTTGGTGATATCCGCGAAACGACCCTGTTCGGGGCTGGTCTCGGTGTCATCCTCGAAGTCGTCGCCAAGGCAGACGTATCGTTCGACAAGATCGGAATCGACATGGGAATAGTCATGCTGCTGCCCCAGCAGCATCTCGAACTTGTCGCCCAGGCGCTTGCGCGATTTTTCCCGCATTTCGCCCACCTGTTCGCGAACCTTCTCAAGCTCGTCCTCGGCCCCCGCACGCGCGGCAAGTTCGCCGATCCGTCCCCCGCGATCGAGCAGCCGGCTCCACTCCTCCATGTCGAAGAAGCGGAAGCTGGCGCGGTTCTCTTCGGGAGCGACATTCGGGTTCAGGTGCAACGCGGTGACCACGGACGTCCACGGGTTCACGTCCGCCGGCAGCAAATCCGGCGCACCGACCATTGCATTGACGAGGCTGGTCTTGCCAGCCTTGACCTGGCCGATCATCGTGACCGAAGGCTCGGCATGTTTCAGTTGGTGGTGAAGCTTGCGCGCGGCGCGGTTGGTGGCCTTGTCGCCGATCTTGCCCAGGCGGACCAGAGCCTGCCGCAGTTCGCGCGACCGGTTCAGGAACGGCGCCAAACCCTCGAAGCCCTGCCCGAGAAGTTGGCGGGTATTCGAATTCGCTGTAGCCCCAGGCACAAGGTTTGCGTCCACGTTCATGTTCATCGTCCTACCAAACGCCTTCACCGGATAAGGGTGTTTGTCCGTCGAAACGGAGTCTCTCAATGGCACTTTTCCCTGTTAAGATGGCGTTTTTGTGGCGCATTTCCGTTCAATCGTCGTTGATTTTTGCTGTTTGTTGCCGGTCAGGCGGCGAGTTGCATCTCCATGTCCCGCCTTAGCTGCAGAAGAAGGGTGATCGCGTCCGCCGCGGGTCCGTCGCCGTCCTCGACCTGCATCAGAACCATCATGTCCTGGGCCTCGGCCAACTCGTCGATGAAAGCGTCGGCCGCCTGGCAGCCGCTCTCATCCTCGCTGAAGAGGTCGGCGAGGTGCTCGACCGCAGACACGCAATTGTCGATCAGACCCTTGGCGGAACCTTCGCCGAGTTCTTCGGCCGACTTGGCGAGGCTGTCGCCACGGCGGCGCAAGAAGCGGATCGCGTCGGAGAAGAGCGCGACGTTTTCGACCTTGGCGATCGGTTCCGCGGCTGCGGCAACAGCGGCAGCAGCCACCTGGGGTCCCTTGATGACCTCCGGCGTTGTGTCCGGCTTGGTCGGAGCCGCTTCTGCGGGAACTTCCTGGGACGGGACCGCAGGTTCTGGCGATGCTACGGCTGGCTCCTCGACCGCGGGCGCAGGCGCACCCCTCGACGACACGCCCCGCGAAGTGCGCCGCTCGCCGCCTTCGTCGACCTGGTAACGTGCCAGGAACATGTGCGCGCTGTCGAAATCGGCCCGGCGGCCGCGTTCGGCATGGCGCAAGACTTCGGACGTCAGCGCGCCGCCACCCGAGGCGTGGAACATCGCTTCATCGACGTTGCCTTCCTTGAACGCCCGGAGAGCCTGCAAGGTCGCGACGGCGAAGAGTGAATGGAACTCCTCGGCCACGACCGTCTCCAGAGACGAGACGCGTTTTCGTAGCATGTTCTGCGCCGAAAGTTTGTCGGCCTTGGTCAGAACGAGGAACGCGTGGTCCTTTAGGCTGTCTGGCACCCTCCGCCAGATCGCCTGCTCAGGCGCGGCAAACTCCTGCGTGCACCAAAGAGCGATGTCCGTCCGCCGCACCACCCAGTCGACCCCCGAATTGAGTTCTTCCGAGCTGCCATCAGTGACGACCTCGAGAAGATTAATGCGTTGCAGGATCGGGATGGGAAGTTCGATGCGAAGGAATGCCGCCGACTTTCCCGGTATCTGTGCCAGATCGGCGCCGTGAACCCTGATGGGCACACCGTCAGTGCCCGTGATGATCATCTGCGCAGCTTCACCCCAGGCGTATTCGGTTGTCGGCAGCACGGCGCCTTCGGGAACGACCTGTTCGCCAAGGAACATGTTCACAAGCTGCGACTTGCCCGCGCCGGGGAATCCCAGCAGCGACACGCGCACTGGCTGAGACAGCCGGCGAACAAGATGGCGCGCATAGTCGCGCGCGGCCTTCGGAAGCGCCTCGGCCTCCAGTGCCCCCTCAAGCCGTTCGATAACCGTGCTGTCGTCTCCAGCGCTGTCCTTCATGCCCCACCGTCAGTTGCGAGCCACCTGCGCCTTAGATAGATCGGTTCGTTCGGCCGTTCGCCGCCGTTCGATCCATTGCGGGCAGTGGCGATCTCGGGCGCCACGGTCTCGCCCGCGTCTTCCGGGTCGCCGTGCCGGATCGGACGGGTCTGCACACGGGGCGGGCGCATGATCGCGGCCTCCGGGTCACGTGCGTGATCCGCCTCGTCCTCCGTCGGCTCCAGAAACACCTTGATGACCGAAAAGCAGACGTTGTCCTGTTCGGGATCATCCAGCACCTGAAGCTCTTCCAGCAAGAGTTTCGCGATGTCCGCGCTGGGCTTGTCCCCGTTCTCGGAAACGATCTGGGTGATCTGCCGATTGGAGAGAAACTGCAGACCGTCGCTCGCAACGACGAGGATATCGCCATCCTTGAGCTGAAAAGGCCGCGATGGGCAGTCGATGCGCTCGATCGGTTCTCCGATCAGCACACTGGTCAGCGCGTTTCGGTCGGGGTGATTGCGCCCGATATCCTCGGGCATCATGCCCGATCGGACCATGTAATCAATGTGCGGGCCGAGCGAGTGGTCCTCGTTCAGTTGCCTCAGCCGACCGCCGCGCATCAGGTAGAGCGGCGAGTCGCCGATCGAGATCCAATACAGCGAACTACCGATGAAGACCGGGGCTACAAGCGTGGCGCCCATGCCGGCGGTTTGGGGGTTGTTCATCGCATGCGCAGCCATGCACTCGTTGGCAGACACCGCAGCGCTTTTCAGGACGTCCCCCATGTTCTCCGTCAGGCCCTGGATGTCCGACGTCTGGAACTTCAGTTCGCTGAATACCTCGGTCACCACGATCTTCGATGCGACATCACCCGCGGCATGCCCGCCCATGCCGTCCGACAGGACGGCATAGCCGAATTCCGCTCCGATCGGGAAATCGGTAGCAATCGCATCTTCCTGGTAATCACGGCATCCGCGATTCAGAACCGACGCGACATCATAGCGTATGTCGGGCGCCTTATGCATCCTCGCCGTTGTCTCCGTCACTGGTCCAAGAGAAATCTTCACCACAGAGTGCCACGAACTTCAGCGAGGTCTCGCCAATGCGGATCTCGTCTCCGTCCGCCATTTCCTCGGTCGAAAGAACCGGCTTGCCGTTCAGGCGCACGAGGTTGGACTTGCCGCCATGACCAAGGAAGAACTTCCCCTGTTCCTCATCAAAGGCAACGGCCGCATGGTTGTTCCGGCTGATCGAGGTATCACCGAAGTCGAGCCTCACCGCCTGATCCTCGCCGCGCCCGATATTGCTGACGCCCACGTGCAGCGAGAAGCTGGCACCACGTCCAGGTCCGTCGATCACGATAATCCAGCCAGTTGGGAAGCGGTCCGCAACCACCGGAGCGGGACCGCCGGTTTTTGCTGCGAACACGTCCTTCGCCTCGTCGTCGGCCTGGAAGCCCAGAAGGCGGGTCTTGACGCGGCCCGCGCTGCGCCCGGCCCGACCGGCGACGGCGCCCGAGACATCCAGCATCGCCTCTCCCGCGCCGCCATCGTCG
>JAJDOD010000058.1 GCA_022340315.1 Silicimonas sp. | reverse complement strand
AACATGCGCCGAGCCGTCGGCCCGAGCCTCGAAGGTGCTCTCGCTGCCATCGCGGGCACCGGTGGGCAGATCGTAGGTGCCGATAAAGGGATCGGTCGGCGGTACGGCCATGAAGAAGTGCCACATGGTATAGATGCCCTCGGGCACGAGGCCGTTGAACTCGGCATTGATCGTGGCCTCGCCGTTATCGCAGGAGTAACTTCCTCTGCCGCCAGCACCGAGCCATTCGCCCAGCGTCAATCCAAGTTCTTCACCCTTCTCGTGCGGGCCGTTCGTCTCCGGGTCGAAGGGCGAATGCGGCACAGCGTTCGCCGCTGCGAATATCGGCTGATCGTAGTCACGGTCCTTTTTTGTAACGCGAAATACTTCTCCCGAACCGGGCGTGCGTTCGATGAAGACGTCCTGTTCGGGCATATCCGCGTCGAGGTGATAGACGAAGGCAAGATCCATCGAGACCGGGGCGTCGTAGGGAGGTTCCGCTGCACCAACGCTCGTCGCGGTCACGGCGAGCAGCGAAGCGGATATGGCTAGTTTTCTCAGATTTCTCATTTTCTCATCTCCAATGTGAGAGGTTGGTTAATCGGCGACCGGCAGGCCGCTAGGTACGGTCGCCGGGACCAGGTGGCCCAATTGGCGACTCGTTGGGTCGGTCAACGCACGCAGGAAGGCGACGAGGTCTTGGACCCATGCCTCGCTGCCCGGGCGTGACGGCAGTTCATTGGCGGCGGCAATCCCGCCACGGAGTGAGTCGGACGTCTGCACCCACACGTCGCGTTTCCGGTAATCGGCCAGTCGCCTCGGATTGATGGGATCGAACCGGAGACTTGAGCCCTTGCCACTTGTTGCCAGGACAGATGCCGGCACGGACAGGAACGCTTCATCCGGGGAATACGCTTCAAGCCGGACGACGGGGTCGAGCATGTGGCGGATGACAGCCTCGAGCGTTCTGTAGGTGCCGTCGTGGCCCCACGGGCCGGTGAGTTCGACGTTGCGAAGGCTCGGCGTCCGAAACTTGTAGCGGTCGGCCGGATCCTGGGTGACCCGTTCGCGCCCGAAGTCCTCAAGCCGGACCGGAAAACCCGTTGCGCGCCAATAGCTGTCGTCACTTCCATCGCCTTTGCCGGGTCCGATCTGCGGCATCGCGACGGCATGGAAGGCCTGGTCCGTCTGGAAAGGTCCGGAATGGCAACCCGAACACCCGGCATCACCGTAGAAGAGTTCCATTCCCCGTCGTGCGTCCTCTTCCAGGACGGAGACGTCGCCGGTGCGAAGAAAGAGATCAAAGGGGCTTGCGTCGGCGCGAAAGGCCTTGGCCTCAAATGCCGCTATGGCATTCGCCACGTGGACAAACGTAATTTCCCGGGGCGAAACGAGTTCGGGATAGGCGGCGCGAAACAGGTTTACATATTCAGGAACATCGCGCACCCGCCGGGCAATCCGGTCCCAGGCTCCATCAGGACCGCCGACCCGTTTTGTCGCGATGGCGTCCGCAATCTCGTTCTGACCCGGCTGCCCGGCCATCTCGATCGCGGAAATAACGGGGAACATGGCTTGGGCGGCGAGAACACTATCGAGGCCCTCAGGCAGTTTGTCTCGCGCCGGTGTCGAGAAGCCGCCCGGCCAGTCTATCTCCGCGTCATGTTCGACGCGGCCGTCATGGAAGAGTGCAGAAAACTCGTGAGCTCCACGATTGAAAAGTGAAGGACTGTTCCGCGGTACACGACCGAAAACGGGCTGATCCGGCCCTGCCGAGCGTTTCGGACCCAAACCGCTCGCGCCGGTTCCCAGGCCGAGCGATACACCATCGGTGGTGGCATGATTTGGGTGGTGGCATGTTGCGCAGGCGATGTCGCGATTGCCGGAGAGAATCTTGTCGAAGAATAGCGCCTGGCCCAGCTTCACTTTCGCCGCCGACGGCGCGCCCGCCTCGTAGTAATCGGCATCGGTAATGGGCGCTGCGGGCAAACCGGTTGACCCCTGGTATTTCTCCGCCGCATCGGCAACGACCCCAGCCGAAGCCAGCGCGGATGTGCCTAGGATGGCAAGGCGGTGGAGCCACCGGCAACGGCCGGCGAAAGAATTCTTGATCTTGGGCATGACAGTCCGCTCTAGGATTTCGATTGCGAGATGGGGATGATGGGCCGCCCGGCTTTGCGGCCGGGCGACGGGTCTTGCTTTCGCCTTGAGATCGGCGTGGTCAGGGGGCGATGTTCTGGTTGATCCGGAACAGGTTCTGCGGGTCATATTTCCGCTTCACGGTCACGAGCCTCGGATAGTTCGCCCCATAAGACGCGCGCACCCGGTCGTCTCCTTCATCGTCCATCATGAAGTTCACATATGCGCCACCATGCGGGTTGTGCCGGTGAACGGCAGCCCAATAGTTGGTGGCCCATGAATTCAATTCAGGCGCCATGGCAGGATCGGGGTCGATGCCCGCGATCACCATCGACCAGCGCGCTGAGCGCGCACCCCAGGCCGTCGCGTCGGCGGCGACGTCCTGGACGGCTCCGTCGATCGGATAGAGGTGCATGAGCGACAGCTCGCTTGGACTCTTGGAGCCATGCTCGACATGGGCAGCGATGGCCTCGTCGGTCAGTTCATCGACGTAGTCGCCCTTCCAATACCACTGCAGTCCATTCGGCAGCAGAGGGTCGAACATGGCCTGGACTTCAACGAACGGCAGGCGCGCCATCCCGTCGAGCAGCGGCTCGGGGAGCGCGTCTTTCAGCGGCGCGAGCGCCCGAATGGCGTCAGCGTCGGTGCCGACAAAGCAACTTATCAGTGCGCAGATACGACGGCCCCAAATCTCGCGTGGAAACGGTTCGGTCGACGGAACGCGCTTGATGCCGAAGAACGTCGCGAGTTCGCGCGGCGCATTCGGCAGGAAGTCCCGGTATCGGCGCATCACTTCGGTCGCGTCCGAGATGTCGTAAAAGACTGGTCCTGCATAGACGTCGGTGACGGGATGAGCGCGGAACGTGAAGCGCGTCACTATGCCGAAGTTCCCGCCGCCGCCGCGCAGTGCCCAGAACAGGTCCGGATTTTCTGTCTCACTCGCCAAGGCCACTCGGCCATCTGCGAGGACGACTTCGGCTGATAGGAGATTGTCGATCGTCAGTCCGTACTTCCGCGTAAGGTAGCCGTGGCCGCCGCCCAGCGTGAGGCCAGCCACTCCGGTAGACGCGACGATCCCTGCCGGAACAGCGAGGCCGTCGATCGCGGTCCTGCGGTCGACCTCGCCTTGCGTACATCCCGGTTCGACGCGGACCGTTCGGGTAATGGCATCCACTCGGATCCGCTTCATGGGCGACAAGTCGATGACCATTCCATCGTCGCAACTGCCGAGACCGGCACCGTTGTGCCCGCCGCCCCGCACTGCGAGCTTGAGGCCCTGTTCTCGGGCGAAATTGACTGCCGCAACGACGTCCTCGGTGTTTCGACAGGGAACAATCCAGTTCGGTCGCTTGTCGATCATCCCGTTGTAGAGAGCTCGCGCCTCGTCGTAACTGCGGTCATCTCGACCGATGACGCGGTCGCGCAATCGCTTTGGAAATTCTATTGTGGCAAAGTTGGTATCCATATGCTTGACCCTTTCTGCCCGGCTTTCGGGCTTTTTCGATGGGAAAGAGCATGAAATTTCTGGCTGAATCGGGCCATGTTGAGTGGTAGGGATATTCTTGCTGTCCGTCTTGCAGACACTCCGTTATCCGCGTTTCGTCCGTATGTGTTTGCAGATCGTCTTTCGGAGGAGGAACGGGTTCGATGGATGTGCTATCCGATGTTCTGCGCGCGGTCCGGCTCTCGGGTGCGATCTTCTTCGACCTGCGCGCCGGAGAGCCCTTCGCCGCCGAAACGCCTGACATGTCGATCGTCGGGCAAAATCTCGTGCCTGGTGCGGATCAGGTGATTCCGTTTCACATCTTGCTGCGCGGAAGCTGCTGGGTCGAATCCTCGCGCGGCACTGATGAACCTGTACCTTTCAATGAGGGCGACATCGTTTTCTATCCGCACGGGCATGGACATGTCTTCGCGACCCGACCCGGTGACCGGATGCCGCCAAACCTCGATCACTATCGTCGCAACAGCGGTCAGATGTTACCGATCCAGATGAACCTCAGTGAACAGGGCGCGCCGGTCTTGCGGTTCATCTGCGGGTATCTCGCCTGCGACGCCGCGCCGTTCAATCCTCTGTTGGAAAGCCTTCCGAACCAGGTGATCGCACGGCGCCCCGCATCGGGCAACCATATCGAAGTTGATCTGATCCATGCCGCCGTAGAGGAGTCCGAAACACACCGCGCAGGGGGGGAGGCGATCCTCTCGCGACTGAGCGAGCTGCTCTTTGTTCGGGTGTTGCGGCGTTACATCGACGATCTGCCCGAGAATTCGGACGGTTGGCTGGCAGGCCTCAGGGATCCAAATATCGGCCGGGCGTTACAACTTATCCACGGAGAGCCAACCCGCGCCTGGAGCCTCGATGACCTCGCACGCGAGTCCGGCATGTCGCGCGCAGTGTTCGCGGAGCGGTTCGCGAAATGCGTCGACGAGACGCCGATGCGCTATCTCGCCAAGTGGCGCATGCAACTCGCCACACATCTCCTCGCCGATTCCAGGATGTCGGTCGAAGCCATTGCGGCGGAAGTGGGCTACCAGTCGGAAGCGTCGTTCAACCGGGCGTTCAAGAATATCGTCGGCACACCTCCTGGAAATTGGCGGCGCGCACAGGCTGGTGGCAGGTGAAAAATCCATATCACTATGGACTGTCCCACACGGAGTCAGTCCGGCCATAGCCGATCATGTCCACCTTGGGCAGCGACGAACGCGAATGGCCCAGACATGCTTGGGCATCAAGGGTCGCTTCTGGCCGATGACACGGCCTTTGTTCCAGGCGGGTCGGCAGGCTCGAATGGCAGGTAGGTTCGCAATTGTCATGGCGGCTACTCCTATCCGGGTACTGTCAGAGCAAACGGGTACGATTATTCCTCTGCGCCCATCTGCTATTCTGCAGATCCAAGTCTTCCTTATTTACTTGGCTCAGGCCAAGCAGGCGAAGGCGACCAGCACTGAAATTCCCATCGAGAAGCGTAGCAGACCAATTTGTTCTGACAACACCCCGCTGGGTCTTCTGCCATCGGCGCGGGTCCTCCGCCCGGCGGGCGTCTCCTGCGCGAGTGGAATGGCACGACGCATGTCGTCGATGTTGTCGACGAC
>JAJDOD010000006.1 GCA_022340315.1 Silicimonas sp. | reverse complement strand
GAGGGTACCGGCGCTCCGGGCCTGTTCGGCGAGGCCACCGCGCCGACGACACTCGATGTCGATCCCGAACATCCGGTCGTTCGGCGCATGTCGGCACTCTCCGATCCGGGGACACTTCTGATCCGCCGGGCATGGGATGCCGATCGCAAGCGGCTCAAGTCCCAGATCACGGTCGACGAGGTTCGGAAACTCAATAATTTCTTCGGCCTCAGTGCTACAGACGGCGGAAAACGAGTGGTGATCGTGGATTGTGCCGACGAGATGAATCCGTCAGCCGCGAACGCGATCCTCAAGGTTCTGGAAGAGCCGCCTGCGCAAGCCGTCCTGCTGCTGGTCAGCCACCAGCCGGACCGCCTTCTGCCGACGATACGCTCGCGGTGCCGGTGCCTGCGGCTTGCTCCCCTCGCCCCGGACGCCCTGGCCGCCGTGCTGGATCAGGCCGGGTGCTGCTTCGATCAACCCGACATTCTCGCCGAGCTTGCGGGCGGCTCCGCCGGAGACGCCCTGCGGCTTCTGACGAACGACGGGCCACGCATTTACGCCGAGATCGTTTCGCTTTTGTCGAATGCCCCGAGGATGGACCGGCAGGCGGCGCGCCGCTTCGCGGATGCCGCGGCCGCGCGGGGTGCGGAAGACCGCCTGGAGATCAGCCTGAGGCTCTTCAACATCGCCTTGTTTCGCCTCGCAAGAACCGCTGCGGGACACCCGCCAAAATCGGACGCCACTCCGGGAGAAATCAAGACCTGGCAAGCCCTGTCGGCCGCGACACCGGCACACCGATGGGCGGAACTGCAACAATCTCTCGGCGAGCGCCTCGGCCACGGTCTTGCGGTCAATGTCGATACATCGAGCCTTCTTTTGGACGCGCTTTTGCAGGTCGGTCAGGCGGTGCACGGCGAGCGCGCATGATGCGCCAGCGCTGCCTGGAGCGCCAATGGGCAGGCCGCGCCGCTTGACCCTCCGCCGCAAACTCCCGATACCGGCGGCATGACGAACACGGCCAGCATCACGGACAGCCATTGCCACCTCGACTTCCCGCAATTCGACGGAGAGTTGGACGAGTTGATCGCGCGCGCCGCCGAGCGGGGTGTCCGGCGAATGGTGACAATATGCACGCAGCTGGAGAACGAACCCAGGGTGCGTGCCATTGCCGAGGCTCACGAGCCGGTCTTCTATGCCGCAGGGACCCATCCGATGTCGGTGGGCAAGGCTGCCGACATTGTGTTGGACGACCTGACCGATCTCGCGCGGCACCCGAAGTTCGTCGCCATAGGCGAGACCGGGTTGGACTATCACTATACCGCCGAGACGGCCACGGCCCAGCAGGAGAGCCTGCGCCTCCACATCGAGGCAGCCAGGCAAACCACTCTGCCGCTTGTCATCCACGCGCGAGACGCCGATGACGACATGGCCCGTATCCTGACGGATGAGTATCACGCAGCCCCTTTTGGTTGCGTCATGCATTGTTTTTCCTCCAGCGCCGAACTGGCCCTGGCCGCGCTGGATCTGGGGTTCTACCTGTCGATGTCCGGGATTGCCGCATTTCCAAAGAGCCAGGCCCTACGCGACATATTTCGCGCCGCGCCGGTCGAGCGCATCCTGGTCGAGACAGATGCCCCTTATCTCGCCCCGCCACCGAACCGGGGGAAACGCAACGAACCTGCTTTCGTTGCAGACACGGCGCGGATCGGTGCGGAGGTGTTCGGGATGAGCTACGAGGATTTCGCAGCGCAGACCGAGGACAACTTCGATCGGCTGTTTTCCAAGGCGGCGGCATGGCGGAACTGAGCTTCACAATCCTCGGCTGCGGCTCGTCCGGTGGCGTTCCCCGGCTGGGAGGGCTCTGGGGAGATTGCGACCCCGAGAACCCGAAGAACCGCCGCAGCCGGTGTTCGATGCTGGTCGAAAGGACGACCGATGCCGGCGCAACGCGGGTCCTGATCGACACATCGCCGGATATGCGTCAGCAGCTTCTCGATGCGGGCGTCGGAGACCTTGACGCGGTGCTCTTTACCCACGGCCACGCCGACCACGTGCACGGCATCGACGATCTGCGGATGATCGTCTTCAACAAGCGCGAACGACTCGGTGTCTGGGCAGATGGCGCCACCCAGGATCGGCTTTACGGAAGCTTCGGCTACGCCTTCACCCAGCCGGAGGGCTCGCCCTATCCGCCGATCCTCGACATGCACACGATAGATGGCGACGTCACCATCGTCGGCGCCGGCGGCGCGATCACGTTTCAGCCGTTCAAGGTCGGGCATGGCGCGATTGATGCGCTTGGCTTCCGCATCGGAAACGTAGCCTATCTGCCTGACGTCGCGGAGATTTACGAAGATTCATGGCAAAGCCTCATGGGGCTTGATATCTGGATTCTCGACGCCCTGCGCCGCACGCCGCATCCGACACACGCACATCTCGAGCGGGCATTGGAGTGGATCGCACGCGCAGCGCCGAAACGCGCCGTCCTCACCAACATGCACATCGACCTCGATTACGAGACCGTCAAGGCCGAGACGCCCGACCACATCGAGCCGGCATATGACGGCTTGCGCCTGACCGTCCCCGACTGATCCTTCATGCAGGCCCTACTCGACGTCGTCCTCCCGGTCTTCCTCGTCATTGGCGCCGGATATCTTGCAACCAGGCTTGGCTACTTCAGTGACGCTGCGGTGGACGGGCTTATGAAATTCACCCAGGGCTTCGCCATCCCCTGCCTGCTGTTTCGCGCGATGGCCTCGCTGGATCTTGGCGCGGATTTCGATCTGCCGCTCCTTGCCAGCTTTTATCTGGCGGCCATCGTCTCGTTCGCAGCCGGAATGACCGGCGCGCGAGTCGTCTTCGATCGGACCATGACCGATAGCGTGGCCATCGGCTTCTGCTGCCTTTTCTCGAACTCCGTTCTTCTCGGCCTGCCGATTACCGAGCGGGCCTTCGGCGCGGACGCGCTCGCTGGAAACTACGCCATCGTCGCCCTGCACGCGCCGGTGATGTACCTGATCGGGGTCACCGCGATGGAGATTGCACGCGGAAGAGGTCAAAGCACCGTCGCTACTGCAGGCAAGGTGTTTTCCTCGATGTTCAGAAATGCCCTGATCGTCGGCATCGGCCTTGGGCTCCTCGTGAACGCGACGAGTTTTCCGGTTCCGAAAGTGGCAACTGACGCGGTCGATCTGATGGCCCGTGCCGCCCTGCCCGCCGCCCTCTTCGGCCTTGGCGGTGTCCTCGTCCGCTACAAACCCGAAGGCGACATCAAGGTGATCGCGATGGTCTGTGCCATCTCGCTTGTCGTGCACCCAACGCTTTCCTGGGCGTTGGGGACGATGCTTGGCCTTGACCGTGACGCCTTCCGATCGCTGATTCTCACCGCCGCAATGGCGCCCGGCGTGAACACCTACATCTTCGCCAACATGTACGGTGCCGCACGCAGGGTTGCCGCCTCCGGGGTCCTGATCTCGACCGGCGTATCCATACTAACCGTATGGTTTTGGCTGCTAATTCTGCCGTAATCCAAGTTTGTCCCGAAACATTAACCGAAAAGATACCTGTTTTGTGCCCATACTCGGACACAATGGGGGGATTGGGTCGATCCTAGGGTAACGGGAGTCTCAAAAGATGCAGAACGTCATCGCATTTCCGAGAAAGGCCGCGCCGGCACCGGCGAAAGCGGCGGCTGACGGCGCCAAGACACTGTTCTTGCATATCAGGCGCACCACCCTGATCGTTCACCTCGCGGCCCCGCAGCCCAAGGCATTCGATCGGTCCAGGACTGGCAAGCGGATCTGACACCGGCGGCTTCTGAAGGCCTTGGCAATCGCCTCGGGTTCAATCAGTCTTGCCGCCGTGATCACTCACATTGACCATATCGTTCTTACCGTCCGCGACATCGAGCGCGCAGTGGCCTTCTATTCGCGCGTCCTGAAGATGGAGGCAGTCAGCTTTGCCGGGGGACGCCGGGGGCTTCGCTTCGGCACCCAGAAGATCAATCTCCAGACCCTTGGGCAGGAGACCCGGAACTTCGCCGGGATCGGGTCAGGCGATCTCTGCCTGATCACGGACATGCAGACGGACGCTTTGCTGGACCACCTCGCCGCCGAGAGCGTGGACGTTCTTGAAGGCCCCGTCGCCAAATCCGGAGCGACAGGCCCCATCACCTCGGTCTATTTCAATGACCCGGACGGAAACCTGATCGAAGTCTCGCGCTATGGCCCTGCCCCTTCATCGGTCTGAAAATATCCCGAGGGGGTCCAGGGGGAGCAGCGCTCCCCCTGCGGCGATCCGCTAGTTCGTAATGATCTCCGGCCCCATGAAATAGATCGGCAGGAACGTCGATATCCACGGTACGTAGGTCACCAGGATCAGGAACACGAAGAGCACGGCCAGGAACGGCAGCGCGGCGCGCACGACGCTCATCATCGGCATGCCGGCGACGCCGGATGTCACGAAAAGGTTGAGCCCGACGGGCGGCGTGATCATGCCGATCTCCATGTTCACCACCATGATGATACCGAGATGGATCGGGTCGATGCCAAGTTCGATGGCGATCGGGAACACAAGCGGTGCCACGATCACGATCAGGCCCGAAGGCTCCATGAACTGACCGCCGATCAACAGGATGACGTTGACGATAATCAGGAACATCACCGGCCCGAAGCCCGCATCCAGCATCGCGCCCGCGATATGCTGGGGGATCTGCTCGTCGGTCAGAACATGCTTCAGGATCAGCGCATTCGCGATGATGAACATCAGCGTGATCGTCAGTTTTCCGGCCTCGAAAAGTGTATCCCGCACGTCCTTGTGGAAGAAAGCGGTGATCAGCGCGTGCGGCTTCTGCAGAAGCGAGACATTTGATCGCGGGGCGTCCGCAACAATGTCCGCCGAAAGCGCCTTTGCCTCGACCGCCTTCAATGGCCCCATGTCGCGGTAGATGAAGCAGGCGATGAAGAAGGCATATATCGCGGCGACCGCTGCCGCTTCGGTCGGCGTGAAAATGCCGCCATAGATGCCGCCCAGGATGATGACGATCAGGAACAGCCCCCAGCCCGCATCGCGCCCGGCCGCGAAGACCTCGCCCCAACCCTGCCATTCGCCCTTGGGCAGGTTCTTGACCTTGGCGATCAAATAGATGGTCAGCATCAGCATGCTGCCTGCCAGAAGTCCGGGAATCACGCCGGCAAGAAACATGCGCCCGACGGACACATCCGTGGCCGACGCATAGACCACCATCACGATGGACGGCGGGATGAGGATGCCCAACGTACCGGCGTTACAAATCACGCCGGCGGCGAATTCCTTGCTGTATCCCACCTGCCGCATCCCGGCGATGACGATCGAACCGATGGCCACCACGGTGGCGGGAGACGATCCGGAAAGCGCTGCGAACATCATGCACGCCGCGACACCCGCAATCGCCAAACCACCGGGCAGGTGTCCGACGAGTGCAATCGAAAAGCGAATGATCCTGCGCGCAACACCGCCCGTGGACATGAAGGACGACGCAAGGATGAAGAAGGGAATTGCCAGAAGCGTGTAGTGTCCCGCCATTGCCTGGTAAAAGCTCTGCGCGATTGAGGCGAGCGAGGTGTCCGACAGGACCAGCAGGAAGATGATCGACGAGAGGCCAAGCGACACCGCGATGGGAACGCCGATCAGCAGCAGACCGATAATCATGACGAAGAGAATGGCGACGTCCATCAGTTGGCCTCCCGGTTCAGGGCGGCTACTTCTTCGACCGCGTCTTCCGCTTCGTGGCTGACGATCAGGCTTTCGCGCCGATCCGTCAGGATTTCATAACCGGCTTCGCAGAAGCGGTAGAGGATCAGTGCGCAGCCAAACGGCAGCATGGCATAGGGAATGACACGCGGGAGTTTCTCGTACTCCTCGCCATAGTTGATCAGGTCCTCCAGCCAGCGGAACATTTCGAGCATCGGCACCTGGTCAGTCACGTAAAAGGCCCGGTCGCGGACCCCCTCGGTAAAGCCCAGCGGAAACCAGCGGCCCTCGGTCGGCTGCAGTGCCGCGAAAGGCGCCCAGTAGTCCCATGCGCCCTTCATCAGGAGCATCGCGTAGAGGATGCAGCAGGCGGCCGAGAGGAGTGCAAAAACCTTGCGTCCCCCGCGCCCGAACAGGCTTGTGACCGCGTCCACACCCAGATGCGCGGTAACCTTCACACAGTAGCTGACGCCCAGGATCACCAGCCAGGCGAAGAGGATAAGCGTAACTTCGAGACCCCAGATCAGCTGTGAATTGAAACCGTACCGCAGCACGACGTTGACGAAGGTGACAAGCGTCATCAGGCCAAGAAGAACCGCGATGGCTGTTTCCTCGAATGCGTTGAAAGCGCGCCCCAGCGCACTTCTCGGTTGGTACTTCTTGCCGGCGCTCATTGGTCCCCTCCTCCCAATGTGATCGGGCGGCGGCCAGTTCGCCGCCGCCCGAACAATTTTTTACATCGAAGCGTTGATTTCCTGGGCCGCCGCGATGTTCTCGGCGCCCACGTCGCCTTCGAACTGATCCCAAACAGGCTTCATGGCATCAACCCAGGCCTGACGCTGCTCGGCAGAGAGTTCACGGATTACACCGCCGGCACCGACGATCGACTGTTTCGCGGCATCGTTGACGGCCTCGGACTCGGCATTCCGGGATACCGTCACCTCGTTCAAGATGGTGAGAAACTGATCGCGTACATCCCCATCGAGGCTGTCGAGCCAGTCAACCGAAGCGACAACGAGATAGTCGATGATGCCGTGGTTGGTAACGGTCACACCGTCCTGGACCTCGAAGAACTTCTGACCCCAGATGTTCGACCAGGTGTTTTCCTGCCCATCGACAACGCCGGTCTGAAGCGCGCCGTAAACTTCCGAGAAGGCCATTGGCTGCGGGCTGGCGCCAAGCGCTTCCATCTGCGCAACGAGCACGTCCGAAGGCTGTACTCGGAACTTGAGGCCCGACGCGTCGCCCGGCAATTCAAGCGGCTTGTTGGCCGAGAACTGCTTCATGCCGTTGTGCCAGAACTCAAGCCCCTGCAGGCCGCGGCGCTGCATCGAGTCCTTCATCGCCTGGCCGGTTTCCGAGTTCTGGAATGCATCGACCGCGGCGACGTTCTTGAACATGAACGGCAGGTCGAAGATGCGGAACTGCTTGGTGAACGTCTCGAATTTCGAGAGCGACGGCGCGGCAAGCTGGACGTCGCCCTGCAACATCGCCTCAAGCACCTGGTCGTCATTGTAGAGCGTCGAGTTCGGGAAGACCTCGACGCACATCTTGCCGTTCATCTCGTCGTTGACACGCGCCGCGAACTCATCTGCCGCGATGCCTTTGGGGTGCCCCGTGGCGTTCACGACATGCGCGAACTTGACGACGATTTCGCCATCCTCGCAGCTTGCGAAACCGGCGGTGGCGGTGGCGCTCAACGCGACGGCTGTAAGTGCTGTGGTAAGAAATTTCATGGATATCCTCCCTGGCTCCATAACTGACTTCTAGGGTGAGTTACCTCTCCGGCGCACAGCATCTCTTACTTTCGGAATGCGGCAAGCCAGAATTGGTATCAAAAAAAATTCGAAACTATCAATACCTTACCAGATTCACTTAAAAGTGTGTGCGTAATTCTGGACAGGTGCTTGCGCTAACTGTGCGGATTTCCGCACACTCTCGGCGAGACTTCACTCGCGAAAATCTTCTGCTCGAATGCCGTATTTTGCAAGCTTGTCGTAGAACGTCTTGCGCGGAAGCTTGAGCGACTGGGCGCTGAGCGTGGCGTTTCCCTTGCTGCGCCGGAGCGAATCCTCGAGAAGCGAGGCTTCGATCTGCGCCATTTTCTCGGCCAGTCCAAGCTCCTGGTTCTCATCAGGCGACAGTCCAAGGGCAAATCGCATTGCCGAGTTCATCAATGCCCGGGTATTGCCCGGCCAGTCCTGGGTCATCAGCGAGGCGAGTAGGCCAGGCGGAATGGGGCGCTGCTCGATCCCGGATTGTTCGCAGGACAGGGCGACGTAGTGGCGGAAAAGCACGGGAATGTCTTCGGGACGTTCGCGAAGCGCGGGAATCCGCACCCGCAAGCCTTCCAGCCGATAGTAAAGGTCCGCGTTGAAACGGCCGTCCTCGGTAGCCCGCACGGCATCCTGCGTCGTGCCCGCAAGAATACGCGGCGACATGTCGTGCTCCAGAGCATCCAGAAGCACGGACTGGCTGTCGGAGGGAAGCGACGTCACTTCGTTCAGAAAGAGGCTCCCCCCCTCGGTCACCCGCAAGGCATCCCGAAGCCGCGCCGGTTCCAGCCCGGCCGCCCCGGTCTTTACGAATGGTCCGGCAGCGCCTGGCGAGAGCAGGTGCAAGACTTCGGCCACCTTTGACAATCCCGACCCCGGCGCGCCTTCGATCAGCACCGACCCCGGCACCCGCGCGATCTGCCTGCATTGGGCTCTCAGTCGCTCAGCCAGTTCCGAATGGCCAAAGAGCAGGCGAGACGCCGCGTCGCCAGCCTGAATGCTTGCCTTCATGTGCCGCTCATCCAGGGCAATCCGGCGTGCGCCCAGAGCACGTTCGACGGTCGTAACCAGTTGTTCGGTTGGACAGGGTTTCTCAAGAAAATCGAACGCGCCATTCCCCACGGCATCGACGGCCAGTGGAATGTCGCCCTCGCCGGTCAGAAGGATGACCGGCAACTCGGGATCGGTCTTCTGTGCATGGCGCAGAAGCTCCATGCCGTCCTTGCCTGGCATCCGGATGTCCGAGACGATGACCCCCTCGAAGGTTCTCGAGATGTGGTCCT
The DNA here is from genome assembly GCA_022340315.1 of Silicimonas sp. Classification (GTDB taxonomy): domain Bacteria; phylum Pseudomonadota; class Alphaproteobacteria; order Rhodobacterales; family Rhodobacteraceae; genus JAJDOD01. Next base: position 27,698 of record JAJDOD010000006.1, on the reverse strand, counting down.
TGGCCACGATGAACGACCCAGCCGGCGTGACCTTCAGCCCGGCCAGCTCGAGGGTCTGAGCCAATGCCTCGCGAACCGGGGCATCATCCTCAACCAGGAGAACCCTGCCGTTCATGCCGCCATCTCGCCGGCCCAGGGCTTGAGGCGAACCGTGAATATTGCCCCGCCGTCAGGCGCATTCTCGCCCACGATGTTGCCGCCGAAGCTTTGAACGAGTCCGTAGGAGATCGAAAGGCCAAGCCCCGTACCTTCACCGCTGCCCACCGTCTTGGTAGAGTAGAATGGTTCGAAGATCTTTTCGGGCTCCTCGATGCCGGGTCCGGTATCCGCCACGACAATTTGCGGGTCCGGTCCACCCGCGACGGTAAGCGCGATGCGTTTCTCCTCACTTGCCGACATTGCGTCGGCGGCATTGGTGATGAGATTGACGACCACCTGCTGCAAGCGCACTTCGCCACCTTCGACCCAGACCGGCGAATCCGGCACGACAAGGTCCAGAGATATGCCCTCATGCGCGACCACCGCCTCTGTCAGCTCGACCGCTGCTTCCGCGACGGAAACAAGATCGACCCGCGACGCGGGTTCGCTTTCCTGCCGCGCAAAAGCCTTCAGGTTCTTGATGATCCTGGCCATGCGACCGGCAAGATCGGCGATCTTCTCGAGATTGCCTTCTACCTTCGCCGCATCGCCCAACTGCTGAAACTTCTGGCCGTTTTCCGCGAAGGAGCGGATGGCCATCAGTGGCTGATTCAATTCGTGGCTGATACCGGCTGACATCTGCCCCAAGGCACTGAGCTTGCCGACCTGCACAAGCTCGACCTGCGCGCGTTTCAGGGCCGCTTCCGCCTCGCGACGCTCGGCGATCTCGCCGCGCAACGCCTCATTCGAGCGGGAAAGTTCGGCGGTTCTGTCCGCCACTCTGCTTTCCAGTGCGGCGTTCGCCTTTGCGAGCGCCCGGCGGCGCTCGGCCGTCAGAAAGAGGATCGCGCCAAAAAACGCAAGCAGCGCGCCCGTGATCGAGGCCTGCAAGCCCGCGAAAACATAGGCTGGTCGCGCATCGACCAGAGCCTCGGCCGTCATGTCCAGAACCGGCAAATCGCGCGAGATGTGCAAAGCATGGCTTGGAACATAGGGACCGGCATTGATCCGCCACGTCTCGATTCTGTGCACGTTTCTCGTCTCGAAAGGCACGAAAGGGCGCAACTCTCCTGCATCGTAGCGTGCCGTCGCGTTTCTCAGTTGGGCGCCACGCTGCATCAGAACCAGTTCAGAGCGGTTGGAGGAAAACGTGACACCAAGCGTGTCTGTAAATAGAACAGCCGGGGTTTGTCCCCTCCCCTCAGCCTCGAGCCGGTCCATATCGACGATCGCCACAAGCGCCCCGATCACCGGGCCCTCCTCGTTGAAAATCGGCGCGGCGAAGTAGAATGCGCGCGTTTCAAACGTCCGACTGATCCCGTGGAACTTTCCCAATGCGCCGGTAAGGGCGCGGTCGATGAAGCTCTCACCCAGCCATCCGTCGGGCGCGAGGCCGCTGGCGCTGGCAATCGGCACACGATCGGCACCGATCAGCACGAGATCGAGAGCGCCGGACAGATCGGCCGGCCGCAGCAGCAGCCGTTGAAGTTCGGATTTCGCGGTCTCGGTGTTCCGCAATTGCGGATCGCCCGCCAGCACCACGACAAGTTCGCTGTAGCGCGACAGTTGTTTGATCAGGCGGTCGGACGCAAGCTCAAGGTCGCTGCGGCCGCGTTGTTCGAGTTGGCCAAGCGACTGGCCAAGCCCGATCCACCAAACGGAAAGGACGAAGCCGCCAGAGGCCACAACGAAAACGAGAATGCGAACGAGCTTCATGGGACCCGAACCTAGAATGCAAAGCACCGACTGGAAAACCCAAATTTTCCGAGGCGGTAGCGTTGCTGCAAGTTGCTACCCGAAACGGCGCGCCGCGACGGGCCTGAGTACCGATACCGGCAGGATGGTCGCGCCCCCCGCACTGATCTCAGACCGCCTCTCGCGCTTCTGCAACTGCCGAGCGCATCCACTCCGTCAGTGCGACGGCGGTGGGCGCGATTTCCTCGCCCGAGCCGCCCGTGAAGGTCTCGAAAGCCTCACGGTTCAGAGCATTCAGCCCGACCAGGACCGGCAAACCAAGCGCCATCGCTTCGGCGATCAGTTCGCGAAACCCTCGACCGAGCGCCTCCTGTTTGCCGAACTTGTTGACAATCAGGGCCTCGGAACCCGGCAAGCGCCGCTCGCATGTTGCGATCGCTGTCTCCAGCGCGCCCGGATCCAGCCGGCACCCCCGCGCGCCCGGCCCGAGCGACTGCGAGATGCGAATGATCGGGCCATCCGGCAAAACGCGAACATCCATGTCGCACGGCCCCTCCCCGTCGCAGGCCGTGTTGATCTGGACCGTGCCGCAAAGTTTCACACCGTCCGACAAAAGCGTCGCCGCAATGCCTGCAAGCAACAGGTCCGTATCGCCCCGTCCGGGCGCAATCGTGAAGCCGATGCGCATCGCTATCCTCCCACTCCGCCGGCAAGTTTCCGGTATTCCCGGAAGACCCGCAAGCCCTCACGCGCCGGGCGTGTGGCGCCTCAGCCAGGCCAGCGTGATCCAGTTGACCGCCAGGTAAAGCGCGATCGAAAGCAGGCCAAGCGTGAAAAGAGCGGCGAACATAAGGTCGGTCTTGGCTCGCCCGTTGGCCAGCAGCATGAGGTAACCCAGCCCCTGGCTCGATCCGACCCACTCGCCGATCACCGCCCCGATAGGGGCATAGACCGCGGCCAGTCGCAGCCCCGAGCCGAGCGCGGGCAGCGCGGCGGGAACCCGGATGTGCCAAAGCGTGCTGGACCGACTGGCTCCCATCGTGCGTGCCAGGTCGAGGAATCCGGAAGGTGTCCGCATCAACCCGTCGAAAAAGGCCGAAGTGATCGGAAAATAGATGATCAGCACGGCCATCGCGATCTTGGAACCCAGCCCGAAACCAAGCCAGAGCGTCAGGATGGGCGCGAGGGCGAAGACCGGCAGGGCCTGCGTGAAGACGAGCACCGGCCGCATCGTCACGCGCGCAATCTCCGACGCCGCAAGCGCCATGGCGGTCGCGATGCCGAGCGCGCCGCCGATCAGAAGCCCAAGCGCGATCTCGGTCGCGGTGACCAGCGTGTGCTCGGCCAGAAGCGCACGGTTCGCCATCCAGGTCTCGAACACCAGCGCAGGGGGCGGAAGGATGAAACGGGGGACATCCGACAGGCTCACGATTGCCTGCCAGAGACCGAGCGCGATCAGAAGCGCGAAGAGACCGCCAAGAAACCTGTTCATTCCGACCTCAGCATGGTCATCAGCCGGGCCTGCGCCTGCAACAATTCCGGATCGCCAAATGCGCGGGGCGCGGGTGTGTTGGGCGGTTCGGCCTCGACGGTGCGGGCCTCGGTCATGACAACGATCCGGTCGGCAAGACGCGCGGCTTCTCCTGGGTCATGCGTTACGAGAAGCACCGTCCTGCCCTTCAGCAGGTCGTATGCCAGTTCCTGCATCTCGGCGCGCGTGCGCGCATCGAGCGCCGAGAAAGGCTCGTCCAGCAGGATGATCTCACGGTCCTCCATCAGCGTGCGTGCCAGCGCGACCCGTTGGCGCTGTCCCCCGGACAATGCATGGGGCTTCCTGCCGGCATGGTCGGCAAGCCCGACTTCGGCAACAAGCCGGTCGGCGCGCGCCATATCGGCGCGCTCACCCCGCAGCCGCGCGCCGATGGTGACATTCTCGCGCACCGTCGCCCAGGGCAGCAGAAGATCGCTTTGCGCCATGTAGGCAACGCGGCCCTCCAGCGCGCCCCTGTCGGCCGCTTCGATCGTGCCCGTGAAGGTCGCTCCAGTTTCGAGCCCGGCGATCATTCTCAGGATCGTGGTCTTGCCAACACCCGACACTCCCAGAAGGCAGGTCCAGCCGCCAGCGACGAGATCAAGCGCGATCCCGCTGAAAAGCGGCGCGCCGGCATGATCCGCGCTGCCCGCGAAGCGAACGCCGGGCGCGCTCATGGCGCGAGCCCCATCTGCCAGAAGCCGACCTCCAGCCGTGTTGCCTGGGCAAAGGTGCGGCAAAGATCGCGCCAGACCGGCAGATTGGCGTAGCCCGGACCGTAACGCCGCTCGAGCGCGGTATCGAGCAGCAGGCCCACCGAGCGGCAGAGTGCCTGGTAGTCCTCGCCGCCATAAGCGGCGATCCAGTCGGCATAATCCTCGGAACTTCGCTCGACCATCAAACGCGCTCCGATTTCGCCATAGCCCAGCACGCAAGGCGCGAGTGCAGCCAGCAAGGCCAGGAAATCGCCCGAGAAACCGGCGTCCATGACGAACCTCGTATAGGCCGCGTTCTCCGCCCGCTCTTCGGTCGCCAGCAACTCGGTCTCCGGAATGCCCGCCTCGGCACAAAGCGCAACGTGAAGCGACATCTCCTCGGCCAGAAGCGCGTGCACCGTGGCGGCGCATTGCCTCATCTCGTCGAGATCGCCCGCCTTGACCACCGCCAGGGCCCAGGCGCGTGAGAAATGGACGAGGAAAACATAGTCCTGCCGAAGGTAATGCAGGAAGGCGGCGCGCGGCAGTTTGCCATCGCCGAGACCTTCGACGAAGCGATGTGCAACGTAGGCCTCCCAGTCGCGGCCAGCCGCCTCCCGCATCAGGTCAAACGCGCGCCCATAGCTCATGTCCCCGTCTCCTTCATCGGTCCGAAAATATCCCGGGAGGGTCCGGGAGGGCAGCGCCCTCCCGGTGACGCGACGCGCGCAGGCGCGGCGCAATCGCTCATTCTGCCGTCACATCGACACTGATCTTCGTTACCGGGTTCACCGAAGGGATCAGCCCCTGCTCGGCAAGGAAAGCTTCGAACCGCGCATACCGGCCGTGATCGAAACCGGCGGGCCTCAGCGCGAAGCGGGGCAGCGTGTCCACCCAGGCCCGCGCATTCAACTCGTCCTGCAGTTCCGGCGCGCTGGCCGAGAAGATCTCCCATGCCGTTTCGGGGTTGTTGACGATGAACTGCGTGGCTTTTTCAGTCGCGGCGAGAAAGCGCGCGATCATGTCCCGGTCCATGCGATCGGGGTTGGCGACATAGATCAGCTCGTCATAGGGCGGCACGCCTTCTTCTTCGATGAAGAAGCATCTGCCGGGAACGCCTTCGATGTCCATCTGGTTCAGCTCGAAATTCCGGTAGGCCCCGATCACAGCATCGACCTGCCCGGACATCAGCGAGGGCGAAAGCGAGAAGTTGACATTGACCAGTTCAACCTCGTCGAAACCGACCCCGTAGTTGCCGAGAATGGCGGTGAGGATCGCTTCCTCGACACCCGCGACGGAAAAGCCGATCTTCCCGCCCTTCAGGTCGGCAGGCGTGGCAATCGGGCCGTCTTTCAGCACCAGAAGGCAGTTGAGCGGTGTTGCCACCAGCGTGCCCACGCGCACCAGCGGCAGCCCCTCGTGGATCTGGAGATGTAGCTGCGGCTGATAGGAGACCGCGAGATCCGCCTGCCCGGCGGCCACCAGACGCGGCGGCAGCGAGGGATCGGCGGGCGGGACGATCTCGACTTCCAGGTTCTGCTCGGCGAAGTAGCCGTTTTCCTGCGCAATGATGATTGGCCCGTGGTCGGGGTTCACGAACCAGTCCAGCAAAACGGTCAATTTGTCGGCGGCAGCCGATGGACCCGCCACGAGGATGGTGAAGACTGTCAGAAAGATTCGCATGATTTTTCCTTATGTCAGAACGCTTTCGCCGCGACGAGCACGATCTCGCCCGGCCATTTCTCTTGCATTTCTTCCGCGGCCCGCCAGGCCCGGAGTCCGGTCGCGCAGGCCAGCACGAGGCGCCTGTCCTCGGGTGGCAGCGCTTCTCGGAGACCTTCCGGCGCGAGCCGCCGCGCGGCGCAGTGGACCGGTTCCGGGGCTTCGTCGGCGCTTCGCAACTCTACAATCAGGTCGTCGTCGGCAAGCTCCGCACCTGCCACGAACGGGAAGTGCCCGCCCGGTTCCTCCGCCTCGTCGAAGCGGAAAGTCGCGAAGCGGTAATTGCCCATATCGACAGTCAGCATCTGTCCAAGCGGGCTTGGCTTCATCTCCAGAAGGATCGCAAGTGCCATCTGTGCCTGCATCGCGCCTAGCATCGAAACGACCGGCCCCATCACGCCCGCCGTGGCGCAGGTTGCCGCGCTTTGCGGCGCCTCGGGAAAGACGGCACGAAGACTGGGCGCCGGCCCGCAGAAACCGCCAACATACCCTGACACGCCAAGGGTGGACGCAGAGAGATAGGGAACCGATCCGACCTTGCAGACGTCGCTGAGGGTATAGCTGACCGCGTAGCTGTCGGCGCAATCCAGCACCAGGTCATGAGCGGCAGCCAGTTGCGCGGCATTGCCCGGGGTCAGGGTGAGGCGTAGTGCCGCGACCGAGATATCGCTGTTCAGCCGTCCGCATCGCTCGGCCGCGACGTCCGCCTTGAAGCGCCCCACATCGGCCTCGGTAAAGAGCGTCTGGCGGTGCAGGTTCGTCAACTCGATCCGGTCGTCATCGGTGATGGTGATGTTCCCCACGCCTGCCGCCGCAAGGAGCGGCAGCGCGGACGCTGCGAGACCGCCTGCGCCTATGACCAGCACGCGCGCGGCTTTCAGCCGGGCCTGGCCCGAGGGACCGATCTCGGGCAGTGCCATCTGGCGCGCGTACCGGCTCATCGTGTCGCCTCCAGCCATTCCGCGACCCGTGTCGCGGGATCGGCATCAAGCGTGATATCCGTGACGGCCGAGACGATGTCGGCGCCCGCCTCGAATGCGCCAGGAGCGCGTTCAACGGTCATCCCGCCGATGGCGACGAGTGGAATGTCGCCCGTCCGGGCCCTCCATTCCGTAATCTTTTCAAGACCCTGTTCGTGCCATTTCATCTTCTTGAGGATGGTCGGATAGATCGGCCCCAACGCGATATAGTCGGGAGCAAGCGCCAACGCCCGCTGAAGTTCCTCGTCATCATGGGTCGAGATGCCGAGCCTGATGCCTGCCTTGCGGATCGCGGCGATATCGGCGGTATCGAGATCCTCCTGGCCGAGATGCACCCAGTTGCAGCCGGTGTCGATGGCCGCCTGCCAGTGGTCGTTGATGACAAGTGTCGCCCCTGCCGCATCGCAGATGGCCCTGGCGTCAACGATTTCCTTGATAACAATGTCTTGCGGCTTGTCCTTGATCCGGAGCTGCACGAGCTTCACCCCGAGCGGGACCAGCCGCGCGATCCATGCGGCATTCTCGAAGATCGGGTAGAAACGGGCGAGCGTCATGACAGGAACGCCTTTCCGATCACCGGGGTGGAAGGTTCGGCCATATCGCGGGGCTCCATCGGGTCGGCAGCATGGGCGAGCGCGCCTGCCTCGACCGCGCGGGCCATCGCCTTTGCCATCGCCACCGGATCGCCGGCCTTGGCAACCGCTGTGTTGAGAAGAACCGCGTCGAAGCCCATCTCCATCGCCGCTGCGGCATGGCTCGGAAGACCGATCCCGGCGTCGACAACAAGCGGCGTGTCAGGGAACTCGGCGCGCATTGAACGCAAGGCGTAAGGATTGGCGAGGCCGAGGCCCGAGCCGATGGGTGCACCCCAGGGCATCAGGACCTCGCAGCCCGCCTTGAGGAGGCGTTCGCCCACAATGAGGTCATCGGTGGTGTAGGGAAACACTCTAAAGTCTTCTTCTGAAAGAATTTTTGCGGCCTCTACAAGCTGGAAAACGTCCGGCTGAAGGCTGTCGGTATGGCCGATCAGTTCGAGCTTGATCCAAGGCGTGCCAAACACCTCGCGCGCCATGTGGGCGGTCGTCACCGCCTCTTTCACGGTGTGGCAGCCCGCGGTGTTGGGCAGGATGTGCACGCCAAGGTCGCGGATCATCTGCCAGAAGGCCTGGCCCGCGCCGCCCGTCCCCTCGCGCCGGAGCGAGACAGTGGCGACAGCGGCGCCGCTTTCGCGGAATGCCGCTTGCAGAATGGCGGGGCTGGGATATTGCGCCGTACCCAGCATCAACCCGTTGGGCAATTCGGTGCCGTAGAAGGGCCGCATCGCTCAGCCCCCCTGCATCGCGCCGAGAACCTCGATCCGGTCCCCGTCAAGAATAGGCTGTGCGCCGCGATTTCCCGCGGGAACGAAAACCTCGTTCACCGCCGTGGCGAAGCGGCCGTCGTATCCGCATTCCCGCAAGACTTCGGCGAGAGTTTCGCCGGAGACGCTACGCGGTTCACCGTTCAGCGAGACAATCATCTGCGAACTCCGTTTGAATATGGTTAATGGCCAGTTCCGCCACCGCCGAGGCGAGCGCGGGGGCCAGAAGGAAGCCGTGGCGATAGAGGCCATTGGCGTGGATGGTCGACCCGACGCGCCGGACGCGCGGCAGGTTGTCGGGAAAGGCGGGGCGGACATCGACACCGATCTCCAGCACCTCGGCCTCGCCGAAGGCGGGGTTCAGGGCATAGGCGGCACTGAGAAGTTCGAGCATCGAGCGCGCGGTTATGCGCTTGCGGTCGGCGCTTTCGATCATGGTCGCGCCCAGCATGTAGACGCCCTGCCCGCGCGGCACCACGTAGAGCGGGATGCGCGGGTGAAGAAGGCGGATCGGACGGGTCAACGATACGTCCGGGGCGCGCAGAACAAGCATCTCGCCCTTGACGCCGCGCAAATCGGCGAGCGCGTCGCGGGCTGAAAACCCGCGGCAGTCGATGGTCTGGTCCGCCGTCGTCGCGGAAGGCTCGCGGCAGATGCCGACACCATTTCCGGCGAGATGGCGCGATAGGTCGGCAAGTGCCTTTCGCGGGTCGAGATGCGCCTCGCTCTCGAAGAAAAGGCCATGCTCGAAACCGTAAAGATCTGGTTCCAGTTTCCGCATGCCAGCGGCATCAACCTTATGAAATCGCTCGGTGCGACTTGCGAAGCGACGAAGATCGGCGTGGTCGCGACGATGCGCGACAACCAAAGTTCCAGCCTCGGTGACCCGTGTGTACCTGCTCCACCAGTGTTTGGCCTGTTGTCCGAGCCTGAGAACCGTGTCTTCGGCGCTTTCGTATTCGCAGAAGGGGGCAAGCATGCCGCCGGCCCACCAACTGCAGGCCTCCGGGCCGGGGTTGCCGGCGGGATCGACGAGTTCGACCTCAACGCCGCGCGCGACCAGTTCGGTCGCGACGCAGAGGCCGGCAACGCCGGCGCCAAGGACGCGGATCGTGCTCATGTCCAGAGCTCGTGAAAGTGGTGGACCGGCCCGTGGCCGCTGCCGATGGTGAGGCGGTCGGCGGCCCGGATCGCGCCTTGCAAATAGGCGTGTGCGGCCTGGACGGCACCCACCACATCCCTGCCCTTGGCCAGTTCCGCGGCAATGGCCGAGGAGAGTGTGCATCCGGTGCCGTGGGTGTTCCGGGTGGCGACGCGGGGCGCGGTAAGTTTGGCCAGAACCCCGGTGTCATCCACCAGGAGGTCCACACAGGTCTCGCCGGAACCGTGGCCTCCCTTCATCAGGACGTTGGCCGCGCCGAGGGCCACGAGCGCCCTGCCCTGTTCGGCCATATCCTCCGTTTGATCGACCGGGTCGCAGCCCAGAAGCCGCGCGGCTTCGGGTAGGTTGGGCGCCAGCACCGTGGCGCGCGGAAGGAGAACGCGGCGGAGGGTGTCCACCGCCTGGTCAGCCAGAAGCGCGTCGCCGGATTTGGCCACCATCACCGGATCGAGCACGACAGGGCCGGAGTAGCCGGCAAGCGCCGCTGCGACGGTCTCGATGATCTCGGGCGTGGCGAGCATCCCGATCTTGATGGCGGCTACGTCGAGATCGGAAAGCACGGCCTCGATCTGGGCTGTCACGACGGGAAGCGAGACGCCTTCGACCGCCGTTACCGCGCGCGTGTTCTGGGCGGTGATCGCGGTGATGACGCTGGCGCCGTAGACGCCGAGCGCGGAGAATGCCTTGAGATCGGCCTGAATGCCCGCGCCGCCTCCGCTGTCGGAGCCCGCGATGGTGAGCGCGATCGGCGTCATGGCTTCTCCCTTGGCCGGTCGGACAAGGAGCGTGAAAACGTGAGCCTCTGGTGACACCGTTCCCTCCGCCGGAATTGTCCGGATCAGGTTCGATGGGTTCGCGATAGTCGCATCTCAGCCGTGATTACGGCACCCCAACGGTTGGCGGATGGCTTAGCGCAAGGCTGGTGGGCTGTCAAACGGGCTTCAGCGCGGTGGCGGGCCGTGCGTTGCCTCTGGCGGTGCGCGGGGTTTTCGCCTAGATCGCGTCGGATGAATGACAGCGAACAGACACGCGCGGGCTTCGTGGCCCTGATCGGCGAGCCCAATGCCGGGAAATCGACGCTTCTCAACCGCATGGTGGGGGCGAAGGTCTCGATCGTGACGCACAAGGTGCAGACGACGCGGACCCGTATTCGCGGTTTGGCGCTGGAGGGCGCGAGTCAGATTGTATTCGTCGACACGCCAGGGCTGTTCAAGCCGCGTCGGCGGCTGGACCGTGCGATGGTGGCGGCGGCCTGGGGCGGGGCGTCGGATGCCGATGTGGTGGTTCTGCTGGTCGAGGCGCAGCGGGGGCTGACCGAGGGGGTGGAAGCGATCCTTGCGCGGCTTTCCGAGGGCGCGGGCCGGGCACGCGTCGCGCTGGCGATCAACAAGATCGACCGGGTCGAGGCGCCGGTTCTGCTGGGGCTTTCCGAGACGTTGAACGCGCGGTTTCCCTTCGTCGAGACCTTCATGATCTCGGCCGAAAAAGGGCATGGGGTCAAGGACTTGCGCGAGTGGCTGGCGGAGAACCTGCCGGAAGGTCCGTGGCTTTATCCCGAGGACCAGATCGCGGATATGCCGCTTCGGATGATTGCCGCCGAGATGACGCGGGAGAAGCTGACGCTGCGGTTGCACCAGGAGTTGCCCTACCAGTTGACGGTCGAGACCGAGGGCTGGGAGGAACGGCCTGACGGCTCGGTACGGATCGACCAGATCGTTTACGTGGCCCGCGACGGCCACAAGGGTATCCTGCTTGGCAAGAAAGGCGAGACCATCAAGGCGGTGGGCCAGCTTGCACGCGAGGAGATCGGTCGTTTTCTTGAACGCAAGGTGCATCTCTTCCTCACCGTGAAGGTGCGCGAGAACTGGCTGGACGAGGCCGAGCGTTACTCGGAGATGGGCCTCGATTTCCGGGACGGCGGATGACCCGGCTGACCACCGAGTTCTGGATCGCGGCCTATCTGACGCGGTTGAGACTGGCCGCTATCCCCGCTTTTATCCTGCAAAAGGGCGATCACACGGCCGGCGCGGTGCTGGTCAAGCTGAACACGCTTGACGGCAATGCCACGCTGTTTCAGCGCAGTTTCGACCTGATGAGCGGCGAGCGGAAATGGGTGGTGCTGACCGAAGGTGCGGAAGCCGAGGTGGATGCCTCGGTTGCCAAGCAGCGGTCATTCGACCCCGATCTCTGGGTAATCGAGATCGAGGACAAGGCGGGGCGGCACCTGCTGGACGAACCGGGTCTGGAATAGGCTTCCGGGAATTCCGTTAATCGTTCGGGCGGGCGGTGGCTGTTGCGTGCAACGGCGCCGAGGGTAAACGCCTTGCAATGCGGGGTTTCGGGGCGAAAACGCAACGTCGGTATCACGTCGGTATTACGTCGGTATCGCGTCGGTGGATCGGTCGGTGAACGGTCAATCGTCGGTACCGGAGGCCACCGTGCGGTAAGAATGGTTACCGCCGCGTTAGGGTTTTGCCTCCGACGCCCAGTCCTTGCCGCCTGTGGCGGTTCGCTTGCATGACGACCGCATGCTGTTAGCCTCTGCCTCGACCAACAGGAGAACAAGGCGGTGGACGAGGTTTTCGGCCAACAAGTCGATCTGCATGTGGACACCGCGGAGACGCTGCGCGAGTTGGAGCCCCTGCCGTCGCACTGGGTCAACAGCAAGGACATCGGCCATGTCGACGACCTGTCGCGGCGCTTCATTGCCGCGTCGTCGCTGGTTGTGCTTTCGACGAGCCGATCTGACGGCGAGTTGAACCTGACCCCACGCGGTGATCCGGCGGGGTTCGTGAAGGTACTGAACGATCGGCTTCTGGCCGTTCCCGACCGACCGGGGAACAAGCGGATGGATGCCTTCAACGATGTCTTCGGCAATCCCAACGTGGGCCTGATCTTCATCATTCCGGGTCACCGCGACACCTTGCGGGTCACCGGACAAGGCGCGGTGGTGAAGGATGCTGCCCTGGGCGAGAAGCTGGCGGTCAACGGGCGGCCGGCGGAACTGGTGCTGCTGGTCCGGGTTCAGAGGGTGCTGTGCCACTGCCCCAAGGCGTTCATTCGCGGCAAGGTCTGGCAGCCGGAAGACTGGCCCGACACCTCGGACGTGCCGACGCTGGCAGAGATGTTGAAAGTACACGGGGCGATGGCGGAAGCGATGGACGAGATCGAAGCCGGAACGAAGGACGACCGGGAGAACAACCTCTATTGACGGCGGCACGCCCTACTCCGCTTCCGCCGCCAGTTCCATGACACGCGGACCGATGTCCCCGACGATGAGTGCGACGCCCTCGGCATTGGGGTGGATGCGGTCGGGCTGCATGTAGCGTTCGAGCGCGAGGGTGCGGTCCTGTAGGGCAGCGAGCGCGCCAAGGAAGTTCTCGTGAAGAAGCACGCCGTATTTGGCGGCGAGGTCGGGATAGATCGCTTCGAAGGCGGCTTCGTAGTCGGGCCCGTAGTTGGGCGGAGCGTCCATGCCGATGAGGAGGACGGGCAGACCCCGGCCCGTCGCCTCGGCCAGGATGCCGTCGAGATTGGCGCGGGAGACGGCGGGATCAATGCCACGAAGGAGGTCGTTGCCGCCCAGCGCGACGATCAGGGCATCCACCTCGGGCGTCAGGGTCCAGCCGATGCGCGAGAGGCCGCCTGCGGTGGTGTCGCCCGAGACGCCCGCGTTGACGAGCGTGACGTCCGCACCTTGGCCGTCGAGCCAGCGCTGAAGTTGCGGAACGAAGCCGTTTTCGGGCGCGAGGCCGTAGCCCTGGGTCAGGCTGTCACCGAGCGCCGCGATGGTCGCGGGTTCGGCATGTGCCATGCCCGTGGCGAGCGCCAGCGCCAATCCGGCGTTGCGGATTGGGCGTATCACCCCATATGGAGAACTCACGCCCGCGAAGGACCGCAGAATGACCGAGCCAATCCTGACGCTTAGCGACGCGACCCTCAGCCTTGACGGCAATGCGGGGCGGATCGAGATCCTGAAAGGGATCACGCTTGAGGTATCGCGGGGGGAAACGGTTGGGCTGGTCGGGCCTTCGGGGTCTGGCAAGTCGTCGCTCCTGATGCTGATGGGCGGGCTGGAACGCGCCACTTCGGGCCGGGTCGAGGCCCTGGGGCACGACCTGACGGCTTTGGGCGAGGACGCGCTGGCCCGCTTTCGCCGGGAACATATGGGGGTGGTTTTCCAATCCTTCCACCTGATTCCGACAATGACCGCGCTGGAGAACGTCGCGACCCCGCTGGAACTGGCGGGGCGCGCGGATGCCTTCGAGCGGGCGGAGGCGGAACTGCGCGCTGTGGGGCTGGGCGACCGGATGCACCATTATCCCGCGCAATTGTCGGGCGGCGAGCAACAGCGGGTGGCGCTGGCGCGGGCCGCAGCGCCCGAGCCGGATATTCTGCTGGCGGACGAACCGACGGGCAATCTTGACGGGACGACCGGCGCGGCGATTGTCGATCTGCTTTTCGGGTTGAACGCGCGGCACGGGTCGACGCTGATCCTCGTCACCCACGCGCCGGAACTTGCCGAGCGCTGCGGCCGCGTGATCCGGCTGACGGACGGGCGGATCGCGGATGGCGACGTGGCGAAGGCCGCCGAATGAGCCTTGGCGTGGCGGCACGGATCGCGCGGCGGGAGTTGCGCGGCGGCATCCGGGGGTTCCGGGTGTTTCTCGCCTGCCTGATCCTGGGCGTCGCGGCGATCGCGGCGGTCGGGTCGGTGCGCGAGGCGATCCGGGCCGGGCTTGACCGGGAGGGGGCGGTCATCCTGGGCGGGGATGCCGAGATCGAACTGACCTACCGGTTTGCCGAGCCGGAGGAACGGGTCTGGATGCAGGCCAATGCCCTGGCCCTGAGCGAGATCGTGGAGTTCCGCTCGATGGCCGTTTTCGGCACCGGCGAGGCTGCCGAGCGGGGGCTGACGCAGGTGAAGGGCGTCGATGGGGCCTATCCGCTTTACGGGGCGGTTGCACTTGAGCCGGGGATGCCGCTGGCCGAGGCGCTGGCGGGCTCGGACGGCTTGCCCGGCGCGGTGATGGACCCGGTGCTGGTCGAGCGGTTGGGGATGGAGGTTGGCGAGGCCTTTCGGCTGGGGGCGCAGGACTTCGTGCTGAGGGCACGGCTGATACGCGAGCCGGACAGCGCCACCGGCGGCTTCGGGCTGGGGCCGCGCACCATCGTGCGGACCGAAGCGCTGTCGGAGAGCGGGCTGATCCAGCCGGGGACGCTTTTCGAGACCGAGTACAAGATGCGGCTGCCGGAGGGGGCCGATCTGGAGGCGCTGGAGGCCGAGGCCGAGGCGCGCTTCACCGGCGCGCGCTGGCGCGACCGGCGGAACGGGGCGCCGGGCGTCGAGCGGTTTGTCGAGCGGTTGTCCTCGTTCCTGGTGCTGGTCGGGCTGGCCGGGCTGGCGGTGGGCGGTGTCGGCATCTCGGCGGCAGTGCGGGCGTATCTCGCGCGGAAGACGGCGGTGATTGCGACGCTGAAGACGCTGGGTGCCGAGACGCGGGTGATCTTTCAGACCTATCTCATCCAGATCGGGGTTCTGACAGTGATCGGGCTGGCCGCGGGGCTGGCGCTCGGCGCGGCTCTGCCGCTGGTCGCGGCACCCTTGCTGGAGGCGCGTTTGCCGGTGCCGGCGGAGTTTGCGCTGCACCCCCGGCCCTTGCTCGAGGCGGCGATATACGGCGCGCTGGCGGCGGCGATTTTCACGCTCTGGCCGCTGGCGGGGGTCGAGCATGTGCGGGCGGCGACGTTGTTTCGGGACGGTGCGGGGCCGGAGCGGAGCCGCCCTGCCCTGCGCTGGCTTTTCGTGATTGGCGTTCTGGTCGCGGCCCTGGTCGGGCTTGCGGCCGCGCTCTCGGGTCTCTGGTCGCTGACGCTTGGCGCGGCGGGAGGCGTGACCGCGGCCTTCGCGCTTCTGATAATCGCGGCGCGCGGCGCGCGGCGGCTGGCGCGGCATCTCGCCGGGCGGCGGGCGGTGCGGGGGAGGCCGGCACTGCGGCTGGCGCTTGGTTCGGTCGGCGGACCGGGGGGCGAGGCGCAATCGGTGGTGTTGTCGCTGGGGCTTGGGCTGGCGGTGCTGGCGGCCGTGGGACAGATCGACTGGAACCTGCGCAACGCGATCGCGCGCGATCTGCCCGAGGTCGCCCCGGCGTTCTTCATGGTGGATATCCAGCCCGACCAGATCGGGCCGCTGAAGGAACGGCTGACCGGCAACGCGGCGGTCTCGAAGGTGGAGAGCGCGCCGATGCTCAGGGGGATCATCACCGGGATCAACGGGCGGCCTGCCGCCGAGACCGGAGGCGATCACTGGGTGCTGCGGGGCGACCGGGGGGTGACCTATTCGGATCGGCCCGTGGAGGGGACCAAGATCACGCACGGCGCGTGGTGGCCGGAGGGCTACGACGGGCCGCCGCAGGTGAGCTTCGCCACCGAGGAAGCCTTGGAGATAGGGCTGAAGCTGGGCGACGAGATCACCGTGAACATCCTTGGGCGCGACATCACGGCGGAGGTCACGAGTTTCCGCGAGGTGGATTTCTCGACCGCCGGGATCGGGTTCGTGATGTCGATGAACCCGGGCGCCCTGGCCGGTGCGCCGCACAGTTTCATCGCCACGGTCTATGCCGAACCCGAGGCCGAGGCGGCGATCCTGCGGGAGGTGTCGAACGCCTATCCCAACGTCACCGTGATCCGGGTGAAGGACGCCATCGCGCGGGTTTCGGAGGTGTTGGCGGGGATTGCCGCCGCGATCACCTGGGGTGCTCTGGCGACGCTGGTGACGGGCGGCATCGTGCTGATCGGAGCGGCGGCGGCGGGCATCCACGCGCGCACCTACGAGGCGGCGGTTCTAAAGACGGTCGGCGCGTCGCGGGGGACCATCCTGCGGAGCTTCGCCCTGCGTTCGGCCATGCTGGGCCTTGCCGCCGGGGTCGTTGCCATCGTCGCGGGCGCACTGGCGGGCTGGGGCGTGATGCGCTTCGTCATGGAGGCGGACTACAGTTTCGAGCCGCTTTCGGCGCTGGCGATCGTCGCGGGCGGGATCGTCGCCACGCTCTTGACCGGGCTTGCCTTTGCCTGGGGGCCAATGTCGGCGCGGCCGGCGCAGGTGCTCAGGGCGCGCGAATAGGCGTTTGCCGGCAGCGCGTCATGCTCTAGCGTGGGCCCACAAACCAGGTCGGGAGCTCTGCCATGAAACCGCTACTCGTTACATCCATTGCCACCGCGCTGCTGGCGTCGGCGGCGTTCGCCCAACAGGCGGCCGACGCCGTTGCCCCGGAGGCGGCAAGCGGCGCGGGCGCGATGGCGCTGAGCGAGGCTGCGCAGGCCGCGATGGCGGCGCGCGACGCGGGCGAACCGGTCAAGGCCGAGGGCTGGATGGTGGCTGCCGCCAACCCTCTTGCCGTCGAGGCGGGCGCGGACGTGCTGTCCGCGGGCGGGACGGCGGCGGACGCGATGGTGGCCGTGCAGGCAGTGCTTGGGCTGGTCGAGCCGCAAAGCTCGGGCCTGGGCGGCGGCGCGTTCCTGGTCTGGTATGACGCGGAGAGCGGTGCGTTGACGACGCTGGACGGGCGCGAGACCGCGCCCTTGGCCGCCGATCCGACGCTGTTCCAGGTGGATGGTGAGCCGATGGGGTTCTGGGACGCGGTCGTAGGCGGCCGGTCGGTCGGCACGCCGGGCACGCCCGCGCTGATGGGCAAGGCGCACGAGATGTGGGGCACATCTGACTGGGCCGCGCTTCTGGCCCCTGCAATCGAGCTGGCCGAGGAAGGTTTCGCAGTCTCACCGAGGCTTGCGGGCGCCGTTGCCGACGACGCCGAGCGGCTGGCCACACATGCGCGGACCGCCGGGTATTTCCTGCCTGGCGGCGAGCCGGTGGCGTCGGGTGCGACGCTGAAGAACTTCCCTTATGCCGCGACGCTCAAGGAGATGGCCGAGGGCGGTGCGGACGTCTTTTACCGGGGCGGCATCGCGCAGGGCATCGTGGACACGGTGAAAGGCGCCGAGGGCAATCCGGGGCGTCTGGAAATGATCGACTTTGCCGCCTATCGCGTGGTCGAGCGCGACGCGGTCTGCGCCGCTTACCGCGCCTACGAGGTCTGCGGCATGGGACCGCCGTCTTCGGGCGCGCTGACCGTGGGGCAGATTCTCGGGCAGCTCAACGGCTATGACCTTGCCGCGATGGGGCCGGACGATCCGCAGGCCTGGCGGCTGATTGGCGACGCCTCGCGGCAGGCCTTTGCCGACCGGGGGCGGTACATGGCGGACAGCGACTTCGTACCGATGCCGACCAAGGGGCTGGTTGATCCCGAGTACCTGGCGCTTCGGGCCGAAGCGCTGGCGGGAGAAACGGCACTGGAGAGCGTCGGCCCCGGCGAACCTCCCTTCGATCACGCGCTGATCTGGGCCGACAACGTATCCATCGAGATGCCGTCGACGAGCCACATCTCGATTGTCGACAGCTATGGCAATGCGCTGGCGATGACGACGACCATCGAGAACGGGTTCGGCTCGCGGCTGATGGCGCCGGGCGGGTTCCTTCTGAACAACGAGCTGACCGATTTCTCGTTCCGCAGCCACGACGCGGGGGTGCCCATTGCCAACCGGGTCGAGCCGGGCAAGCGGCCACGCTCGTCGATGGCGCCGACCATCGTGATGGAGGGCGGTGCGCCGGTGCTGGTCATAGGCTCGCCGGGCGGCAGCCGGATCATCGGCTATGTCGCGCAGGCGATTGTCGCGCATCTCGACTGGGGGATGGACGTTCAGCAGGCGGTGACGATGGGGCACGCGGTGAACCGCTTCGGGACCTATGATCTTGAGGAAGGCGCGCCGATCACCGCGCTTGAAGGCCCGCTGACCGAGATGGGGTTCGAGGTCAGCATCCGCGAGCTGAACTCGGGGCTTCACGCAATCCGGATAGGGCCGGAAGGGCTGGAAGGTGCGGCGGACCCCCGCCGGGAGGGGATTGCACTGGGGCAGTAGGCCCAGAACGGCACTGGACATTTGGCGCGCGAGCCGGAAACTCGGAAGGACATCCAACCGGGAGACCTGCCCCATGCGCCTTTTGCTCGCCACCCTGATCGCCCTGCCCGTTGCCGGAACCGCCCTCGCCCAGAACGACTGCGCCGCGGGGCTGACGCTGGAGGACGGCACGCTGACCGTTGCCACCGGAAACCCGGCCTATTTTCCCTGGGTGATCGACGACGCGCCGGAGAGCAAGCAGGGGTTCGAGGCCGCCGTTGCCTATGCGGTGGCAAACGCGATGGGGTTTTCGGACGACCAGGTGACATGGGTACGCTCGTCCTTTGACGAGGCGATCCAGCCGGGTGCGAAGAACTTCGATTTCAACCTGCAGCAGTACTCGATCACGCCGGAACGCGATGAGATCGTTGACTTTTCCGCGCCCTACTACTCGGCCGCAATGGCGGTGCTGACCCGGCAGGGCGTGGTCGATGGCGGTGCCGCGCCAACGCTGGAGGGGTTGAAGGGGCTTCTCTGGGGCGCGGACGCCAACACCACCGCCGTGCCGATGCTGACCGAGATCGTGGCGCCGGAGAAGGCCCCGCTGCTTTATGGCGACAATGCCGACGTGGTCGAGGCGATGAAGGCGAACCAGATCGACGCCGCGCTGTTCGATTTGCCGACCGCTCTCTATCTCGCCGCGGTGGTGCTGGACGATGGCGTGGTACTGGGCCAGTTTCCCGCCGAGCGGAGCGAAGCGCCGGACCAGTTCGGGCTGCTCTTCGAGGAGGGCAACCCGCTGAAGGCCTGTGCCGACGCCGCGCTGGACAAATTGCGCTCGGACGGAACACTGGCGGCGATCGAAACGGAGTGGCTGTCGCAGACCACAGGCGTGCCGGTCATCGAGTGAGGCCCGGTTTCGTCGCCTGCGGCGCCGATCCGCGCCACCCGTTCCGGGCGGCGGCGAGGGGCGCCGCCCCTCTTGCCCTGCGGGCAATTCACCCCGGGATATTTCCGCCAGAAAGAACGGCATGCTGACACGGCGGCAGCAATACGAGGCGCGTGTCCGGCGCCGGGCGATGCTGGTGGCGGGCGGGTCGACGCTTGCTGTGCTGCTGGCGATCGTGGTCCTTGTGCCTTTCGCGCCGGGTTGGCCCGCGGTGAAGAAGAGTTTCTTCAATGCCGAGGTATTTGCCGACACCTTTCCGGGGCTTCTCAACGCGTTCCTTCTGGACGTGGCGATCTTTGCCTGGTCGGCGCCGATGATCTTCGCGCTCGGGCTGGTGGTGGCGCTGATGCGGGATGTCCGCGCGCCGGCGGCCTATCCGGTGCGGCTCTTCGCCATTGTCTATACCGACATTTTCCGGGGCGTGCCGGTGATCCTGGTGATCTACCTCGTCGGTTTCGGCATTCCCGGCCTGGGGCTGCCGCGGCCCTGGAACTCGCCCTATGTCTGGGGAACGGTGGCGCTGGTGCTGACCTACGCGGCTTACGTGGCCGAGGTGTTCCGGACGGGCATCGAGGGGATACATGCCTCGCAACGATCCGCCGCAGCTTCGCTCGGGCTGACGGAAGCGGATACCATGCGGTTCGTCATCCTGCCGCAGGCCATCCGCAAGGTGGTGCCCGCGAACATGAACCTTTTCATCGCGTTGCAGAAGGACGTGGCGCTGTTGTCCTTCATCGGGCCGGTCGAGATTTTCCGGCAGGCGGGGGTCTACAAGTCGCTGATGGCCAATTTCACGCCCTACGTCGGGGCTGCGCTGATCTTTCTGGCCATCACGGTTCCGGCGACGCGCTTTGCCGACTACCTTTTGGCGAAGCAGATGAAGGCGCGCAGCTGATGGCGCGGCTTGAAGCGAGGGGGCTGGTCAAGTCCTTCGGGGCCACGACAGTCTGCCGGGGGATCGACCTTGAGGTGGCCGACGGCGAGATGGTCTGCCTGATCGGGGCGTCCGGGTCGGGCAAGTCCACCTTGCTCAGGTGCCTGAACCTGCTGGAGCCGATTGACGACGGGGTGATCCTGCTCGATGGCGAGGACATCTCGGTGCCGGGTCTCGACCCCCTGCCCGTACGGCGCCGGATCGGGATGGTGTTCCAGACCTACAATCTGTTTCCACACATGACGGCGGCCGAGAACGCGATGCTTGCACCGCGACGGGCGCGCGGCGTGACCCGCGAGGAGATCGGGCCGGAGGTGGCGGCGCTTTTCGAGCGCTTCGGCCTTGCCGATCGGATGGGGCACTATCCCGATCAGCTTTCCGGCGGGCAGCAGCAGCGCGTGGCCATCGTGCGGGCGCTGGCGATGCGGCCGGAAATCATGCTGTTCGACGAGATCACTTCCGCGCTCGACCCCGAACTGGTGGGCGAAGTTCTGGACGCGCTGCGCGATCTGCGCGCAGACGGCATGACGATGGTGCTTGCCACCCACGAGATGGGTTTCGCTCGCGAACTGGCAGACAAGGTGTGCTTTCTCGACGGCGGGCGCATACTGGAAGAGGGACCTCCCGGCGAGGTTTTCGCCT
The DNA here is from genome assembly GCA_022340315.1 of Silicimonas sp. GTDB lineage: Bacteria > Pseudomonadota > Alphaproteobacteria > Rhodobacterales > Rhodobacteraceae > JAJDOD01. Next base: position 6,935 of record JAJDOD010000006.1, on the reverse strand, counting down.
CGCCGAGAGAGGACCGCACCCGAGCCTTTCTCCGACGCGTGCTGCAGGCCGGCTGACGACCGAAAGAGGGTCTTGACGCTGCCGTGGCACTTCACTAGGGAACTGGGGCTTCTGGCGGAGTAGCTCAGTTGGTTAGAGCAGTGGAATCATAATCCATGTGTCGGGGGTTCAAGTCCCTCCTCCGCTACCAAATTCCCTAGAATAAATATTTATTATAAAATTATTATGGGATTCATTCGGTCAGTATCCCACCCTTTTGTCCACCTATTGCAAAGGTCTCCACGGCGCGATGCTGAGAAAGCGGTCGCGGGTGGCTTACGCGGTGCAGGATCGGAATACCCAAAATCTGCTGGCGGCGATCAGTCAGACACCCCAGGCGCCCGAAAGGGTACGGGGTACAGAGAAGCGCCATATTCGCGCTTGAAAGGAATGCTTGTCTCAAGATCAGTCCCGATCGTGGGTCAATCCCTTGTGGGCGGCGATACACCAAGCAAAAGCTGACCTTGACCAGAGAAAAAGTGGCCCTTCTCAACCGATCAAGACGGCCTTTGCAGCGCGTGTGACGAACCTTTCGCCGTCCCTGGTTTTTTGAAAGCAGGTTCATCTGATGTTGCCCCCTCCTGTGCGGCTGCGACGTCGCGCCTACCTTTGTTCGGGGTGAGCAATTCGCCGCGTTGCCGCGGCGCGCACCCGATGCTGCGCATGATCGGCGCAGCCGGAAGAAGCGGTTTCTGGCCGTAGGTTCTTGGCGCGGCCATTGATCATTGAGAGGGCGTTTTACGAAGGCGAAAGACTCGTGTGGTAGCAATTCCCGCACACATAAATCAGCGTGAGATCCGACATGTACGGCTTGGTGAACAATGGGGTGCGTACTTACGTTATCGAGAATCATGGCAAAGCGTGCTGGAGCGCGATTTGCGCCAAGGCTGGCGTCGACGAGCAAGAGTTCGAAACCATGACCGCTTACGACGACGCAGTCACCAACGCGATGGTGGGCGCTTTGAGCGAGACATTGGGCCTCACGGTCGAGACGGCACTAGAAGTGTTCGGTCGTTACTGGGTGGGGTTTGCCCAATCCACCGCAATCGGCAAGCTCATCGACATGAGCGGCGACACCTTCTGGGATCGACTTCGCGGCCTGGACGACATGCATGAGCGTATCCAGAACACCATGCCTGAGCTCGATCCTCCGGGGTTCGATCTGGAAGATATGCCCGACGGCAGCCGAAGGCTGCACTACCATTCGTCACGCAACGGGCTTGCGCCCATGGTCGTGGGCCTGCTGCACGGCCTTGCCGAGGAGTGCGGCCTCGAGGTGCGGATAGATCACCTCGTTGCGAAGGCCGATGGAGCGGATCATGACGTGTTCGGCCTGTCCGTCATGACGTCCGAGGCGGCGGCCTGATCTTATGGCTTCGGATGGGGGCCACGAGGCGCCGCAGGCGCTGAGCCTTTCCATGGAGACGTTCGAGCGGATCGTGCCGTTCGGCGTAATCGTGGATGCCGGTGGCATTGTGCGCAGCCTCGGGCCAAGCCTCCGGAAGATCGCCAGCCCGGAATGCGGGGTTGGACGGCCGGTGTTCGAGGCCTTTTCGTTCAGGAAACCCCGCCTGTTAAAGCCGGACCTGGTTTTCCAGGACGTCCTTGGTGCGCGGATCACCATGGACGTGCATACGTCCGAAGCCGACAGTACCGTGTCCGTGTTCGGCATGGCGTTCAATATCACTATCGACGGTCTGCCTCATGTGGCGCTGGTGATGACCCCTGGCGTGAATGCGCGCAAGCTCATAGAGGAGAAAGGTCTACGGACGAGCGATTTTAGCGCGGGCGACGGGAGCCCCGATCTATTGCCCCTGCTGGCCATGCAAGAAGAGATGGCAGCTGACAGCAAGCGAGCCGCCGCCCGCCTGAAGAGCGCCTATGATGAGGCGGAGCGCATCGCGCTTCACGACACGCTAACCAACCTGCCGAACCGCCGCGCATTGATGATTGCCCTTCGTGACGTAACTCAGAAGGAGCCGCTGTCTATTGTTCATGTCGATCTCGATCGGTTCAAGGAGATGAACGACACCTACGGCCATGCGGCCGGAGATGCGGCGTTGCAGCATGCGGCCTCAGCCCTGCGTTCGGTGTTCGGAGACGAAACCATGTGCGCCCGCTTGGGCGGCGACGAGTTCGTGGTGCTGCTGAGGGGGGCGGCACAGGAGGCCAAGCTCTCAAAGTTCGGCAAGGCCGTGGTTGCGGCGGTATCCGCGCCGTTCAAGTTCAGGGGCGAGCATCTGAAGATCGGAGCGAGCGTTGGTCTGGCCCATACCGACTCCAGCGATGGTCTTTCAGCAGACGAGCTGCTGCACCGCGTCGATCTTGCGCTCTACGAAGCCAAGCGCAGCGGGCGCGGATGCGCAAGACTGTACACAGCGGAGATGCTAAGCGCGCATTCGGCGTTTCAGAGTTTGTCAGCAGACATTCGCCGGGGGCTTGGCGCACACGAGTTCATTGCGCATTTCCAGCCTCAGGTGCATGCGAAAAGTGGCGCCTTGGTGGGGTTCGAGGCGCTAGTGCGCTGGAACCACCCGCAACACGGGCTCTTGAGGCCGGACCATTTCTTGAGCGCGGCGCGACGGGCAAGATTGCTGCAGGCCCTGGACCGCGAGGTGCGCCAATTCGCACTGGATGCACTTGCGGAATGGCATGGCCAGGGGCTGGTGGTGCCGAAACTGAGCTTGAACGTGACAAGCGAAGACCTTCTTAACCCCGACTTCAGCGATTCTCTGCTGTGGGATTTGGACGGCAGGGACATCGAGCCGCGACGGTTGGTTCTGGAGATGGTTGAATCGGTGCTCTTCGACGAGAACGGGACCGAAATCGCTGAAACCTGCGAACGGCTTGTTGGCAAGGGGGCCACCCTTGCACTGGACGATTTCGGCACCGGTCACGCCTCGGTTCTCAGCCTGGCGAACCTGCCGATCGCGCTGGTGAAGATAGATCGAGCCTTCGCTGCTGGCGTCGCGGAGGATGCGCGCAAACGTTTCTTGGCATCCTCAATGATTGAAATGGCAACCAATCTCGGGGTCGGGGTAATGGCGGAAGGCGTGGCTTCGGACGAAGACGTAGAAACGTTTCAGAACATGGGCTGCACCCTGTTCCAGGCCTTCCACTTCGAACAGCCCATGACCAGAGACGAGGCCGCCGCCTGCATCGAGGCCCGTGGCGTGCTCGACTTCACACTGGACAGAGAACGCCTGCGCGCCTGACCAAACGAGCACCCAGGCGACGCGGCGCCACTCGCCAGTCAAGGCATCCGCTTTCGCAGTAACAGTTCAGGCCTCCCCCCAATTGTTCTCAAACTGAGCAATCGCTGATTGCGCAAAGCGGATGTGCCGAGAACGCCAGTTTCCGATCTGGCCGAAAGGCACACTCTGAACGGCGGCGAAGAACTGGTTGCCAAATGATGACCCGGACTTTCCGATGTCGCGCGAGAACGCTTCCCCTGGGCGTCCGAATTCGACATCTGCCGGCATTGGCGAAATCCGGCCGGGTGTCTGCTCGGCGGAAGAAGCGGACTTCGTTAGTCGATAGTGAGCACGGATGGGATTGTTTCTTTTGCAAAATCCGAGACAAGAACCTGAACTTCGATGGTCCACTCGCCGGCAAGTGGAACATTGACGTTGCCTGCCATCCATTCGCCGGGTTGCATTTCATGTGCTGGAATCCGGATTGGTTCGATGCCCGGCTGCGAAAGGCTGAAGGTAAGGCCAATCGCGTTCAAAGGGCCCTCGTCATCCTCCAATACGGCCAGGATATCGTTCACGCCAACCCGGCCCGGAGAAACTTTCAGTATGCCCGAAATGGTCTGTCCGGTCAGCGTAACTTCCTCCGTCGCGACCGCCTCGACAGTCGATCTGGGAGGCGGTGTCAGTCGGAATCCGGATGCCATTGCGAGCACGAGAATGCCGAGCGCAAGTTCCAGGAGTACCGCGTATCGAAGTTGCGCCGCTGCGGCCGGGAATCCATCGGTGAGTGCAGGGGTCAACTTGATCCGGTTTCGTGCCGCCAATCCAAGCATCGCCGCGACCAGCGTGAGTTTTACGGCAAGGACGATTCCATAGTCGGACTCTAGCAGGGCATCGACGCTCCCTGCCTGAAGAACGGTAAGGATCGCACCGGACGCCACGAGAACAGCGACAAGAGGGACGGCCAGGCGCGAAAACCGGTGAACGACCAGCAGTGCGCCCGGCTCGGAGCGGAGGGCGAACAGTAAAGGCAGAAGCGCGCCCAGCCAATAGATCAGCGAGGCCGCATGGAGAGCGACAGCAGGTGTCGCCAGCCATCGAGGATCCGCCGTGGTTGCGTGTCCCGATGCCGCAAAGGATGTGGCGGCCAGCATCCAAGCGAGAACGGCAAGCCATTTGCTCACCGGCTTGCCCACCGCGGACAAACCGCAAAGAGCGGTCAGCGCAGCCGCGACGGCGAGGATCGAGGTCAACCCGGTCGGAGAGACCGCGCCTGCCCGCAACGCGGAACCTGACGGCCAAAGCGATGCCAGTCCTAGCATGTCGGCACCCTGCGCCGAGACGGTAGCGACCGCGGCCGGCAGCACGAGTGCACAGCAGGCAACTGCGAACCGACGCGACGCTGGAATCGTTCGACCGCTCGCGTTCACGACCGCAAGAAACACGGTCGCGCCCACTCCCAGGACCAGAAAAAGTGAAAGCACTCCGCGCGACGCAGCGGCAAACCAGGCGGTGCCTGGCACCTTAGCGTCCAAGTCCCGACCGGCGGTTTCGTGCCCGACAGAGAAAACCAATGTCCCGCCTATGGGATGCCCATCGACAGACATGACACGCCAGGACAGGAGGTGTGTGCCCTCACTCAGGTCCGATGGAAGGTCGATGACGACCGTTTCGTTGCGGCTCTCGCCGGAGAGGCCCGTGGCTGCTTCTCCGCTTTCAACGAATGATATGACGAGTGGCGAGACGGGCTCGCTGAAGCGTAGAACCACGCTGGTTGGCGGTGCGGTCAGAATGGCCTGAGCCGATGGGTCCGAGCCGCGAAACTCCGCGTGTGCCGCCACCATGTGCGGAACCAACAGGAGGAACGAAAAAACTGCGATCAGTCTTGCAAGGTGCATTCCAATACCCCCCCGACGCCGACGCGCCGGGGGGTCTCGACCGCTCAGTGACTGTCTGCCGGAAGCACCATCACACCCGGCGCTGGCGATTCCAGATCGTGCGGGTCCTGGCCCTCAACCGGGATTTCGATCCATCGCTCCGCTCCGTTGGCACACTCCTGGACGACAGGAATGAATAGCAATTTCTCGGCAGGAATGTCCGTGGTCACGTTGCCTCTGAACGTGAACTCGTCATACCAGGCATCCGGCAACTCGCCGGTCCAGACGATCTCCTTGACGCCTTCGGTAATTGAGCTTCCGAAGAGTTCGTAGCTCTTGGCATAAGGCTGCACGACGGTTTCCAGCGTCCAGTCGGCCTTCGGCATCGGCTTCACGGAAATCATGCCGTCGGGCACCTGCACACGCACCTTGAGCGTCGCTTCGCCGCCGCATCCATGCCCGATGCGTACGGTGATCTTTGAGGTTGCGCCCTGTTTGACGCTCTCCTGTTCCAGCGTGGCGTGGGCAGATGCCACGGTTGCAGCAGCAACATACGTCGCCAGTGCCGCTGCGATTTTCATCTTGGTCATTTGTTCTCCTCGAACTCTTTGGGCCGCCCTGCGCAGAGAGAAGGCGCACATCGCGTGCGTCTGGTGTTATCCCGATGTCCCGCATCGTCGGAACGTGCCGGGGTGTCGGGAGGCAAGACGGATTGGAAAGATTGGTCAGGTTTCGTCAGAGTTCGACGATGGAGGCGCCCTTGCACCAAGCGCATATTGCGTGTCCCGGGTTATCCGGAGACCCGGTGCCGGCGGCGTGTCCCGAACCATGGTCCAACCGCGCAGCGCGAACATTGCAGGTGTTTCTGGCGGGATCAGTGTTTCAGTCAGTCTGCAGAACTGACAGTCTTTCTTGCTGCCGTGCTGTGGCGCGGGCATGTGATGACCGGAGTCCTCGCCCTGAGCCATCTGCATGACATGAGAGTTCGGCCCCATCTGCAAGCCTGCATGACCTGGGATGAATTTCATGCCGACGGTCGTGACCGTGAGAATTACGATCACGAACCACGGGATGAATCTCGGAAGAAGCTTGCCGATCATCTAACGAGCATACTTCTGCCGCGAGACAGTGGGAATGCATCTTCAACTTGACTCGCGGCATTCCGCTTCTGGGTGGCGATGCGAACTTGGTTCATGCGCGCCACGCGGAAAAGTCTATTCACGGAAGCATCAAGGATGTGAACGTCCAGAAAGGGCTCGAAGCCGTCATCTTTTGCCTTTTGGTCGGATGACCGCTACGTCATGCAGTCCGGACCTGGCCACTGGTCAGCCATACTTAACACTATACTAGGAGCCGGCATCCTGATGTTGAGAACGCGAGTGAACGTTGACAGGTCCGCGTCGTAGCGCTGCGCCTCAGGGTCAATGTGAAGGCTATCGAAGACGATCGGCTTGAAGCCGCGATGATCGCCCGACTCGTGAAAGTTGCTGCGACCGATTTTGGTGTGACCTGCCACTGAACCTTCATCCAGCCGGGACCGGAGCCCTTTGGGTTGATACGCCGACTGGCGCAGGTGGAGCAACCGACAGATGCGCGGAGCTTTCATGTGGCGCAGCGCGGGTGTCGGTTGCGGTGAACAGGTCCTCGGCGAATGCTCTGGGCGTCTGGTAACCGAGGTCCGAATGGGGTCTCTCCTCGTTGTAGTCTGCCGCCCAGGCCCGGATCGCCACCGAAGTTCGTCCCGGCCGCGTGGGCAAGCAAACGGCGCGCGGTGACTTGCGAATGGTCGAACTCGGACGGCGGCAGGGACCAGTCCGAGATGTAG
>JAJDOD010000146.1 GCA_022340315.1 Silicimonas sp. | reverse complement strand
CTTGGACTAACCCCTCAACGCCGCGTATACCGCTAAGTCCGGCAGCGCCAGCATCTTCGCAGCTTCTCTCAGCGCCTAGGCCAAGACGGCGGCTGTATCGGTCGGCGTAGGTATCGCGCGCAAATGCAAGGCGGCCATCGGGAAGCAGGCTTCCGGTGCTGCCTTGTCGGCCTTGGCGGTCGGGTATCGTGAATCTCCCAAAACAGCCACTTAACTGCTTACAAATTGCTTGCACGCTCAGGCGGCGGGCTGCGATCCTAAACTCAATCTCCGCATAAGCATCTGATTCTATTGGTGCCCGAGGTCGGACTCGAACCGACACGTTGTTGCCAACGGGGGATTTTGAATCCCCTGCGTCTACCATTCCGCCACTCGGGCGCACCGGTGCTCCGTTTAGGCCATCGCACCGGACCTGCGCAAGATGCCATCCGCCTCACGGCGGCGAAATTTCCCGGTTGGACAAAAGCGTTAACGCAGCGGCAATCTTTCCTAACGCGCGCCCGGAAACGAACGGCAAAACGCCCGATACCGATACGATCCACCGACGCGATACCGACGTAATACCGACGTGATACCGACGTTGCTTTTTCCGGCCCCGGGCCAATGAAAGCAGGCGTTTACCCCTGGCCCCGTTGCCCGCAACACCCACCGCGCGCGCCCGGCATTAACCTCTTGCGCCCGCGCCCTCTTTCGCCTTCGCCGCAAGGTCGCGCGCCACCGCGAAAGCCCCCTGCACGCGATCCTTGGTCTTCTTCCAGTCGCGCCGAACGACGATCTTGTTATCCTTCACCTTGGCCAGCCCGCGCTGGTCCTCGATGAAGGCGACAAGGCCGGCGGGATTGGCGAACTTGTCGTTGTGGAACTGGATCGTCGCCCCCTTCGGCCCGGTGTCCAGCCGCGCGATTCCGGCCTTCTTGCATTCGGCCTTGATCCGAACCACCAGAAGCAAGGTGTTGACTTCCTTGGGCAATGCCCCGAACCGGTCGATCAGTTCGGCGGCGAACCCTTCCAGCTCGACCTTTGTCGAGAGGCTCGAGAGCCGGCGGTACAGCCCCAACCGCACATCGAGATCCGGCACGTAGTCCTCGGGGATCAGCACCGGCACGCCAAGGTTGATTTGCGGCGCCCATTGGTCGTCGCCCTCGCTCAGCCCCTCCATCTGGCCGGATTTGATCTTGGCAATCGCCTCCTCCAGCATCGACTGATAAAGTTCATAGCCCACCTCGCGGATATGCCCCGACTGTTCCTCGCCCAGAAGGTTGCCCGCGCCGCGAATGTCCAGGTCCTGGCTCGCCAGAGTGAACCCCGCACCAAGGCTGTCGAGCGAACCCAGCACGCGCAGACGCTTCTCCGCCTGCGGCGTCAGCTTCACCCGTGGTTTGGTCGTGAGGTAAGCGTAAGCCCTTGTTTTCGAGCGCCCCACCCGACCCCTGATCTGGTAAAGCTGGGCCAGCCCGAACATGTCCGCCCGATGCACGATCATCGTGTTCGCAGTCGGAATATCCAGCCCCGATTCCACGATCGTCGTCGCAAGCAGCACGTCGAACTTGCCGTCGTAGAAGGCGTTCATGCGACTGTCCAACTCGCCCGCCGCCATCTGGCCATGCGCCACCACGTAAGACACCTCCGGAACCTCGCGCTTCAGCCAGTCCTCCATCTCGGGCAGGTCCGCAATGCGCGGCACCACGAAGAAGGCCTGGCCGCCGCGGTAATGTTCGCGCAGCAAAGCCTCGCGCAAAGTCACCGTGTCGAACTCGCTGACATAGGTTCGGATCGCCAGCCGGTCGACCGGCGGCGTCCCGATGATCGAGAGGTCACGCACCCCGGTTAGCGACAATTGCAGCGTCCTCGGGATCGGCGTCGCGGTCAGCGTCAGCACATGAATATCCGAGCGCAATTCCTTCAGCCGTTCCTTGTGGCCGACGCCGAAATGCTGCTCCTCGTCGACAATCAACAGCCCGAGGTTGGCGAAGCGCACGCCCTTGGCCAGCACCGCATGGGTGCCGATCACGATGTCCACCGTGCCACGCTTCAGCCCCTCGCGCGCCGCCTCCGCCTCCTTGGCCGAGACGAAACGCGAGAGCTGCCGGATCTGCACCGGGACCCCCCGGAAACGCTCCCGGAAACTCGCCGCGTGTTGCCGGGCGAGAAGCGTCGTTGGCGCAATCACCGCGACTTGCATCCCTGCCATCGCGGCAACAAAGGCAGCGCGCATCGCCACCTCTGTCTTGCCGAAACCCACGTCACCGCAGATCAGCCGGTCCATCGGGCGACCCGCTTCCAGGTCTTCCAGCGTCTCGGCAATCGCCTTCAGCTGGTCGTCCGTCTCCTCATACGGGAACCGCGCCGCGAAACTGTCATAGACACCCGGAACAGGCTCGACGACAGGGGCCTTGCGCAACTGCCGCTCGGCCGCCACCCGGATCAGCTTGTCGGCAATCTGCCGGATACGCTCCTTGAGCCTGGCCTTCTTGGCCTGCCACGCACCCCCGCCCAGCCGGTCGAGCAAGCCTTCTTCGTGGCCGTAACGACTGAGAAGTTCGATGTTCTCCACCGGCAGGAACAGCCGGTCGCCGCCGGCGTATTCCAGGTGGATGCACTCGTGCGGCGCGCCAAGCGCCTCGACGACTTCGAGCCCCATGTAGCGGCCAACCCCGTGATCGACATGCACGATCAGGTCGCCGGGGCTGAGCGACTGGGTCTCGGTCAGGAAGTTGTCGGCCCGCCGCCGCTTCCTGGACTGCCGGATCAACCGGTCGCCCAGCACATCCTGTTCGGAAATGACGGTCAGCCCGCGATCACCATGGCCTATCGCTCCGCTACTTGCGGCCGGGGCCTCGAATCCATGCTCCAGTGCCCAGACAGCCAGGTGCACGGCGTCGGCGCCTTTCACATCCCGGAAGCGGGCAACATTCCGGGTCAGACCGACACCGCTATCCTGCAAGAGGCCTTGCAAGCGCTCGCGTGCACCTTCGGAATACGAGGCGACCAGCACCGGACCAGCCTTCAGCTTCGCCTTGATATGATCGGCAAGCGCGTTGAAAAGGCTGACGTTCTCCTGCTGCCGCTCCGGCGCGAAATCGCGCCCCACGCGCCCGCCCGCGTCGATCACACCCGGTCCGGTCGGCCGCGGCAACGCATTGAATTGCAAGACGCGCCGGGCCGCAACCGCCGTCTCCCACTGCGCATCGTCGAAGTAGAGCGCCCCCGGCGGTGCGGGCTTGTAGACGCTGTCGACCCTCCCTTTCGCGGTCATCGCCTCGCGTCGCGCGTCGTACTGGTCCTCGATGGCCTCCCATCGCGCCAGCCGCATCGCCTCGGACTGCTCGTCCAGCGCGATGGTCGCGCCGGGCAGATAATCGAACAGCGTCTCCAGCCGCTCGTGAAAGAACGGCAGCCAATGCTCCAGCCCCGCGTGCTTGCGCCCCGCGCTCACCGCCTCGTAAAGCGGATCGTCGGTGCCCGCCGCACCGAACTCCAGCCGGTAATTCTGCCGGAACCGCGTAATAGCCGCCTCGTCCAGAATGACTTCCGAAACCGGGGCCAGTTCAACGGTTGTTAACTTTTCCGTCGTACGCTGGCTGGCAGGATCGAATCGCCGCGCGCCATCCAGCACGTCGCCGAAGAAATCCAGACGCACCGGGCCACCTTCTCCGGGCGGGAAAATGTCGATGATGCCACCGCGGACCGCGTAATCACCCGGTTCCGTCACCGTTGGCGCTTGCACGAAACCCATCCGCACGAGGAACGCCCGCAGCGCCACCTCGTCCACCCGATCGCCTACGGTTGCGGTGAACGCTGCTTCGCGCAGCACCTCGCGCGCCGGAACACGCTGCGTGGCAGCGTTCAAGGTCGTGAGAATTACGAAGCGCGCGGGCATGTCGTGGACCAGGCCCGCCAGCGTCGCCATCCGCTCGGCCGAGATGTCCGCGTTGGGCGACACCCGGTCGTAGGGCAGACAGTCCCAGCCAGGGAAACGCATGACCGGCACATCAGGTGCGAAGAAGGCCAAAGCCTCTTCCATAGCGCGCATACGCTTGTCGTCGCGTGCGACATGGCACACAACACCGGTGTTTTCCAACTCGGCAAGGATCAGAGCGGCGTCATAACCTTCCGGCGCGCCACCGACCGTGATGTGCTCTCGTGCGGACATGAAGGCCGGACGTAACCGCTTCGCGCCGCGTGTCAAGGCCGCTCAGAAGCCGCCGAAGGGACCGGTGTAAAGGTTCACCCACATTCCGAACATCGCGGTGATGAAGATCGAAACCACGCCGATCAATTGCACCACGAACCGGTGACGCATCAGCGACCGGATCAGGTCGTCACCCTGCAGTTTTCTTGTCCTGATCCGCCGCGCGGTGGCGACCGACAATCCTCCAATGATGATCATCGGTGCCAGCATGAAGAACACGGCCTGGGCGAATTCGACATCGTAGTAGAAGGCGATGATCCCAAGCGCGGTTGCCAGCGCCGAACCAAAAAGCGCAAGCCATGCGCCCGACACATCGACGATATAGAGAATACGGTTGACGTTGATCCGCGCCAGGTCCTGCAGGTCCTGCATTGCGGTCTCCGGCTTCGCCCGGCGCGCCCGCAGGATCGCGTCGTGCGGCACACCCAGCACCCAATGCGAGAGCGAGGACCAAAGCACGGCCAGACCAACCCAGTACCAAAGGTTTGAAAACGACCGTAAGTCGATCAATTCAAAGACGGATTCGTACCAGTCCACAGTCTGCCCCGGATCATTCGCCGTCAGACCGTAGAGAATGGCGCAAGGCTTGACCAGCCTGCCATCATCGCGCTACCGCAATTGAGACGATGGGTGTGCACAAAGGCTTCAGTTGATGACGACAGGTTCCTTTCCGGCAACGCGGTTCCGCCGCACCAAGCGCACCGACGCGCTGCGCCGCCTCGTGCGCGAGAGCACCCTGACGGTGGATGACCTGATCTGGCCGATCTTCATTCGCGATGGCCAGGACGACGATACACCTGTCCCCTCGATGCCTGGCGTCTCACGCCTGACGCTCGACCGTGCGGTGGCAGCGGCCGAGGATGCAGCCGCCCTGGGCATCCCCGCGATCTGCCTGTTCCCCTACATCGACACCTCGCTGAAAACCGAGCTTTGCGAGGAGGCGTGGAACCCCGACAACCTGTCGAACCGGGTAACGCGGGCGATCAAGGCCGCCGTGCCCGAGATCGCGATCATGACCGACGTCGCACTCGATCCCTATAACATCAATGGTCATGACGGACTGGTGAAGGATGGCGTGATCCTGAATGACGAGAGCGTTGAGGCACTCGTGAAGATGACGTTGGCCCAAGCCGAGGCCGGGGCCGACATCATCGGGCCGTCAGACATGATGGATGGCCGCATCGGCGCGATGCGCAGTGCCCTGGAAACCGCAGGCCACTCCGACGTCTGCATCCTCAGCTACGCCGCGAAATACGCCTCCGCCTTCTACGGCCCCTTCCGTGACGCCGTCGGCGCTTCCGGGCTGCTGGTGGGCGACAAGAAGACCTACCAGATGGACCCCGGCAACGCCGACGAGGCGCTGCGCCTGGTCGAACGCGATCTCCGCGAGGGCGCCGACATGGTGATGGTCAAGCCGGGCATGCCCTATCTCGACATCTGCCGCGCGGTTTCGGATCGCTTCAGCGCGCCGGTCACGGCCTACCAGGTCTCGGGTGAGTACGCGATGATCAAGGGCGCGGCCGAACGCGGCTGGATTGACGGGGACAAGGCCATGATGGAAAGCCTTTTGGCTTTCAAGCGAGCGGGTTGCGACGCGATCCTGACCTACTTCGCCTGCGACGTGGCACGGGCGCTGCGATGAGCGAGAGTATCAGGATCGGCTCCGACGATCTGAAGATCGAGGTCTGGCCACTCGGCGCGCGCCTCAACGGCGTCTGGTTCCGTGGTATTGGCTCGCTGGTCGATGGCGCGGCTGACGAGAGCGAGGCGCGCGGAGCCAAGAAATTCAACGGCGCGGTCGTGGGCCCGGTCGCGAACCGCATCGCGAACGGAAGCGCGGAAATTGCCGGGCACGAACATCGCTTCGAGACAAACGAGAGTGGCGTCACCACGCTCCATTCCGGCTCGACTGGCGTTCACGCACAAACCTGGGAGGTTGCTGACCAGACCGACACCCGGCTGGTGCTGAAGCTCGCCCTTGCCGACGGGCTGGGCGGGTTTCCCGGCAACCGGGTTCTGACCGCCATCTATTCGGTCGAAGGCCCCGCGCTTGAGGTCGAATTCCGCGCCACGACCGACGCGCCCACCTGGATGAACCTGGCGCTTCACCCCTACTGGCGGCTCTCGCAAACGGGTCGCGCGGGCATGCGCCTGGCCATCGCGGCCGACAGCTATACACCCGTCGATGAACGAAAAATCCCGACCGGCGCGGTGGCGCCCGTCACCGGAACCATCTTCGAGCTGGGCGCGCTGGCCGAGCCGGACACGGGGATCGACCACAACTTCTGCCTGGCACCCACCGATGGCCCGGCCGTCCGGGCCGAGGGTGACCTTGGCGTGCGGCTTGGCATCACCACCACCGCGCCAGGCATTCAGGTCTATTCCGGCAAGGACATCGGCATCGCCATCGAACCGCAGCACTGGCCGGACGCGATGCACCAACCCGGATTTCCCGACATTTCGCTCATGCCGGGCGAGGAGTATCTGCAATCCACCACCTATCTCTTCTCGCCTATCTGACCGCGAGGCGCTAAGAGGGCGCGCATGCTGAAGACCCGCATCATACCCTGCCTCGACGTGGCCGATGGGCGCGTGGTGAAGGGCGTCAACTTCGTCGATCTCGTCGATGCCGGCGACCCGGTCGAGGCGGCCATCGCCTATGACGCGGCGGGGGCGGACGAGCTTTGCTTTCTCGACATCCACGCAACGCACGAGAACCGGGGGACCATGTACGACCTCGCCCGTCGCACGGCCGAGCACTGCTTCATGCCGCTTACGGTCGGCGGCGGCGTGCGGACGGTGGATGACGTGCGCGCACTTCTGCTGGCGGGCGCCGACAAGGTCAGCTTCAACTCGGCCGCAGTTGCCGACCCGGACGTGGTGGCGCGCGCAGCGGACAAGTTCGGCTCGCAATGCATCGTCGTGGCCATCGACGCCAAGACGGTGTCGCCCGGACGATGGGAGATCTTCACGCACGGCGGACGGCGCGAGACCGGGATCGACGCCGTCGAATTCGCCCGTCACGTCGAGGCGAAAGGCGCAGGTGAAATCCTGCTGACCTCGATGGATCGCGACGGTACGCGCGCGGGTTTCAACATACCGCTGACCCGCGCGATCGCGGATGCTGTGGGCATTCCCGTCATTGCCTCGGGTGGTGTCGGCACGCTCGATCACCTGATCGAGGGCGTGACCGAAGGGCATGCAAGCGCGGTTCTGGCAGCGTCCATCTTCCATTTCGGCGAGTTCACCGTGGGCGAAGCCAAGGCCCACATGGCTGCCGCCGGCATTCCGATGAGGTTGACATGAGCGAAATTCTCCTCCGCCTCTCCGCAACCATAGAAGCGCGCAGATCGGCGTCGCCCGAGACCTCCTGGACCGCGAAACTTCTGTCTCAGGGGCCTGGGAAAACGGCCGAGAAGTTCGGAGAGGAAGCCATCGAGGCCATCATCGAGGCCGTCCGGGGTGACCGCGAACGGCTGACGGCCGAGGCTGCGGATGTGCTTTATCACCTGCTCGTCATGCTGGCAGCGTGCAATGTGCCGCTTGACGACGTGTTACGGGAACTGGCCAGCCGCGAGGGGCTGTCCGGCATCGACGAAAAGGCGGCGCGCGACTGACAGGCGACAGTGCCGGGGACTAGAACAACTCCACGCCGTTGGTGGCCACCGGGGCGGCGGATGTGGGCTCGGGCGCTTCCTCCTCGACCAGCCGCATACGCGCGATGCCGGTGGCGGGCCAGAACTTGAGTCGCCGCGCCTTTGGTCCGCCGACATTCTCGGCGTCGCAGGGGATGGATTCGTTGCGCAGGTAGTTGCGCCCGAACTCGGCGTTGCGCGCACCAATCTCGGTGCGTCCGTTCAACATGGAACTGCCACCGAAAAGCTTGGCGCGAAGCCGGGGACGCTCGGCGCCAAGCGGCATCATCTTGTTGATGAGCAAATCCATGTCGACCGCGCCGGCCGTCATCCCCTCGCTTCCATACTGCGAGTCCGGCAAAAGCAGGTGGTTCATGCCGCCGACACGGGCAACCGGATCCCACAGGCAAATCGAAATGCACGAGCCAAGGATGGTCGAAACCACCATCTCCGGGTCCCGCCCGACAGCGTGCTGGCCCTGCGAGATATAGACCGAATTCATGGGCAGGTGTCCTGTGTCTGTCGCGCGGCGCTGGATCGGATGCGCGCGCCGATCTGCGAGAGCGGGGCCACCTCGACCGCGGCGCCGATCTCGCGCGCCGAACGCGGCATACCGTCGATGACCGCCGATGCACTGTCCTGAACGATGGTATGGGCCCCCTCCTGACGCATCCGCAAAAGCGCCTCTGCACCGTCGCTGCCCATGCCGGTCAGCATGACCCCGACGGTCTTCTGCGCGTGCGGAACAGCCGACGCGAAAAGAAGGTTGACCGACGGGACATAGGCCTCGGAGCCGTCATGCGCCACTTCGGTCAGCATGTAAGGGTTGCGTCGCGAAAGCTGGACGTGCCGATCGCCGCCAGGGGCTAGGAATATATGCCCTTTTTCCAGCCGGGCTCCCTTGTGGGCAAGCGCCACCCGGGCGCCGCAGCTTCGACCGAGCCGCGTTGCGAAGCTTTCGAGAAATGCCGCCGGCATGTGCTGCGCGATCACGATTGGCGGGCAGTCCGACGACATGCCCCGAAGCACGGTCAGAAGCGCATCGACGCCGCCGGTCGAGCTTCCGACCACCACGACCTTGCCGTTCCAGACGCGCGGCACATCGGTGACCGCGTCGGCGGCTTGAAAGCGGCTTGCCGAAGAAAGACCGCCCACGTTGCTTCCCGCCGCCATGACCACGGTCCGAACCAGGTTCTCGGCATCGGTCGCCCGGCGTAAACGGCCAAGATCGACGCAATCGACTGCGCCGAGCGAAAGTGCCGTAACCGCTTCCCGGCTCTTTTCTTTGGTGCGGGACGATACCATGACGACCGGCATCGGGCGCAGGCGCATCAGCCGTTCGAGGAATGAGAGGCCGTCCATCCGCGGCATGACGATATCAAGCGTTATTACATCCGGGTTCAGCGTGCGGATCAATTCGCGCGCTTCGTAGGGATCGCCCGCCTCGCCGACCACTTCGATCCGGCCGGAGCTCTCGAGCATCGTTCGTATCATGGCGCGAATGGTCCGCGTGTCGTCGACGATGACGACGCGGATCGGTCGAGACAGGGGATGATCGTGCGACATGCTTTCCAGGAACCAATTCAGCTCCCGGAAAGCTTTCACATCGCTCTTAAGATCGGGTTGATGGCGGTGGTGCCAGGTTCAGGCATCTATCGGGAAGACCATGAACGTGCCTTCGCAATAGACTTCCGCGTGCTCTCCGACATGAAACATCGTGTAAGACAGGCTGGATTCTTGAAACCGGCGGACGCCCGGTCGCGAAACCAGCATGGCCGCTTCCCTGTTGCCGTTCAGGCCGATAGCGGCATCGGCGCAGACGACCTGGCGCGGCGACACCATGATTTCCGAGGCAGGAACGTTCCGGCCAAGCGACCCCTGCGCAAGCACGATGGGATTGCTGTCGGGTTTGGCCCGAAGGATGTGCTCGTCAAGGCGAATTCGGGTCAGCCACTCGATTGCGCGATAGCCGCCGTCCCTTGTCAGCACCATGTCACCCTTGCGGAGGGCCGCAGCGTGGACATCGCCGAAATTCGTCCGCACCCGGGTCATCGGTGCCAGGCCGGGCAGTGGCCACGCTTCGACAGCACCCAGCGGGACACCCGCGGACCGCTCCGCGGCATTCGGCTGTCGGCGCGGATTTCCGTACTTCTCCGGGGAGTTGGCCGGTTGCGTGGTGACGCCACCGCGCCTCGGCATCATCCGATTTGCACTTTCCCGCATTGCCATAACAGCGCGGTCGAACCCGGAACTTGTCCCAGGCGCAGGTTCACTCCGAACACTCATAATCACCTCTTTACACACACTCCTGCCGAAGCAGGGACACACAGTTTACGAGGGACGTGCAACACACCAAGCTGCACGTCCCCCAGATCCAGACCGGCACAACACCGTATACACTCGTACACAATCAGACAGAAGGACCCGATTCACTGATCGTTACTCGGCCTTTGTCTCACATAGGCTGGGCGACAATTTGGCGATAACTTTAGCAAACATGACCCAAACTGGGAAATAGTGACGGCAAGTTTGCTTAATGGTGGCATCACCTGTTTCTGGTTCTGCTACAATGCCATGCGTGTAGGGGATCGGTAGGACATAAACCCCTTTTTTCGTGACTGAACTGTATGGCCATGTGAAACAATGACTGTAATGAATTTGGCACGAAAAGCTTGGATTAGGTGCGCTAACGGGCCGACACCGCAACTGATCAACAGTGTGTTTCCAACCCAGACAACTGCATTCGCCCGTGTTTCGAGACAGATACGGCACTAGATTTTCCCCATGACGAAACCTGCGCAGCCTCTCGATACCTATATCGCATGCCCGACATGCGACGCGCTGCATCCGACGGACGGAGTATCTAAACTCGTCTGCGTGCGGTGCCATACCGTTCTGGTCGCGCCGGAGCGCCGAGCCGGTTTGAAACTCCTGGCGATGGCACTGGCAAGTGCGGGCCTGATTTATGGTGCCGTCACTCTGCCGTTCCTCACGATCAAACGGTTCTGGATGAGCAACGACGCAACGCTGATCGAAACCGCGCTGGCCTTCGAGGGCCCGCTTCTGCTGCTCTCCGTCGCCGTTCTCTTCCTGATCCTCGTCCTGCCTGCGCTGCGTCTTGGCCTGACGCTTTACGTTCTGACGCCCGTCGTGCTTGGGACACGCCCCCTTCCCCACGCCTCGGCCGCGTTCGGATGGTCTGAAAGGCTTCGTCCCTGGTCGATGGCCGAGATCTTCGTGGTCGGCTGCGCGGTCGCACTGGTCAAGATCGTGGCGATGGCCGAAGTCACATTCGGCCCGGCATTCTATATGTTCGCCGCCGCTACGGTCCTCATCTGGGCGCAAGACAGCATGATGTGCCGCCTGAGCCTGTGGAGGGCGCTCGAACGATGAGCGACACCGCTACTGCCCGCGACGCCGGACTGGTCGGGTGCATCCGCTGCGCACGGGTCTGGCCGCTCGGAACGCACCATTGCAGCCGCTGCGGCGCGCGCCTGACCAGTCGCGCCAGGCGCGGTCTGGCATGGGTGTGGTTCTGGTGGGCACTTGGATTGTTGGCCTATGTCCCGGCGAATATCTGGCCGATGCTCGAAACCCGGCTGCTTTTGACATCGAGCGATGACACGATAATCGAGGGTGCATACAAACTCGCGACCCACGGCTCGATTGGAGTTGCGGCGGTGATTGTTCTGGCTTCGGTCGTAATTCCGCTTGGCAAGTTCCTGGCCGTCGCCTGGCTGGCGCTGTCGGTTCAGTATCACCTGCCGAGTTCTGCAAAATGGCGCCACCGGGTCTATGAAGCCATTGAATTCATTGGCCGTTGGTCGATGATCGACGTCTTCGTGGTCGCGATATTGTCGTCGCTCGTGCAATTCTCGGTGCTGGCCAGTGTCAAGCCGGGCCCCGCCTCGCTGGCCTTTGCGCTTTCGGTCATCTGCACGATGCTCGCAGCACTCAGTTTCGACAGCCGAATGATCTGGGATCTCGACGACGAGGCCTCAGCCGGACAGCGCGATGACCTTGCCGCTGTCGAGCAGTCCGCCCCAGCGGAGCGGTGAGATCGGATAGGTCTTGTCGGTCGCCATTCGCTCAAACGTGAAATCCGGTTCCAGTTTCTTGAGGCGTTCCGCGGTGCGTTGCGCATCCTCGAACCGTTCGTCGGCGGCATAGAGTGCCGTGAGATAGCGCAGCGGCGGCCGGAACTCGGGCGAAAGCGCATGCGCGGCCTCGGCCAGTTGCAGCGCCTCGGCCTTGCGGCCGGTGAGCGCGGCCGTCAGGCAGCGTCCGAAATCCCACCAATGTCCGAAGGGCGAACCCGAGCTCATCTTCTGCGCACGAACGGCCAGCGCATGTGCCTCGCCAATATCGCCGGCATAGAGCTTGGCGGTCGCCAGGCTGTTCCAGGCAAGCGGATTGGCGGGGTTCAGCCGTACACTTCTGCGCGCCAGTTCCATGCATACGTTCACATCGTTGTCGAGCACCAGGCGCGTGTTGGCCACAGCAGCAACGACCATCGAGTTCATCGGCTCGCGTTCCATCGCCAGGACGGCAAGTTTTCGCGCCTCGTCGGGCAGGTTCTCCGACCGCCCTTCATGCAACTCGACATGCTGGATGACCCGCAGTTGCGCTCGCCAGGCCGAGGAAAGCGCCCCTGCCCCCAGTTCCTCGGCCAGTGCCAGCATTCGGTCGGCCTCGGCAAGATTCTCCGGCTTCAGCGTGAAAATCCGTCGAATGGCGAGCCGCGTCAGCAGGTTCGCGTCGCGAATGTCCTGAGTATCCGAAATGTTGTTTGTCATCGCGTCGGCCAGCGCGTCGATCAACTGGTTGCCGAGCGATACGAACTGCAGGTCTTCGACAGGCGGGGCGCCGTGAAGCTGCGTCGACGTCATGCCAGACCAGACCAGTGCCTCCGGCGATCCGTGCCGGACGCGACACCGGATCCCGACCGTGGCCGCCTCGGCGCGATAGGCTTGCACCTCGACCCGGAAGGCATTCGGGTCTGCGCTCACCCCACCGATGCGGACATCTGCCGACAGCGTTTCGCGCATGGAACGGGCCACGCAGTCGACGAAGATATCCTCGATCAGGCCGAGATCGCTGTTCTTGTCGCCTTGAGTAATAAACAGCACCACCGGGCGAACTGGAACCGAGTTTTGAAGATAGGCCTCCGATACCTTCGCTTGCGGTGAACGCGGCACGGCCACCGACCGGTGATGGTCGAGCCAGTCACCGATCTGGTGATCGCCCTCAATGAGCTGAATGCCTTCCAGAAACTCGCTTCCCGGTGCGGCTGGAACCAACTCGATATGCGCCAGGTCGAGTGTGACGCTACGACGGTCGGCCAAAAGGATGTCGCGCGCCTCGCCGAGATTCCGGCGGATCTCGCTTAGCGCCTGGCGCAGGTTGGTCGATGTCTTGTCGCTGGCCTTGCCGGGCCAAAGCCGTTTCTGAAGCCAAAGCCGCCCGCGCCCGCCGGTTTCGCTGGTGGCCAGAAGCGCGATAAGCGCCTGGGATTTGGCGCTTTTCGGCGCACGATTGTCGCCGCCCTCAGTCTCAACGCGAAACCTGCCGTACAAGTAGAGACGCAATTTCGCAGTCTGCTTTTCCATGACGACCCCTCAGGCTTTGCCCTAACGTCAATTGCAGCATGTATGCGGTACATTTTCAAGAAATTGGCTCGAAAACAGTTTGTGTGAACCTTTCGTGAATGGCGCAACGCAAGCTTGCCCATGATGCAGGTTATTTCGCACTCTGGCGTAAAGACGCGCGAGGGAGATCGAGATGCCGGAGCAAGGGCAAGGCCAGGGTCAGGGGCAAGGCCAAGGTCAGGGTCAGGGGCAAGGTCAAGGTCAGGGCCAGGGGCAAGGCCAGGGTCAGGGGCAAGGTCAGGGTCAGGGGCAAGGTCAGGGCCAAGGCATCGACCACGCGGGCGGCGCAGGGTCCCCGCAACTGAGCTGGACGCTTCTGACAACCTATGACGGGATCGTGGGGTATTGGGACGGTATGCCGCTGCGGAACCCGCTTCCCTTCGGCACGTCGGATACCGACACCGAGTACTTGTCGACCGATGTGCGCAGCAAGCTTTTGAACTCGCTTCTGTTTCCCGAGTTCACCATCGCGGGCCATGACGGAGAGGCGACGCTCTCGGCAAAGGGTACGCCTCTGGTCAGGCTGAACCGGCCCGAGCGTGCGGTCTTTCGCCAGCAACTGGCGATGGTGCGTGCCTATTCCGATCTGCGGACCGACCGCATGAACGAAATCCTCGTGCAAACGGGCGACCTTTTCTCGTTCTACGGCGCGCTCGGGTATCTCTCCGCCAACCGGCACCGCAAGACGCTCGCCGCGCTGTACGCCTGCCAACGAGTGGCGGTGCATGTCGAGATGCCGATCAAGCACTTCTGCCGCAGCCCGCGGCCCATCGACTACGCCACCCATATCCAGCCGATGATCCAGACACCCGATCACTCGTCCTTTCCCTCGGGACACGCGATCGAGGTCTTCGCGGCATCGACCGTCTTTGCCAGATTGCTGACCGGAATGGGTCCGAAAGAGGCGCTTTCGGCGCCACCCGACAGCGACAGGGGCCGGATGGCGGGCATGGCGTTTCGTCTTGCCCACCGGATCGCCTCGAATCGATCGGTGGCGGGCGTCCATTTCCCGATCGACTCGGCAGCCGGCGCGGTCATCGGATGCATGCTGGGCGACGCGCTTTATCGTGTGGCGACTGGTGCCACC
>JAJDOD010000114.1 GCA_022340315.1 Silicimonas sp. | reverse complement strand
TGGCGGCGCACCCGAAGGTGGTCGCGGTGCGGTTTCCGGGGCTGCCGGGCGATCCGGCGCATGACCTTGCAAGGGCGCAGATGCTGCGGTTCGGGTTTCTCATCCATCTGGAACTTGCCGATGAGGCTGCCGCGGAGGCATTTATCGACGGCTGCGCGCTGTTGCAGCCCGCGACCTCGTTCGGGGGGGTGCATTCCTCGGCCGAGCGGCGGGCGCGCTGGGGCGATGCGGTGGCGCCGGGCGCGGTGCGCCTGTCGGTGGGGTGCGAGCCGGTGGAAGAGCTTTGGGCAGCGATCGCGGTGTCCCTGGAAAGGATGTGACGGGGGCCTGTGCCCTAGCGATCTGATTTGTCGTGAGCCGCGGCTTTGTCGCACAAATCGCGGTCTGACCGCATTTTCCCTTGCCCTGGACGGAGTTTTCTCCGGCCACGGTGATAGGTATGCCAAGTTCGTTGTAGCCCTTCAGAATGGCGAACCGCACCTGCAGTTCGGCGACCTGGCGCTCGAAGTCGCGCGCCATCAGGGATTGGCCGAGCAGCTTGTTGCCAGTGCTGTCGATCGGCAGGCCTTCCGGCGCATTCGCCTGCCCGATTGCGCTTTCGGGTCCTGGTCTCGGAGAAAGCTGCCGCAGTGCCGCGTTACGGTTTGAAGTTCCGCAGGACCGCGCGTGCGGCAGCCTCCAGCGGCGCCTCCACGTCCCGAAGGATCTGCACGCGGTCGAAGCGCTCGGGGTCGCTGGCCACTGCCTCGCGGAGGGCGCGGCCGAAGGCCATGCGCAACTCGGTGCCGATGTTGAACTTGCAGATCGACGTTTCGCGGGCGAGCCGAAGCCGCTGGGCGGCGGGCACGCCCGAGCCGCCGTGGATGACGAGCGGCACGGTGGTTGCGGCGTCGATGGCGGCGATGCGTGCCTCGTCGAGACCGCCGGACTGGTCCTGTTGCAGGTGTACGTTTCCGACGGAGATGGCCATTGCGTCGATGCCGGTTTCACGGGCGAAGCGGGCGGCCTCGTCGGGGTCGGTGCCGGCGGAGGCTTCGCCGCCGTCGTAGCCGACGAAGCCGATCTCGCCCTCGCAGGAGATGCCGGCGGCGTGCGCCATCTCGGCGATACGGGCGGTCTCGTCGATGTTCTGCGCGAGCGGCTTGCGTGAGCCGTCATACATCAGCGACGTGAAGCCGGCGTCCAGCGCGGCGGCGCAGTCCTCGAATGTATAGCCGTGGTCGAGATGGGCGACGACGGGAACAGAGGCGTGTTCGGCGAGGTGGCGGAACATCGCGCCGAGGACCGGCAGCGGGGTGTGCGTGCGGCAGGAGGGGCCGGCCTGCAGGATGACGGGGCAGTTTTCGGCCTCGGCGGCGGTGACGAAGGCGCGCATGTCCTCCCAGCCGAGGGTGACGAGGCCGGCGACGGCGTAGCCGTCTTTCAGGGCGGGTTGCAGGACTTCTGCGAGCGTGGCGAGGGGCATGTGCGTGTCTTTCGTTGAAAAGGGGCGCTGCCCCTCGGCCTGCGGCCTCACCCCGGGATATTTTCGGGCCAATAATATCCAGGGGCTGTCATTTGAACTTGGCGATCATGTCCTTGATGCCGGGGATGGTTTCGATCTGGTAGGCGTGGGTTGGCTGGAAGTATTGCACGAGGCTGCGCTGGCTGAGGCCGCCGAGGATGGTGAAATAGTACATCTCGTAGCCCGGAAGCGCCGCGCAGGGGTGGTAGCCGCGGTCGAGGCAGATCGTCGAGCCGTCGACGATGTGATAGGCGTCGCCCGGTTTGCCGTCCTCGCGCTGCAGCATCTGGACGCCCGAGCCGTGGTTGGGGCGGAAGCGGAAGTTGTAGGTTTCGTCGTGGCGGGTCTCGAGCGGCAGGCGGTCGGTGTCGTGCTTGTGGCTGGGGAAGCCCGACCAGCCGCCGGCGCCGACGGTGAAGAGTTCCGAGACCAGCAGGCGGCCGACCTTGTCGTGCTGTTTCTGGCCGAGGATGTGTTTGATTTTCCGGTGGGTTTTGGTGTCATCCGAGCCGTACTGGACGAGGTCGAGTTCGTCCTTGCGGACCGCGAAAGGTTCGAGCGTCTCGTCGTATTTCGCGCCGGCGACGAAGACTTCGCAGGTCGTCTTGCCGATGATCGTGGCCTTGGCGCCGGAGGGAACGTAGACGCCTTCGGGCTCGCCGTCCCAGACGTCAACGCCGCGCCCGCCGAGGTTTTGGGCGGTGAAGCCCTCGACCTCGACATCGACGGTGCCGGTGGCGGGGACGATGCAGGTCTCGTAGCCAGGCACCTGGTAGGTGAAGGCCTGGCCCGGTTCCAGCTTGACGATGTTGAAGTAGTTGAGCGGCACCGTGGCGTCGTCGACATCGACGATGGGTTCGTTCCGGTTGTCGTAGGGAGCGATGTGCATGGGGCGTTATCCTGTGGTCGGGCCGGGGTGGGTGGCGAGAAAGTCTTCGAGAACCCCGGTCGTGGCCATCGCGGGGGCGCAGCCGGGTTTCGAGACCGTGATCGAGGCGCAGGCGGAGCCGCGGAGGATCGCGCTCCTGAGGTCGTGGCCGCCAGCGAGCGAGGTGACGAGACCTGCCATGAAGCTGTCGCCCGCGCCGGTCGGCTTGAGCGCCTCGACGGGGTAGATGCCGGTGCGGATCTCCTCGCCTTTCGTGAAGGTGATGGCACCCTCGTGGCCCATCTTGTAGACGACGATCTCGGCGGTGGTTTCCGACAGCGCGCGGGCCTTGGCGAGGCCCTTGTCGTAGTCGCCCGCCATGAAGCCGAATTCCTCGTCATTGCCCACGATCATGTCGCATTGCTCGGCCGCACGGGAGAGCACGTCGCTGGCGACCTGGGCCGAGGGCCAGGAATAGGGGCGGTAGTCGACGTCGAAGAGGATCGGCAGGCCAGCCGCCCGCGCCAGCTCGAAGGCGCGGAAGGTGGCCGAGCGCGAGGGGTCGGCGGCGAAGACGGTGCCGGCGGTGATGAGCGCGCCATAGGCTGAATAGTCGACGGCTTCGACATCGCTCTCGTCCATCTGGAAGTCGGCGGCGGCGTTGCGGTAGATGACGTTGCGGTGGTTCTCGGTCACGCTTTCGTAGACGGCAAGCGAGTTGCGGTATTCGCCGCCGATGGTCCGGACGTAGCGGGTGTCGACGCCGTAGTGCTGCAGGCGGCGGGTGCAGTAGCTGCCGATGCTGTCATCCGAGACGCGGGTCACAAGCGCGGCCTTGCCGCCGAGCTTGCAGATGCCCGCGCCGATGTTGGCGGAGGAACCGCCGAGGTCGACGGTCATGCGGGTCGAGTCTTCCAGCGTCACGCCGGGATCGGTGAAGAAGTCGATGCCGGCGCGGCCGACGATGAGGAAGTCGTTTTTCGCGATGCCGGTGAGAAGTGCGCTCATTTACCTGTCGCCTCTGGTTCTGTGCGGCACGAGGGGCGCTGCCCCTCGCGCTCCCCGGGATATTTCGGGACCGATGAATTGTGCATGTGGTTCAGACGCCCCGGCGCTGCTTTTCGCGTGTGGCTTCCCAGTCCTTGTGGGCGGCCTCGACCTTGGGGTTATCGGTCACGTGCGGGGTGCCGACTTCCCACCAGGTGTGGCCTTCCGTCGTCCAGCCCTCGTAGGCGTCGACTTTCATGACGATGACGGAGGTCTTGTCCGCCGCCTGGGCGCGTTTGAAGGCATCTCCCAATTCGGTCGGGTTCGAGACGGTTTCCGCGTTGCAGCCCATCGACGCGGCATGGGCCTCGAAATCGACGGCGAAGGCTTGCGGGATGGTCGGCGCGTCGGTGAAGAGGTTGTTGTAGCTTTCGTTGCCGGTGTTGTTCTGAAGCTTGTTGATGACCGCGAAACCGCCGTTGTCGAGGACGAGGACGATCATCTTTTTCTGCGTCAGAACAGAGCTGTAGAGGTCAGAGTTCATCAACAGGTAAGAGCCGTCGCCGCAGAAGACGATTGTCTCGGCATCGGGTTCCTGTTCGGATTGGGCGATCCGCGCGCCCCAGCCGCCGGCGATCTCGTAACCCATGCAGGAGAAGCCGAATTCGACATCGACGGTGCCGATGTCGAGGGTGCGCCAGTTGGCGGTGACCTCGGCGGGCAGACCGCCCGCGGCGGCCACGACCCGGTCGCGCGGGCCGCAGAGGTCGTTCACCACGCCGATGGCCTGGGCATAGGAATTGGGGCGGTTGCCGGGCTTGACGTTCTCGACGACGTAGGCCTGCCATTTCTGGCGCTCGCCTTGCGCAAAGGAGACCCAGTTCGCGGGTGTTTTGTATTCTGTTTGAAGGGCTTGCAGCGTCAACTTCGCGTCCCCGACAACAGGGTGCGACAGGTGCTTCATGGCGTCGTGGCGGCCGACGTTGATGCCGATGAACTTGGCGTCCTTGGAAAACGCGGTCCACGAGCCGGTCGTGAAGTCCTGCAGCCGGGTGCCGACGGCGATCACCAGATCGGCCGCCTCGGCCACGGCATTGGCGCTGTCGGAGCCGGTGACGCCGATGGGGCCGATATTGAGCGGGTGGGTGTCGAGCAGGTTGGCACGGCCGGCGATGGTCTCGACCACGGGGATGTCGTGCGCCTCGGCGAAGGCGGTGAGTTCGGGGACGGCGCCGGAATACTGCACGCCGCCGCCTGCGATGATGATCGGGCGTTCCGCCGCTTCGATCATTGCGATGGCGTCCGCGACCTCGTGGGTGTCGGGCGCCTGGCGGCGGATGCGGTGTGTGCGTTTGGTGAAGAGTTCGGAGGGGTAGTCGAACGTCCAGCCCTGCACGTCCTGTGGCAGCGCGATGAAGGCGGGGCCGCAATCGGCCGGGTCGAGCATGGTGGCGATCGCGGCGGGAAGCGACTGGATGACCTGCGCGGGATGGGTGATCCGGTCCCAGAAGCGCGAGACCGGCTTGAAGCCGTCGTTGAGGCCGAGGGCCGGATTGCCGAAATGTTCGAGCTGCTGAAGCACCGGGTCGGGGAGCCGGGTGATGAACGTGTCGCCGCAGAGCATCAGCATCGGAAGGCGGTTGGCATGGCACAGCGCCGCGGCGGTCATCAGGTTGGCGGTGCCGGGGCCGGCCGAGGCGGTGGCGAACATGAAGCGGCGGCGAAGCCAGTACTTTGCGTAGGCCGCGGCGGCGAAGCCCATGCTTTGTTCGTTCTGGCCACGGTAGAGCGGCAGGGCGTCCTTGTGGTCGTAGAGCGCTTCGCCGAGGCAGGTGACATTGCCGTGGCCGAAGATGCCGAAGCCGCCGCCGCAGAGGCGGTGCTCGGTACCGTCGATCTCGATGAACTGGTTTGCCAGATAACGCACGATGGCTTGCGCCGTGGTGAGCCGGATCGTTTTGCTCATGTCATCCTCCCTAGGAGCCTATGCCTCAGGCATAGCCGAAAGTTGCCGCTTGTGCTGCTGTTATTCTGACGCTAGGGATTTTGCAACCGGTTGCAAAACAGAATCTGCGAGGGAGGAGAGCCAGTGTCCGAAATCGGGATTGGCGTCGTTGGCGGCGGCTACATGGGCAAGGCGCATTCGGTTGCGATGGCGGCCGTTGGCGCGGTCTTCGGCACCACGCTCAGGCCGCGTCTCGAGATGATCGCGGCGTCTTCGGCGGAGAGCGCCGAGCGGTACCGGGCGGCTTTCGGTTTCGCGCGAGCGACCGGGGACTGGCGCGAGCTGGTGGCAGATCCGCGTGTCGAGGCGGTTGTGATCGCCACGCCGCAGGAGTTGCACCTAGAGATCGCCGAGGCGGCCTTCGCGCGGGGATTGCCGGTGATGTGCGAGAAGCCGATGGGCGCGAGCCTGGACGAGGCCGAGGCGATGGTGCGCGCGGCCGAGGGCCATGTGAGCATGGTTGGCTACAATTACGTGCGCACGCCCGCGACCCAGTTTGCCCGCAAGCTGGTTGCCGATGGTGAGATCGGGGATGTCACCTGGTTCCGGGGGGAGCATACGGAGGATTTTCTTGCCGATCCGCAGGCGCCGGCCTCGTGGCGGACCTCCGGTGACGCCAACGGGACGATCGGCGATCTGAGCCCGCACATGATCAACTGCGCGCTGGCGCTGCTGGGCCCGATTGCCAGCGTCAATGCCGAGATCGCGACGGTGCACGGCATACGGCCCGGCGGAGAGGTGACGAACGACGACCATGCGCAGTTCATGTGCCGCTTTGCCAGCGGAGTGATGGGGCATCTCTATTTCAGCCGCGTCGCGACGGGGCGGAAGATGGGCTATGCCTACGAGATCACCGGGACGAAGGGCGCGATCCGCTTCGACCAGGAGGATCAGAATGCGCTCTGGCTCTACCGGGCCGAGGGACCGGAGGCGGAGCGGGGATTCCGCAAGATCCTGACCGGGCCGGCGCATCCCGATTACGAGCCGTTCTGTCTCGGGCCCGGGCACGGGACGGGCTACCAGGACCAGATCATCATCGAGGCGCGGGATTTCCTGCAGGCGATCGAGACCGGCGCGCCGGTCTGGCCGACCTTCGCGGACGGGCTGGAGGTGATGCGAATCATTGACGCGGCGCGGCGTTCGGCAGAGACGCGCGCCTGGGTCGACATGGCGCTTTAGGAGAGCACAAGAGATGACCATTCGGATTGGCAACGCCCCTTGTTCCTGGGGTGTCGAGTTCGCGGGCGATCCGCGCAACCCGTCCTGGCGGACGGTGCTGAAGGAGAACGCCGAGGCGGGCTATACCGGTATCGAGCTGGGGCCGGTGGGGTTCATGCCGGAGGACCCGGCGGAGCTGGGCGAGGCGCTGGCGGAGCATGATCTGGAGCTGATCGGGGGTGTCGTCTTTCGGCCGTTTCATGATCCCGCCGCCTGGGACGATGTGCTGGACGGCACGGTGCGGACCTGCAAGGCGCTGGTGGCGCATGGGGCGCAGCACCTTGTGCTGATCGATTCGATCTCGCCGCGCCGTGCTCCGACGGCGGGTCGGGTGGAAGAGGCCGAGCAGATGGAGAAGTCCGAATGGCTGGCCTATCGCGACCGGATCGCCGAGGCGGCGCGGATCGGGGTCGATCACGGGCTGACGGTGGGGATGCATGCCCATGCGGCGGGATTCATGGATTTCGAGCCGGAACTGGAGAGGCTCCTGGACGAGGTGGACGAGAGCCTGCTGAAGATCTGTTTCGATACCGGGCATCACTCCTATGCCGGGTTCGACCCGGTGGCGTTCATGGGAAGACATATCGGGCGGATTTCGTATATGCATTTCAAGGACATCGACCCCAAGGTTAAGGCGGATGTGGTTGCCAATCGCACGGATTTCTACAAGGCCTGCGGGCAGGGTATTTTCTGCAACCTGGGCGACGGCGACGTGGATTTCCCGGCCGTGCGGGAGATCCTGCTTGAGAACGGTTTCGAGGGCTGGTGCACGGTCGAGCAGGATTGCGATCCGACGCTGGATGTGCGGCCCGTCGACGATGCGCGGGCGAACCGCGACTACCTTCAATCCATAGGATTTTGAGATGGCGAGACTGCTTTGGGGAATGATCGGCGGCGGTGAGGGGTCCCAGATCGGGCCCGCGCACCGCCTTGGCGCGCAGGCGGACGGGAATTTCGTGCTGGCCGCCGGAGCGCTGGACGTGAATGCTGAAAGAGGCCGTGCCTATGCGCAGCGGCTGGGGGTCGAGGCCGACCGGGCCTATGGCGACTGGGAAGAGATGCTGGCGGGCGAGCGCGACCGGCCCGACCGGGTGGATCTGGTTACTGTCGCCACACCGAACTCGACCCATTTCGAGATCACCAAGGCGTTCCTTGAAGCCGGGTTCAACGTGCTGTGCGAGAAGCCGATGACGATGACTGTCGAGGAGGGCGAGGAGATCGTGCGCGTGGCGAAGGCCAGCGGCAGGATCTGCGCGGTGAACTATTGCTACAGCGCCTATCCGATGGTGCGCGAGATGCGGCAGATGGTGGCCACGGGCCAGATCGGCAAGGTGCGGCTGGTGGTGGCAAACTTCAGCCACGGGCACCACGGCGATGCGACGGATGCGGACAATCCGCGGGTGCGCTGGCGCTATGATCCGAAGATGGCGGGTGTCTCCGGGCAGTTTGCCGATTGCGGCATCCATGCGCTGCACATGGCGTCTTTCGTCGCCGGTGACGAGGTGCGGGAGCTTTCCGCCGATTTCGCCTCGACCATTGCGAGCCGCGAACTGGAAGACGACGCGATGGTGAACTTCCGGATGGAGGGCGGCACGGTGGGGCGGCTCTGGACCTCGTCCGTGGCGATCGGGCGGCAGCACGGGTTCGATATCCAGGTGTTCGGAGAAACCGGCGGGATGCGCTGGGCTTCGGAACAGCCCAACCAGGTCTATTATACGCCCGTTGGCGGTCGGACGCAGATCATGGAGAAGGGCGAGGGCGGCTTGTCGGAAGAAGCGGCGCGGCTGAGCCGGGTGGCGATTGCGCATCCCGAGGGGTTCCCGCTGGCGGTGGCCAATATCTATGTCGATCTGGCGGCCGCGATCCGGGGCGAGGCGCATGGGGCCTATCCCACGGCAGAGGACGGGCTGCGTTCGATGGCGGCGGTGCATTACGCGGTGGCCTCGGCCAAGGGGCGGGGCGAATGGGTGGATGCGCGGCCGCCGTCGCTGAGATAGCAAAATCTGCGCAGATTTTGCGGGCGAAAATGCGCATTTTCGCCTAGCGCGTGTAGGGGGTGCTTCCGGCCGTTGCGGCGCAGGTGAGGATGTCGTCGCGCATCCGGAGGCCGCTGCCTTCGATCATGCGGCGGGACGGCATGTTGTCGGCGGTGGCGTATTCGACCACCGCACGGGCGCCGTGGGTGCCGATCATCGCGTCGATGGCGGCGTCGCTGACGGCGCGTCCCAGCCCGGTGCCGCGCGCGCTTTCCTCGACGGCGACGAGGCCGGACCAGGCGGTGCCGTCCCAGATGCTGGGCGGCGTGAAGCAGAAATGGCCGAAGGCGACGGCGGCGAGCGTGCCGTCCTGCGTCCGCGCGGTGACGAGGCTTGAAGGGCTAATGTCACCGGACAGGATGCGGCGGGTGAAGGGTTTGAGACCTCGGGCGGAGAGAAAGGACATCACCTCGGTCACGGTGTCCTCGTCGGGCCGGGCTTCGGTCGTGAACTCGTAGCCTTCTGGCGCGTCCTTCGGGGTGCGGTTGGCGGCGATCCGGTCGGCCGATGCGTGGAAGATGCGCCATTCGTGCAGCGTGCCGCCCCAGTCGGCGACGCGGTCGCGGATGCGGGCGACATCGGCGGTCGGGACGTGGCGGAAGACGAAGACGCCGTCTTCCTCGAAATGCGCGCGGATCACCGGCCAGCCGAGCAGGTCGGGATCGTCGGTCGCCATGGCCCGGCCGCCGTTGCAGGCGCCGGGGGTTGCCGCGGTCCAGCCGGCGAGGGCGTCGACCTTGTCGAGAAGGCTGCTCATCTGGGTCTGGGTCTGAGCGTGCCGCGCTCGATCACCGTGCAGGAGAAGAGACGGGCTTTCGGGCTGGCCTCGGGGTTTTCCAGCAGGTGGTCCATCACGTCGACGCTGGCGGCGACGATGTCGCTGACCGGCTGCCGGATGGTGGTCAGGTCGATGTTCTGCCAGCCCGACATCTCCATGTCGTTCAGCCCGATGAGGCCGACGTCTTCCGGCACCTTGAAACCGCTGTCCCGAAGCGCCGCCAGTGCGCCGACCGCGATCACGTCGTCGCCGCAGAAATAGGCTTCGGCCGGGCCGTCGGCAATCAGCCTCAGCATTTCGCTTTGCCCGGCCTCGAAGGTGTAGCCCTCGGCGAAGGAGTCGCTGAGGGTCACATTCGGGTGCTTGGCCAGTTCGGCGGCGAAGCCGTTCAGACGGTCTTGCGTCGATGTTGCGGCCTCGGGACCGCCGAGAAAGCCGATCCGGCGATAACCGCGCTCGATAAGTTCGACGGCCGCCATGCGCCCGCATTCAAGGTTGTCGATGCCGACGACATGGACGCGCGGACGGGGTGAGAAGCGCCCGAAGCTGTGAACAACGGGAATGCCCGCGTCGCGAAAAGCCTTGGCGAAGACGGGCGGCAGGGTGGAAGTGGCAACCACGACGCCATCGACCGAGTAGGCGCGCATCATGCGGACCGAGTTCTCGGGGTCGGTTTCATCCGTCAGGTTGACCAGGAGCGGGCGCAGGCCGCGATCCTGAAGGGCGCGGGTGAACAGGTCGAAGATTTCGAGAAACAGAGGGTTGTGGAAGTTGTTGGCGATCAGTCCGATCAGCTTGGTGCGCCCGGTGGTCAGCGAGGAGGCGAGCGCGTTGGGGCTATAGCCAAGGTCCGACGCGGCCTGTTCGACCTTTGCGCGCATCCGGTCCGAGACCGACGCGCCGTCGGTGAACGTGCGCGAGACCGCGGAGCGGGAGACACCGGCGCGCTCGGCGACGTCTTTCAGGGTTGGACCAGGCATGATGCCTTATCCGGCGCGGCGCCGCGAATATCAAACGATTTGTGCAACCGGTTGCAAGCCGCCTGCGCTCAGTCGCCGGTCCACTCGGGCATCGGTTCCTTGGCGATGAAGGCGCCGATCCCGGCTTCCGTGTCGCGGGCCATCATGTTCTCGGCCATGACGCGGCCCGCGTAGGCATAGGCGTCCTCGAGCGGCATCTCGGCCTGTTCGTAGAAGGCACGCTTGCCGATGCGGACGGCGGCGGGGGATTTTGACGCGATGGCGAGCGTCATTTCGCGGGTGGTTGCCGAGAGGAGATCGGGATGCACGACGCGGTTGACGAGGCCCAGTTCCGCCACGCGGGACGCGGGCAGGAAGTCACCCAGCAGCAACATCTCCATTGCCGCCTTGCGCGAGAGGTTGCGCGAAAGCGCGACCATCGGGGTCGAGCAGAAGAGGCCGATGTTGACACCGGAGGTGGCGAAGCGCGCGTCCTCGGCGGCCACGGCAAGATCGCAGCTGGCGACAAGCTGGCAGCCGGCGGCAGTGGCGATGCCGCTGACTTCCGCGATCACGGGCTGGGGCAGTCGGACGACGCGCAGCATCATGGCCGAGCATTTCGCGAAGAGGTCCTGGAAGTACTGGAACCCCCCGTCGGCGTCTTGCCGCCTTGCGGACATTTCCTTGAGGTTATGCCCGGCACAGAAATGCGGGCCGGCGCCACGCAGGATCACCGCCTTGATGCCGCGGTCATCGGCCACCGCATCGAGCGCCGCCGAAAGCTCGGCGATCATCGTCTCGCTCAGCGCGTTGATCGAGCCGGGCGCGTTCATCGTCAGCGTCGCGACACCGTCGGCGTCGTCGCGCAGAACCGGGATTTCGGATTGAGCGGTCACGTCGCACCTCCTGTCAATGCCTTCGTCGAAGGTCGCAGATTGCACGGACAACGCAAGAGGTGCGCGCGATTTCCATGTCGCGCGAGGGGATCCGGTTGAAAGAAAGGCCGCGACAGGGCGGCCATTCAGATACTCGGAATTACTTGGTGACCGGAGGTTCTTCCTTTGTCGGCCCGTCGTCACCGCCACCACTCGAGATGATGAGCGCGCCGACCACCAGCAGGCCGATGATGGGCAGGATGCCGATCGAGTTTCCGCTTTCCTCTTCGATGACCAGATCCTCGACTTGCGGATCCGCGACGCCCTCGGCCAGCGAACCAGCGGTGGCCATGCTGCCGAGCGACAGGAACGAAAGGGAAATGCCAGCGCCCCTGAGAATGGATTTGAACATGAGATGTCTTTCCTTGTACCGATGGAATCGGAGTTAACGCTTTGTTTGCATTCTGAATAGCCCGGAGCCGACGCATTTCGGCTGATCTGTTGCAGACATGCAGGTAACGTATTACCCACAACATGAGGTATTTCCAAGCCGGGCGGTCGCTATATTGGGATTTGGGGCAAAATTTTCCTTTCGGACTGCGGCGATCGCGGGCGCCGTTCTGCTGTCGGGTCTGCTGACTGCCTCGGCCGAACCACAGCGGCTGCGCAACGGGATTACCGGAATCGTCGACATGCCCTCGGCTTTTTCGGGGCGGGACGCGGACATTGCCGCAAGCCTTGCCTTCGACGAGGACCTGCGGGCGGTGTCGCTGGCGTTCCAGGCGGCGCCGAGGCTCGAGACTTCGCTATCCTTCACCAGTTTCGCGGATATCGGCGGCGGCGTGTCGCTCGATAACCTGGCGCTGAACGTCAAGTTGCGGCTCGTGGACGAGGGCCCGGTGATGCCCGCGCTGTCGGTCGGAATCGACGATCTCTTCTCGAACAGCCGGGAAAGCGCCGAGTATGTCGTTGCCGGCAAAACGCTGGGTGACAGCTTGCGGGTCAGCCTCGGGCTCGGCTGGGGGCGGCTTGGCGGCTACGATACCGCGGGCGATGTCTTTGCGGACCGGCCGCAGGGCGCGGCGCGGCGCGGCGAGTTCGGGCATCTGTTCCAGGGCGATGCGGCGCCCTTTGCGGGCATCGAATGGGACACGCCGATCGAGGGGCTGACGCTGGCGGCGGAATACAGCTCGGCCAGCTCCTATGGGGCTGCAGCGCCCGAAAGCCGGTTCAGCTTCGCGGCCAGGTATCGGGTGGCCGATGGGCTGGACCTTGTTGCCTACAGCCGCAACGGAGATACCGCCGGCCTGGGGCTGACGTTCCACGCCAATCCGAAAAAACCGCCGCATCCGCCCGACCTGGGCAACGTGCCGGTCTTCGCCGAACCCCGGCCGGCCATCGGCCGCGACATAACGGGTTGGCCCGAGCGCCCGGAGATCATGACAGCCCTGCGCGAAGCGACCGGCAAGGCGTTGGAGCCATCCTCGGTCCGGGTCGAACGTTTCGGGGCATCGGCGAGGGTCATGCGTCTCGGCGTTTCGACCCCCGGCAACACTTCGGCGCCGCAACTTGTCGGGCGGACGGTGCGGGTCCTGTCGCAGGTGGCGCCGCCCTCGGTCGAGACATTCGAGATAACCGTGTTCGAGGGTGGTTTGCCCGGCGCGACCTTCCGAGTACCGCGCGACCAGGTCGTGGCGCTGGCGGATGCGCCGGCGCGCGGGCCGGCGTCGCGGGCACTGACCGGCGTTGCCGGAGCCGACCCGGCGGAAACCTGGGACTGGCGCGCGCCCCAGCGGCGCGGGCTTTCGTGGGAAGTGTCGCCCGCCCTGTCGCTGCCGTTGGACGCCGACGGCGAGATCGACCCGGAAGCGGCGCTTTTCGGCGACGTCCGCTATGATCTGTCGGACAGTTTCTACGTCGCCGGAACGCTGTCGTTCCTCGTTGCAGGTGATCGCACCGCCGATCCCGCACCCCCAACACCCACCGCGCGCAGCGACGGCGGGTCATATGACCGCAACGCCCTGCGGCTGGACCGGCTTTACGGGGCCTACTCGCGCAAGATGAGCCAGACCGTTTATGGCGGGCTGACCTTCGGCATCCTCGAACGCCAGTACAGCGGGCTGAGTGCCGAGGCCGTCTGGCTGCCCGATGGGCGCGACTGGGCACTGGGCGCCGAGGTGACCTATGCACGCAAGCGCGCCTACGACGATCCCTTCGGCACGCTGGATTACGACGCGCTGACCGGGTTCCTGTCGCTCTATTGGGACACCGGCTATCGTGGCGTGTCGGCACGTGTCGATGCGGGGCGCTACATCGCCGGAGACTGGGGCACGACACTGACGCTGTCGCGCAACTTCCCCAACGGCTGGGACGCCTCGCTCTATGCCACGCTGACCGAGGACAACCGGGACGAGAACCTCAAGCTGGGGGCGAGCATCTCGATCCCGCTTGCCACCTTCTCGGGCGCCGAAACCCGGCGGCGCAGCACACTTGCGCTGGGCGGCAATTACGGCGACGCCGGCGCGCGCGTCTCGGTTCCCGACCGGCTGATGGGCCGGGTGCAGGATGCCCGGTCGCAAAGGATCGACGACGCATGGGGGGCGTTTTGGAACTGAGGCGGCTCAGAGGTCTCGCGCTTGCAGGCGCTCTGGTCCTGGGGGCCTGCTCGTCCTCGGGAACAAGCCCGATGGTCGCGGCGATTCGCGACGACCTTGCACGCACAGGCGCCGGAGCGACCCCGGCGAACCCCGCCCGAACCATCACGCGGGCACAGGTCGAGGCGATGGGCGTGGCCCTTCTGCGCGTGTCGGAGGAGCGCGTGCCGGAGACGAACCTCATGGTCGCGTTTCGGCAGACCGGGCCGCAGGTCACCTATGTGTTGCGGTCGGATCGGCGGCTGGTGATGCACGGCGGGCTGGTGCAAAGCACGTCCGGCTTCGGACACAACCTTGCGCCCATCGGCGTCTCGGCCGGCGATCCGGTCGCCTTCCCGCGCCCGCTTGCGCGCTGGCCCGAGCGCATCGCGCGAAGCTACACTGTCTCGGACCGGGGGCCGGGCAGGGCGGTGACCGTCACCTGCCGCTTTCACCGGGGCAAGGCCGGGTCCATCGCAATCGTCGGGCGGAGGCATTCCGTCGTCACCGTGGATGAGACCTGCGCAGGCGGGGACATTCGCTTTGCAAACCGGCATTTCGTCGATCCGGCAAGCGGGTTCATCTGGTCTTCGACGCAGTGGACGGGGCCGCACCAGGGCGCGATCCGCTACGATGTTCTTGAGCCGCTGGACTGATGGACGCCACGGTGTCGCAGATGCGCTCGTTTCGCTCGACACCGCTTGTGAGGGACCTGCCCGAGACGGCAAGTGTTCACGCGCTGCGAACCGGAGAAGTTCTGGATTATCAATTGCTTGTCAATCGAGTGGAGGCGCTCGCCGGTGAGATCGCAGAGGCGGTGGGCGGCGGCGGTGCGCGGGTGGTCGTCGCAGCCAGAGACCCGCTCGCCTGCCTGGTGGCGTTGTTCGCGACCTGGGTTTCGGGCAATTGTGCGGTTCTGGTGAACCCGGAGTTGAAGCCGGATGAACGGGTGCGGGTTACCGCCAAGGTAACACCCCGGCTCTGGTTCGGAGCGTCGGGCTTGAGGCCGGTGGCCGGGGACGCACCGCCGCCGGAGTGGCCAGATGCGGCGCTGATCCTCATGACGTCCGGCACAACGGGCGAGCCCAAGGGCGTAACGCACAGCCTTGCGGGGCTGGAGGCGCGGCTGCGGCTTAACCTGGCCGCGATCGGTGAGACGGCGCTCGCGCGCGCGCTTTGCCCGCTGCCGCTTTATTTCGGGCACGGTCTGATCGGCAACTGCCTGACGCCACTTCTGGCGGGGGGGACAGTGCATATCCTCGACCGGCCGGGGATGGAGGATTTCGCCGGGATGGGCGCGCTTATCGACCGGCTGAACGTGACATTTCTCAGCTCGGTGCCATCGTTCTGGCGAATGGTCCTGCGGATGTCACCGCCGCCCGCGGCGCCGCCTGGCCGGGTGCATGTCGGTTCGGCGCCACTGCCGGTGGCGCTCTGGTCGGAGATCGCGGAGTGGTGCGGGACAGACGAGGTCTACAACACCTACGGCATGACCGAGACGGCAAACTGGATCTCGGGTGCGCGCCTCGATGCCGCTGGCGCGGAGGGCAACGTCGGCAAGCCCTGGGGAGGCCGGTTCGGGGTGTTTCGTGACGGCGCTCTGCGCGAGACGGGCCGGGGAGAGGTGGCCGTGCAGTCCCCCGCCCGAATGCTGGGTCTCTGGGGAGCGGCGGAGCAGGCCGAGACGCCGGACGGCTGGCTGATGACAGGTGATATCGGGGAGTTGCAGGAGGATCAGACACTCAGGCTGATCGGCCGGGTGAAGAACGAGATCAACAAGGGTGGCATCAAGGTGCTGGCCGAAGAGGTCGACATGCTGCTGGAGCGGCATCCGGATGTGTTGGAGGCCTGCGCTTTCGGGATACCGGATGAGATCTCTGGCGAACTGGTCGGCGCGGTGGTGCGGATCGACGGGCAGACGACGCCAGAGGAACTGATCGCCTGGTGCCGGGGCGAGGTGCGGGCGGATGCGGTGCCGCATCGTGTTGCAGTGGCGGACGAGATCGCGAAGACCGACCGGGGCAAGCCTGACCGCAGGGCGGAGCGTGCGAAATGGGTGGCGGCATGGTCCTGAACCTTGGCAAGAGAACGGACCCGGACCCCTACCTGACGAAGCCCGTGCGAACCGAACGCTTCGACCTGGTGAGCTGCACGACGGCGGAGGCCTTGAAGATCACGCTCCCCTGGGCCTCGAACCCGGATATCCTGCACAACCTGATGTACGACAAGCCCGCGTACACGCGCCTTCAATGGGTCAAGGCGATGGGCAAGCCGGACGGGCGGCACCTGTTTTATCACGCCATCGTCGCGCGCGAGATCAAGGGGACGATCGGGGCCCACCGCATCCGGATCGACCGTTCCGGCACCGCCGCCATGTCGATCGTGCTGACGGCAAAATCCTGGTGGGGCAAAGGTGTTTTCGAGGAGGTCCGGACCGGGCTCATGGACCATTTCAGCGGTTCGCCGGACGTGATGCGCTTTGCCGGCCGCGTCCTCAGCCGCAACGTCAGTTCGATCTACAATTATCAGAAGCTGGGGTTCCGGTTGATCGGATACGACCGGAAGTCGTGGCTCTCGCCGGTGACCGGCGAACATGCCGACACGATGTATTTCGAGTACCTGGCCGAGGACTGGCGCGAGACGCGCGGGTTGGTGCCGGCATGACCGGAGGCGACGCGGCACGCGACCTGCTGGCCGAGGCCCTGGGGCTGGCGCCGGGCGAGGTTGGTGAAGCGACCGCCCTGGAAAGCTGCGAGGCCTGGGACAGCCTCGCTCATTTTCGCATAGTCACGGCGCTTGAAGCGCGGCTTGGCCGCAGCCTCGATCCGATGGAAATCGTCGGGTTGCGCGGCTTCGCGGATGTCGCGAAGCTGCTTGGCTGACGCGGGTTATTC
This sequence comes from Silicimonas sp., assembly GCA_022340315.1. GTDB lineage: Bacteria > Pseudomonadota > Alphaproteobacteria > Rhodobacterales > Rhodobacteraceae > JAJDOD01. Next base: position 21,165 of record JAJDOD010000114.1, on the reverse strand, counting down.
CGCCGCGTAGATCAATTCGCGTGACGTATCGAGAAAGCCAGGCGCCCAGTTGCGGACATTGCTCTCCTCGACGGCCTTGCGAAGCGATGCCATCCGGCGCTTGCGCTCGATCCCGGGCATCTCCAGCGCTTCCAGGATCGTGCGATCCATCGAGCGGTTGGAGAACGGGTTGGCAATCAGCGCTTCGCCAAGTTCGACGGCGGCGCCGGCGAATTCCGAGAGCACAAGAACGCCGTCGCCATCGGTACGAGCGGCGCAGAACTCCTTGCAGACAAGGTTCATGCCGTCCGCCAGCGGCGTGATCCAGGCCACGTCCGCCGCCTTGTAATAGGCGACGAGTTGCGCGAACGGGATCGCGCGCGAGATCAGAGCGACGGGTTGCCATTCGAGTGTGCCGAAACGGCCATTGATGCGGCCTGCGGTCTGCTCGATCTCGTTCTGGATGCTTTCATAGGCCGTCATGCCGCGATTGGCCGAGACCGAGACGTGCATGAGACGGACCTTGCCGTGAAGCTCGGGGTGTTCCTCAAGCAGGCGCTCGAAGCTGCCTAGCTGTTCGATGCCGCCCTTGGTGTAATCGGTGCGGCCCACCGAGACGATCAGCTTGCCGTCGCCCATCTCGTCGCGAATGCGCGCCGCCTGTTCCTCGGCATCCTCCGAGCGGGTGCGTTCGTCGATGAAGGCGGTGTCCACGCCGACCGGCGTAACACTTATCGCAACGTCGCGATCCTGGTGGCGGATGATCGAGGGATAGGTCCGTTCCGTAAGTGCGGTACCCTCGGAAATCCAGTTCTCGGGCACTTTCACGCGCTCGGTCACATCGACATCGAAGAGGCTGCGCGCCACCGACACGAAGTTCGCGGCATAGCGGGGGATGTGGAAGCCGACATCATCGCAGGCCAGAAGGCTTGCCACGATTTCCTTGCGCCAGGGCAGCACGTTGAACATGTCCGCCGCGGGGAAGGGGGTATGGTGGAAGAACGCAATCTTGAGGTCGGGCCGCATCGAGCGGAGATAGCCCGGCACGAGCCAGAGGTTGTAGTCGTGGACCCAGACCAGCGCGCCCTCGGCCGCCTCTTTCGCGGCGGCTTCGGCGAACTTCCAGTTCACGGTGCGGAAGTTTGCCCAGTCGACGGGGTCGTAGTTGTACCGCTCCTTGAACGAATGCAGGATCGGCCAGAAGGCTTCCTTCGAGGTGACGTGATAGAACTCGCGCACCTCGCCGGCGGTCAGCGGCAGGCGCGAGACCGAATACGTGCCATAGGCGTCGTCGATCTCGATACGTTCCTCGAAATCGGGGTTCGACGGATCGTCGGCCAGCTTCCAGGCGACCCAGGCGCCGTGCTCGGCTTCACCGAAGAAGCTCTTCAGCGTCGGCACGATGCCGTTGGGGCTCTTGTTTTCCTTCAGGACGGTCTTGCCGCCCTCTTCGACCTCCTCGTAGGGTTGTCGGTGGTAGACGATGACCAGATCGGATGACATGCCTGTTTATCCTCTCGTCACTGGGAAAAGTTCATGGTGGAAAATGGCTTCCGCGATGCCCGCGACCCCGTGGCTTTCAGGGAAGTGAACGTGCTCGCAGCCCTGCAGCGCCTCGATAAGGCCGGGTTCGGAATTGCCGACGGCGACAGCCGGAAGGCCCATGTTGAGCATCGAGAGATCGTTAAGCGTATCGCCCGCGACCAGCGTGCGGCTGTTCTCGACACCAAGCCACGCGAGAAGGCGCAGAAGCGTCGGGCCCTTGCTGACGTCCTTGGGCAGGACATCGAAATAGCGGTTGTCCGACACCAGCGCGTCGAGACCGGCCTCGGCCACGATATCCAGCGCGCGCCTGTCGAACCGCTCGGGGTCCATGTCGTAGCTGGCGCGATAGCGGAAGGCTGTCGATTGCAGTCTCAGGCCGGGAACGCCGGCCAGCAGCGATTGCACGCGGTCGCCCGCCATGCCCCAGGCTTGCGCAATCTCGGCTTCAAGCTCGGCGATCGGTGAAAGGATATGATCGTGCCCGACCTGCGCGACGGTGGTGCCCACGTCGCCCACGACGTAGTCGGGGCGCGGTACGCCGCCCTTGCGCGTCAGGTTGCTGATGAAGCCCGGATCGCGCCCGGTCACGAAGATCAGCCCAACCCTGTCACGGTTGCTTTCCAGCCAGCCATAGAATTGCTGCCGCTGGTCTTCGGTCCCTCCCAGGAACGTTCCGTCGAGGTCCGTGGCAAGCACGAAGTCCTTGGTGGCGAGATCGGAGGTGGTGAAGGTTTCGTGACGGGTCATGAGATCCTTTCTGCAAGTGTTGCGATATCTTGGTCTGTCGATGGGTGATTGAAAGAGAGGTCCATTGCGCGCGGCTCGGCCTCGATGGGCCGGGCCCAGAGCGCGGCGAAGGCGGTGCCGAGGCCGGTCCCGTCGTGCAGGATCGAGCGAACGGTTTCGCAAATGGGCATGGCGACATTCAGGCGCCGGGCGAGATCGGTGACCGACTTGGCGTTGAACTCACCTTCCACGACGACAGGCTTGCCGTCGAAGCAGTCGTCCCGCGCGGTACCCTGGCCAAGCTGCTGGCCAAGCGACATGTTGCGCGAGGTCGGGCTGGAGCAGGTCAGCGCCAGGTCGCCGATTCCCGAAAGGCCGGTGACGGTTTCCCTTCTGCCGCCAAGGGCTTCTGCCAATGTCTTCATCTCGTCGAGCCCGCGCGTGATCAGTGCGGCGCGCGTGTTCTCGGCAAAGCCGGCGCCGGTCATCATGCCGCAGGCGATGGCGACCACGTTCTTGACCGCACCGCCGATCTCGACGCCGATCAGGTCGTCCGAGACATAGGCCCGAAAGCTCTCGGTTGTCAGCGACAGAGCAAGGCGGACCGCCGGGCTCTTCTCGGGGTTCAGCCGATCCGCGTAGGTAAACGGAAAGGCGACCGTGGCCGCGGTCGGGTGGCCAAGCGCGGTTTCGCGCGCGAAGGTCGGACCGGAGACGCAACCGATCGGACGGTCTTTCGCCTCCTCTTCGACGATCTGGGTCATCAGCAGGCCTGTCTCGGCCTCGATCCCCTTGGCGCAGACTGCGATTGGGATGTTCGCGGGCGCATGCTCGGCGACCTGCCGCGCGACCGTCCGGACGCTGCGCGAGGGGACGACGATAAGAACCACCTCGGCTCCGTCCAGCGCATGTGCCAGCTCACGCACGCCATGAAGCCGGTCGGGCAGCCGTACGCCGGGCAGGTGGCGCGTGTTCTCGTGCTGTGCGTTGATGGCGTCGATCACGGCCTTGTCGCGCCCCCAGATGCGGGTCGAGACCCCGGCCCGCGCCAGCGTTGCAGCCAGCGCCGTCCCCCACGAGCCCGCGCCGATCACGGCCGCGCGTTCATAACGGCTGGCTTGGAAGGGGAACGGGTTGGATGGTATGGGTTCGTGCTTCATTTCGTCCTCGGTGGTGGGTGGCCAGTGATCGCGCTCAGCCAGTCAGCGAGCGCGCGCGAGGTCGGTGATCATAGAACTTCCATGCGGAGCAACATGGCCCGTGAGAGCGTGAGGTCAATGCTGCAAGTGCAAAATTTCGCGATTTTCAGTTATTATTTTCAAAATCTGTGAACTTTTTGGCAGCAAGCCGCCGGATATTTCGGCGGTATGCCTAAAAAACGGGCAAAAATACGTCGCAAAGATACAAGTTGATGTCGTTTTTTGACATTTGCTGCAGGTGCATTATGTTCTGCGCTGAAAACAAAAAGGAGTCGAGCCGTCATGATTGCACCTGTACGCACCGCCATCTTTCCTGTTGCCGGACTGGGCACGCGTTTCCTGCCCGCCACCAAGGCGACGCCGAAGGAACTGCTGCCGGTTCTGGACACGCCCCTGATCCAATATGCGATCGACGAGGCTCAGGCGGCGGGGATCGAGCGGATGGTTTTCGTCAGCCATCCGTCGAAACGGGCTATCGAGCGGCATGTGATGGACGACGCGCGACTTCGCTATGAATTGCAGTCACGTGGCAAGAGTGATCTGGCCGAGGAATTGGCCGAAGCCGCGTTCAGCCGTATCGACGATGATGTTGTATTCACCATGCAGAACGAACCGCTGGGACTTGGCCATGCCGTTCTCTGCGCACGTGATCACGTGCTGCCGGGTGCGGTGGCGGTGATCTTGCCGGATGACCTTATCCGCGGGGAAGGTTGCCTTGGCGAGATGATCGACGCCTACAAGCGGAACAACGCGGGTCACATGGTGGCGACGATGACCGTCCCGCGCGAAGAGACGAAGAAATACGGCATCCTGTCCGTTTTATCTCAAGATGGGTCTGTCCTTCTGGCCGATGGCATGGTCGAGAAGCCGGACCCGGCAGACGCGCCCTCGCTCGATGCCGTTGTCGGTCGTTATGTGCTCGACGCCTCGATCTTCGAGGCGCTGGAGACGCAGACACCCGGCGCCGGTGGCGAAATTCAACTGACCGACGCCATTTCGCGCGGGGCAGGGACCGTGGGACTTGCAGGCTTCCGCTTCTCGGGTGAACGGTTCGACTGTGGCTCGAAGGCTGGGATGCTGAAGGCTACCCTGAGCCTGGCCGAGGACGACCCGGAATGCAGCGAAGTTCTGGACGAGTTCACGCTGAGCCGTGGCAAGGCGCTGGCCGCCTGAAATTCGTCGCGGTCAGTCGATATAGCGAAAACGTGAGCGCGGAACACCCTGTTCAGGGGTCCGGAGCGGTTGGCGCATGTCCGCCTTGCGGGTATGATGAAGCGCAGGTCTTTGCGGAAAAATTCGTCCTCAGTCGGAGGTACTCTAATGCTTTCAGCACCTTGTGACCGCAGGAAATTCGTGCTCACCGGCCTGGCCGCTGGCGGTGCGGGACTTCTCGTTCCGGCGCGCGCCAGGGCGCTTGAGGCGACCCGCTCGATGCGCGGCGGGGCCAACAACTACCGGCCCGGCGCGCCGGTCGTCGAGCGGATCGGTGGCGGTGGATTCTGGATGTCCGGCAGCGTCCGGCGCGCGGGCGATGGCCGGCCGCTGGCAGGCCAGCGCATCCAGATCTGGGCGCACACCACCGAGGGGCACGAGCGCGACTGGCACAGCCACGGCGCGACGCTGACCGACGCGAACGGGCAGTTCCGTCTCGAGATGCCCCAGATCGTTCCCGCCTTCGGTCAGGCGCACGGACACCTGGCCTATGACAGCGGCGAGTTCGAGACGGTCTTCCTGCGCCCGGTCATGAAAAGCTCGCGCGACACCAGCCTGGAAGCGCATTTCATCCTCCGCCCGGCCTGACGCCGTTCGTCCGAAAACGATGATGACCCTGCGTGGCATAGTGATCTGGGCCTCGCTTCTCGCCCTGTTTTTCTGGACAGCGCTTGCCGCTGCAACCAGCCCTTTCCTTGCCTATCGTCAGCCGATCTATGTCGCGGCAGGTTTTGCGGGCCTTTTCGGCATGGTTCTTCTGGTGCTGCAACCGTTGCTGGCCGCCGGGATGCTGCCCGGCGTTTCGATCGCCAAAGGGCGGCGGGTCCATCGCTGGACCGGGGGTCTGCTTGTCGCCGCCGTTGTCCTTCACGTCACGGGTCTCTGGATCACCAGCCCGCCGGACGTGATCGACGTGCTGCTGTTCCGGTCGCCGACGCCGTTCTCGGTCTGGGGCGCCGTGGCGATGTGGGCGCTGTTCGGAACCGGGGTGGTGGCGATCCTGCGTTACAGGTTTTCGCGCGCACCGCGCACCTGGCGCCGGCTGCATATGGCCTTTGCAACCATCGTTGTCGCCGGCAGCGCCGTCCATGCGTTGCTGATCGAGGGTACGATGGGGACGGCGTCCAAGACCGTGCTCTGCCTTCTGGCCGCCGCCTTGCTGGTCAGGGCCGTGGCAGGCGCGAGGCTCGTTGCTCCCCACCAGTCTCGCTCACCCCCTCAATGACGCTGCCGCGCCACGTTCTGGTTGTGGAGCGTGACCGGTCGGTTTCCGGTCATGGGAACATGAAAAAGCCGCGCCCGGTGTTTCGCGGGCGCGGCTTCTGGTTGGTATGGTCCCGAGGCTTAGAGCAGCGACTGGACGTTGACACCGAAGGTGATGGCGCCGATCAGTTCGCCCGTTGCCGGGTCCTTGATCGCCATCGAAACCTGGCTCTGGTACGAGCCGGTGCTTTCGTCGTACTCGACCTCGCTGATGTGGATGTCACCGGAGCCATTGCCGAAGGTGTTCTTCCACTTGGCTTCGTCGCCCTGCCAGTAGTCCGAAGTCTCGACGCTTTGCGCGACGTTCAGGCCAAGGTTGTCCATCGCGAAGACTTCGGTCACGAAGTTCGCCGTTTCGGCCTGCTGCGCGCGCAGCCATTCCGAGCTGGGATGGCCCAGAAGGCGGTCGATCAGCGGCTTGTTGGCTTCCTTGCGCTGGGCACGCCAGTCGAGATCCAGCTGGTCCACGTCGGCCTGGGTCAGGCTGCGGTGGGCTTCGTTCTGCGCCTTGACGGCCTCGATCAGCTGCGGGTTTTCCAGCCACTTGGACAGTTGCGTTTCCGCGTAGTTGCGCAGAGGCACGCGGTAGACGTCCTCCTGGCCGGGGGTGGCCAGCATGTAGAGCGTCACGACGTTGTCCATATCGGTCATCAGTGCCGAGGAGACGCCGGCGAGGGCCTCTACGTTCGCGGCCGATGGCTGCATGCCGCCGCGGATTGCATCGAGTACCTGCCGGCTTTGCTGCCAGGTCTCGCTCACCGAAGCCAGCTCGTTGCGGATGATGTCGTTCGGCGGCGGGTTGACGCCCGCATCGAGCATGCCGTCACGCAGCGCATTGAGCGAGACGTTGTACATGTCGAGGCTTTGACCGAGATTTTCCATCGCACTTGAAGCGTTTGCCTGGGTGACGATGCCGCAGACTTCCTTGGCGATCTGGTGGCCCAGCATCGGCTGGCGTCCCGCGATGTTCAAAGCCATCGCGTCGGCCTGCGTCAGTTCCTGCGGGTTCGAGTAGCGACCCGACATGTCCGAGGCGAGGATCATCGTCGTGTCTAGAAGCAGCATATTGTCGGCGGCGATGATTTCGGCTGCCCGGGACTGACCCGGCGAGCCGGAGACTAGCGTCGAAACCGCCTCGTCGATGGGCTTCCACGCATCCCGCACCTTCTCGATGGATTTCAACACGACCCGGTGTTTTTCCGCTGACGGAATGCCCAGTGCCATGCTGCCGTTTTCGAGGCCTTTCAGAATGGTGTTGAACTCGCTTTGCGCGTTCTGCAGTTCGGCTTTCGCCACTTCGGTGCCGATGCCGGCGTTCATGCGGCAGCTTGCCGAGCCGACTTCCTGTGTCAGCGCTCTAAGCTTGCCAGCGAGATTGACCCGCGCTTTAGAGCCATCGAAGGAATGTTCGCTTTGAGCTACAGACATTGTAGGTTGAGCGATTAGTCCGGCGCAGACCGCAATAGCGAAAGCCAGAGATCTTCCAATTTTGTGTTCGGTAATCATCTTAGGTTCCTGTCCATTTCCTTTTAGGCGAGTTGCTGGCCAGACCGATATCTGGCGGCCGGCACCCTCACGAACTTGCGGTTCGGGAGTGTCTGCCGTTTCCGGCAGACACTGCATTTGCCTCAGGTGGCGGAGTCCTTGGAGATCCAAACCTCGACGCGGCGGTTGATGGCCTTGCCGCGATCGTTCGCGTTGCAGGCCGACGGGGCGACCTCGCCGAACCCGGCGGTAGCGAACTCGACGTGGTCAAGACGGCCCTGGGCGTTACCGCGAATCTCGTCCAGCACCGCACCAGCGCGGCCGAAGGAAAGGTTGCGGTTTGCCTCGAACGCGCCCACGCTGTCGGTAAAGCCGACCAGCGAGACCTTGGTGCCGCTCGGCATGTCTTCGAGGTATTCGATCAGGCGCGCCAGGTCGAGCATACCGCGTTCGTCAAGCTTGGAGGAGCCGGTCTTGAAGCGGAACGTGGTCGACAGACGGTCGTACTTGGCCATCTCGTCGAGCATCTCATTGACGACGCTGCTCTCGAAGCCCGCGTCATAGGCCGCCGCTTCGGCAGCAAGCTGCGTCGCGCGGCTGTCGGTCAGGTCCTGCGCCCGGCGGCTGATGCCGAGGTCGATGAAGCCCGATTTGCCGATCACGCCGTCGGCGTCCTTGGAAACCACGAAGTTCAGGAACGAGCGGCTTGCGTCGTCCAGGTTGTCCTCGCGGTTGTAGAGATACATACGACGGCTCAGGTCGTATTCCTCGGTCTTGGCCGAGAACGCGTCGGGCGCTGCCGCGATGCCGCAGTCATTGACCAGCGTTACCGGCTTCGCGCCACGCTGGAAGGCGTAACCGACAAAACCGATTGCGTTCTGATCAAGATAGACGACGTTCGACATCTCCTGGTCGTCCGCAGCAATGGCCTGCGGCAGGATGTTCGGCTTTTCGTCACCGAAGAGGTAGGTCATGAAGAAATCGTAGCTGGCCGAGTCAGGGTCGCGCGAAACGACGGTGATCGACTTGTCGGGGCCGCCGACCTGACGCCAGTTGGTGATCTGGCCGGAGAAGATGCCGCGGAGCTGATCCACCGACAGTTGCTCGACCGGGTTCGATGGGTGCGTTACGACAACCATGCTGTCGACCGCGATGATCCGCTCCTGGTCAGGGCTGACCATGTTGCCGGCGCCATCGGCACGAAGCGCGCGGGCCTCGTCCTTGGTGATGCGGCGCGAGGACATGCCGACGCGTGCCGAACCTTCGAGCAAAGCCTGGAAGGCTTCGTTGTCGGTCGAGGAGGACACCAGGTAGGAGCCGATTTCATCACCGAAGCCGCCATCCGCGATCAGGGTGGCAAGCGTCTGGTGGTCGCCAGGGTTGGTAATCTCGGCATCCGCGTCCATCGACGCCGCGAAACCGGACATCAGGAGCGGCATCATGCCGAGGCCGATGGCGTCCGAACCCGCGATGGCCACGTCGGCGGTCACATTGTCGAACGACGGACAGGCAGCGCCTTCGCAACGCACACGGCTCGCGCTGATACGCAGATCGCCGAGAGCTGTCCGGATGATGTAGTTGTCGTCCTTGAAGTCGATATATTCACCGACCAGGTTCACGGTGCCGTCCGCCGATTTCAGCGTAACTTGATCCGCGACTGCCGCCGTCGAGAACAAGAGCCCCGACGCAATTGCGACACCTGCCGCAGATGTCTTCAGTTGACTTGCGAGTCTGTTTACCACGAGTTCCACTCCAGTTGTTCGCGGACCATTCGGCTTACCACTCGAAAAAAAACACTCGTCAGTTCCTCGCGGAACGGGTGCAAACTTCAGGTCCATCCTAAAATTCTGCAGGAAACAAAACCGGAGAATTGGCGAAAATTGTGTTCAAATCTGGGTTTTTAGAAAATGCCCAAAATTTTGTGCAATTTGGCCGTTTCTTGAGGACGACATTTATCAAGTAATTGAAATAAATTAATTTATTTTCAGTGCAGATGACATGACTGCGTTGTTTTTGAGGCGCTTCTAGGATGTCAGCGCGGGACTGCCGTAAATTTGGCGTGACAGTCGCGGGCTGCTTTCCGCGTGTGCCTCAATCCTTCCGGCGCGGGACGCTAGACGTGCGATCTGCGGTGGCATGCAGGGGTTTCATGTGGCGGGTTCCCCGAGTGATCGGCTGCCGCTGGCATCCCGTCCCGTCCCGTCCCGGATCGCCGCCCGGCCGATTGCGCATTCCGCATGCCACGACGACGGACTGCAGTCCGATTGGCGCGCGCGTGCGATACGGATGCGGGCGCGCGCCTTGCGTCCGCCGCGTCAGTTTCCGGTTGCAGGGCCAAAGGGCATGGACACCAGCCACATATCGCCGTTGCGGTTCACGGCGAAATTGATCTGGGTGCTTCCGGCCTCGAGCTCGCGCTGCAAAACCGTCTGAAGGGCATCCTGCTGGTCGATCATGTCGTTACTCGGCATATGCGCAACGATCCGGTCGCCGGTCTGCAATTCCGACTGCTCCTGGCCGGAGGCTTCCGAAACGAAGGTGGCCCAGCCGTCGCCGTCCCTGACGGTCTCGAACCGAATGCCGTTGAGAAGCATGGTTGACTGCACCGCCGGAAGAACGACGTTGCGAACCGACGTGATGCCGGTGACGGGGTCTTCGACGCCGAAGGCCACGCGTACGCTGTCGCCGATGGCATAGTCCGAAGTCGCATCGACGACCCGCTGGAAGTCGGCCAGCGACCCAAGCGGGAACCCGTTGACGGACAGCACCCGCTGGCCTGGCGCCAGCTGTTCGGCCGCCGGTCCTTCAATCGACTGCACGATGGTGGGGTCCGCGGGGTCCGCGACGACCGCGAAACGGACCGCCTTGGCGGTCATGACCGGCGTGAGTTCCTGGATATTCGTTGGCGACAGTTGCGCCGTTGGGACGACCGCGACCGTTCCGCTGTTTTCGAAGCCGGCGGCTGCCGGGCTGCTTTCCGCCCCGCCAGCAACCTGCCGAGATGGCCCCGGTGCGGCGGCTTCCGGTCGCTGGGCTGTCGCCAGGCTGGTCTCCGGGTTGGGCCGCGTGGTGCCGCCTGAGGCAAGCCGTCCGTTCGCGGAGGTCACGCTGACATCACCGCTCGAACTCTCGGCCAGGAAGAACGGTACCTGTTCGGGCCGTCTCCGCGCCGCGGGCGTGGCTGGCTCGGTCGAGGCGGTTTGCGTCGCCGCGCCGGGTGTCGCCGGCTCGGGCGCGCTGGCAGTTGCCTGGTCGTCCCCCACAGGCGTGGCTCCGGTCGAGGGAGCCACTTTCGCAGCGACCTGCCTATCCGGCGTGGAGGATGTGCCAGTCATGATGAATGCGCCGCCACCGACGACCGCCAGAAGGGCAGCCGCGGCGACACCGATATATAGGCCCTTGCCGGAGGACGCCGGGGCTGGGGTTGCCGCCGTCGGCTTCGCGTTGCTCAGAAAAACGTCATCCTTGTCCGCTTTCGACGCGGCAGGCCGGGGCGTTATGCGGGCCGCCGCCGGTGATCCGGGACGCTTCGGGCTGGCGGCCTTGGTGCCAGCGGCTTCCTCGAAGGGATGAACGATGTTGCCATTGTCGACGGCCAGCATGGGCCGGGATACCGATCCGCGGGTGATTTGCGAGATCCGTGTATGCGTGATCCGGGCACGCCATTCCGCCGCGCTTTGGATGCGATCCTTGGGGAACACCTGAAGCGCGTGGTCGATGGCCTCGAGAAATGGCTCGGAATATCCCTCGACACGATCGCTGATCGAGACGTAGGGATCCGGGTCGCCACTGGCGATCGCCGTCATGCGGACCTGCGCGCTGACGGGCAGTTCCTTGGTCATGATGTGATACAGGGACGCCGCAAGCGAGTAGAGATCGCTCGAAGGATGCTGCTCGGAGTTGTTGACGTAGAACTCCTGGGGCGAGTAGCCGTCCTTCACCGTCCGCATGGACCCGAGATAGCTGGTCTCACGGGTCACCGTTTCGCGCGCGGCGCCGAAGTCGATCAGAACCGGCTCGTTGTCGTTGCTCAGCAGGATATTGTCGGGTGCGATGTCGCGGTGAAGGATGCCTTCGAGATGCATGAACTCGATGGCGTCCAGAAGCTTGACGACGATTTTCTCAAGCGCCGCGGGTTTGAAGCTGTTCGGGCCCTCCGCGATCTCCAGCAGATCCTGCCCTTGCACGAAGTCCATCGCCATGTAGGCGGTGTCATTGTCTTCGAAGACCTGGTGCACGCCGACGATGTTGGGATGCGAGAGCCGCGCGAGGTTGCGGGCCTCCTCGATAAACAGATCGACGATGGTCCGGAACGCCTCGGCCTGGTCGCGCGAGCGTACGCGGACCGTCGAATTGGCGCGGCGCACCAGAGATTCCGGGAAGCACTCCTTGATGACGACCAGCCGGTGAAGGCTGTCCTTGGCCAGGTAGGTGATGCCGAAGCCGCCGTTGTTCAGAAACTGCTCGACGACGTACTGGCCGTGGAGAAGCTTGGTTCCCGGCTGGAGTTCTTCATCCGACTGGTCCTCGGTGCTTTCTTGAGGTGTCAGCTTTGAGCTCATGTTTGTGACCACCATTTATGAGCCGCAGGACGGCACGATTTCGCCCAAGGTAAATGTGAAAAATGGCATTAAATTGCGTTAACTGTGTAGAATTGAAGCTAAATCCGAAACCACGCGGCGTTGCCTCTGATTTTGCTCAAGAATTCTTCGCGGGCCCGAAGCCAACCTTTCAGCCGGACGTGCCGCAATCAGTACTGAAGGTTAATTTAACTGTTTAATTACAATAAGTTATTCCTAATATCTTGTTGGATAAGAACTTCTTGCAGGTTAACTTGGATCGTTGCAAACGCGCTTCGCGCAAGCGACTGAAATTGCTTGGAAACGCATTGTTTACGGCCCCGATGGGCACTTTGTGGCGAAATTGTGGTAGCAAGCCTCCGTTAGCTGAAGGGCGTGTGTAAATGTTAAAGATTGCTTCTGGCGCGGTGTTCGCGCTGACGATGACAACGGCGGCGGTCGCTCAGGATACGGTGACCTGGCAGGACGATATCCAGGGTTGGAGCGTCGCCATCGACCGGACCATCGACAATTCGTGTTTCATCATCTCGGGCTTCGAGGACGACCTGTTCCTGCGGTTCCAGTTCAATGCGACGCAGCAGAACGTGCAACTGATCGTTGCCAGCGTTCACTGGGATTCGGTCGAGACGGGCGGCGACTATGATGTCGAGGTCGCCTTCGGTGGGCTAGATGCCTGGACGGGCGTTGCCAAGGGGCATCGCTGGAACGAGATCCTGCCCAGCCTCGTGTTGTCGGTCCCGATCGAGGATCAGCAGGCGTCGCATTTCATGACCGAGTTCACCGCCACGGAAACGGTCAGCATCTCGCACGACGGATCCGAGATTGCCACTCTCGCGCTCTCCGGCGCGGATGAGGCCATCGCATCCATGCTGGATTGCCAGGCCGCGATGTCCAAGGTGAATGATGCGAAACGGTCAGGCGACGATCCGTTCGCTCCCAAGCCTGATCCGATCTGACAGGCGCGCCGGGTCTGCCCTTGAACCTCCCGCCGCACTGCAGGTGGGATTGGTATGGCGCGGTGCCCGGTCGCGGATGACGGACGCCCGGCCAAGCTCGCGCGTCGGCAGTCAGTGTTGACCGCTCGCATGGAATGGGACCTGCGGTGCAGTTCCGGTCGCAAACGCCAAATTCGATTGTCGACAATGGCGGGAAACGCGCACAGATAGGTTCTGGACGGTGAACGAATTGTGTCCGCATTGCGTCCAAACGCCTTACATTTTTCCACGGTTCAACAAGGGTTAACCTTAAAAGAGACCGATTTTTCCATCAGCTTCGCTCGGAACACCAGTGTGTAACGCATGTGAGGTCAGGGCGATGAGCCTGGAAAATACAGCCGCGGAAGTCCAAGACGAAGAGTTTGTTGACGAGCTGAAGCCCGGCACGAAATTGATGCTCGGTCAGTATACGATCGAGGATTTCCTTGCAGCCGGCGGCTTCGGTATCACTTATCTTGCAAAGGACAGCCTGGATCGGCGCGTGGTCATCAAGGAATGTTTCCCCGGCAGCTTCTGCCGGCGGCAGAACACCTCCGTGACCCCGCGCTCGCGCGCGCATCAGAACGAACTGCGTTCCATCGTGCGGCTGTTCTCGCAGGAGGCGATGGCGCTTGCCAAGGCAAACCACCCGAACATCGTGGGCGTGCACCAGGTCTTCGAGGAGAACAACACGGCCTACATGGCGCTGGACTATGTGCACGGCCGCGATCTGTTGGAGATCCTTCAGGAAGACCCCGACAGCCTGAAGCCCGATCTTGTCGAAGGGTATCTGAAGAAGATCCTCGACGCGATCAAGCACGTCCACCAGCTGGGCATGCTGCACCGGGACATCTCGCCGGACAACATCATCATCAACGACCAGGGCGAACCGATCCTGATCGACTTCGGCGCCGCGCGCGAAAGCACCAACGAACGCGTGACGCGGATGCTCTCGGCGCTTCGCGTGGTCAAGGACGGTTACTCGCCGCAGGAATTCTACATCGCAGGCAGCGAGCAGACGCCGTCCTGCGACCTCTATTCGCTGGCGGCCAGCTTCTATCACATCATCACGCGCGAGTTGCCGCCCGACAGCCAGTGGCGGCTCTCGTCCTGTGCGGCCGGCGACGACGATCCCTATGTCTCGCTTGGCGAAAAGACGAACCACTATTCCAAGCGGTTCGTGACCGGACTGGACAAGGCAATGTCCATCCTGCCGCGCGACCGGATGCAGGATGCCGAGGAATGGCTCGCGCATATGTCGGAAGCCGCGCCGGTGACGCCGAAGAAGCCCGAGCGACGCGATCAGGCCGCCCCGGCTGCGGCCGAGAAGAAGTCCATCATGCCGATCCTGCTGGGCACATCCGCGCTGGCCGCTGCCGCCGGTGTCGGTTTCTTCATGATGTCGAACTCGGAAGCCGACGCGCCGACCGGCGCGATTGGCGCGGACGAGGCACTGGCTTCGGTCGAGGCTCCTGCCGCCACCCCGGCTCCGGTTGCCGAGACGGTCGAGGAGATCGTCGCGGAAGCGGCGCCCGAGCCCGTGGACGAGGCGCCTGCGCCCGTGATCGCAGAAACGCCTGTCTTCACGGCCCCGGCCGCGGAAGAGGATTTCGCCGCTGCGGCCCCGTCCGAAGACCCGGAATCGCAGATCGGTGCCGCTGTTGCGCCGACCGAGGACGCGGCGCCCGAGATCGCGGAAATCGCCGAACCGGCTCCGGCCGTCGCGCCGCCCGCCCCGGTCGAAACCCAACCCGAACCCGAAGCTGTCGTCGAAGTGCCCGCGGTCCCCGATCTTCCGGAAGTGGAAGCCGTGACCGTCGCGGTCGCAGAACCTCTGGCTCCGGCAACAGACGAAATCGCGGATCTCGAGGTTCCGTCTTCCGTGTCGCCGCTCCCTGAAACGGTCGTCAGGCCGCAACCGCGCCCGCTGCGTGAACTCGAAGTCGCGATGGCCGCACTTGCAGACGCTTCGCCGGTGATCGTCACCGAGGCCCCGGCTGCTCCCGAACCTGCGCCGGTGGACGTTGTCGAAGTCGAAGAAGTGGCACCCGCACCGGCGGTTGATGCCATCGAGCCCGCACCTGTCGAAACAGCCGTGGCGGAAACAGCACCGGTCGAGACAGCAGAAGCCGAGACGCCGGTTCCCGCGGATGCCGCGGAGCCCGCGCCGTCCACGCTGGATTTCTTCGTCTCGATGGCCAAGTCGCAGCCCGAGTTGACGACGTCGCGCACGGCGCGGACCGCCGTACGCGCGCCGGCACCGGTTATCGCTCCGTCCACTACGGCGCCCGCGTCAAACGCAATCTCGCCCATCGTGGCCCGCTATGTGCCGGTGCTTCCGTTCACCCTGTCGCCCTGGCAGCCAGGCCTGGTCATCAGTGTGGAAGAAGGCGCGCCGGAATGGCTCGCACGGAACTCGCGCATCGTGTCCGTCAACGGCACGGCGGTTTCGTCGAATAACGAAATCGCGGCGCTGGTGAAGTCGACACCGGTGGTCGAGGGCGAGACCTGGGCTCGTGTGCAGCTAGGCATAGACGCCGGACTGAACACCGCCGTCGTGGAACGGACGCTGACCGTCGAGACCGAGAAGCAAACCCTTCTTCTGAACGGTCTCCGGTTTGTCACGCGCAAGGACGGTGCCGGCTGGAAAACAGAGGTCATCGAGGCCCCTGGCTCGTCGAGCTTCAAGGTCGGCGATACCCTGGTGGCCTTCGCCTCGACAATGGAATCCCTGGACGGGCCAAACTCACTTCAGAACGTTCTGGAACGCGAACTCGCAAGCGGCAAGTCGAGCTTCAGCTTCGCGGTCAAGCGGAACGGTGAAATCTGGGTCGAAGCCTTCAACCTTGCCTCACTTGCCAACTGAGCAAGGCGAACAGGCGAATTTAGAGGAGAGAAGAAGTGTTCTTTTTCCGAAAGAAAGCACGCAGGCAGTTCGAGGAACCACTGGTTCTGAACGCCGAGGAAAGCCCGGCGCCGGTCGTTTCCGCGCCCGCGCCCGCGCCTGATATGGCGGCGCCCGATGCATCGTCCGGCGAGCCGGTCATGCGCAAGCGCCGCCGTCCGGTCAACGCGAACAAGACGAGGCTGATGGGCTTCGATACGTCCGACGGACGCATCGTCGATCTCTTCGGCGAGGACAAGGCGACCGTCGAAACGGGACGGGTCCAGTTTCCCGTCGCCTTCGTGATGGTCAGCAAGGGCCCCGGCTTCGGCGAGGCGTTTGCGATCAAGTCCGGCATGAGCCAGATCGGCCGGGGCGAAGACCAGGCGATCCAGCTCGATTTCGGCGACCAGGCGATCAGCCGCGAGAACCATGCCGCGATCGTATACGACCCCAAGGACCACAGCTTCCTGCTTGGTCATGGCGGCAAGTCGAACATCGTTCGCCTGAACGGCAAACCGGTGGTGAGTACGAGCAATCTTAAGGACGGCGATGAGATCGAAATCGGCGAGACCAAGCTGCGTTTCGCCGCCCTTTGCTCAAAGAAATTCAATTGGGAAATTGCCGAAACCGAGGAAGGGAACGACGACGATGATGTGGAGATTGCCTGAACCGCGCTTCGACGTCGCATCCGCCCTTGATCGTGGGGGACGCGACTACCAGGAAGATTCGCTCGTTTCCGACTTCGCGGTAGGAGACGACTGCGGGATCGTTGTCCTGGCCGATGGCATGGGCGGACATTCCGCCGGTGACATCGCCAGCAAGACGGTGGTCACCGAAGTCTACAGCGAGCTGAAGTATCACAGCGACATGTTCTTCGATCATGCCGAGCACCTGCCGCAACTGATGTTGAACGCGATCACCAATGCCAATGATTGCATCCGCGAGGCGATGACCGAGAACCCGGAATCGCGGGGAATGGGATCGACTGTTGTTGCCGTCGTCATGGCCGGCAACAAGCTTTACTGGAGCTCCGTGGGCGACAGCCCGCTTTATCACTATCGTGCGGGCAAGATGGACCTGGTCAACGAAGACCACTCGATGGCGCCGCAGATCGACGCGATGGTGGCGGCAGGCTCGATCAAGGCCGAGGACGCAAAGACGCACCCCGAGCGCAACTGCCTCACCTCGGCGGTCGCCGGCGGCAAGATCGCCCGGATCGACAACCGTGGTCTCTCGCTGGAGTTGAAGGCGGGCGACATCATCGTTGTTTCAAGCGACGGTCTGCAGTTTCTGGAAGACAAGGTGATCGCCAAGATCATCACGCGCAACCGGCGCAAGCCAAGCGCGGATATCGCCAACGCGCTTCTTCAGGCGGTGAAGGGCCTCGAAGACCCAGAGCAGGACAACATCTCGTTCTCGGTCGTCAAGGTGCGCCACGAGAAGCCGGTGATCCGTCCGAAACGTCGCGGTAACGTTACCGAGATAGACTTCCATTCGACGCGTCTTGCAGAAGCGGCGATGCTGGATGAACTGGGGCCGCAGGGCGGCGATGCGTCCGTGGACGGGAAAGAAAGTACCGTGTTCGCGCATAGTGCAAAGGGTGGCTAGAGGATCATGTCCGAGGATCAAGGTGCACGGCAGACAGCGCTTCAGCTGAAGCGCCTCATCGAGGCGGTCGACCTTTCGCGCAACGACCGTTTCCTGGCCGAGCGGTGCCTGCGTCGGCTCGAACAACCCTTGCGCCTGACCGTCTTCGGGACCGACACCAGGCACGCCTTGGCGCTGATCAACCTGATGATCGGTCAGCCTGTCGTCTCGCCCGGCCTCACGCGGGCCCGCATCCAGTTCCTTCACGGTGAGACCGCGCATGCACGCGTCCAGCACCGGGACGGGTCGCAGGAACGGATCGAGGGTTCGGATTTCCGGCGGTTGTTCGAGGGGAATCCATCGCGGGTGCGGATCTATGTCGACCTGCCGGTTCTCAAGAAGCTCTCGCTGCTCGTCGCGACCGAGGAGGATCCCAAGGCGCTTTGCGAGGATGTCGACAAGACTTTGCCCTCTGCCGATATCTCTCTCTGGGCAGGCGGCGAGTTGACCCAACCGGTTGAGGAGGCCTGGCAGCAGGTTCCAGACCGGCTTCGCGATCACAGCTACCTGGTGTTGTCGCCGGGCATGAAGATGGACACCTGGAAGTCAATCGCCCAGGAATTCGTCGAAATCATCCGCGTCGATCCCGCCAGCGCCCTGAGCGCCAAGTGCGCCGAGGGCGGCGTCGACAAGGAGGCCTTCCGCGAGTCGGGCGGCACGCACATCGTGAAGACGATCAAGAAGGAGATCGACGTCCTGGTGCAATCCGCGCTCGACGCGGGCGAGGTTCTTTGCCTGCGCTATGCCGACCAGTTGCCCGAGGTGCCGGAGGCCGCCGAAGACGAGGTTTCGGCAAGCCCCGAGGCCATAAGTGAGATTGCGGAAGACCAGCCGTTCCCGGACGTTGCCGAGATTGAGCCGGAAATGGACATAGACGACGCAATCGACCGCGTCCTGACCCGGCCGATGCGTGAGCAGGTCTACTCCGTTCAATTGGGCAAACTGGCGTCTCGCTCGCGGCTCTTGAACAGTCCGGCGGCGCATCAGAAGGTGACGCCGCGCACGGTGTCGATGGCGATCAAGAACATGCCGAAGAACCCGACCCGGACGATCTCGAAATCCGGCCCGAAGCCCCGGCCAAGGTCACGTCGCACGCATCCGTCTGCAACGCCCTGGTCTTTGGGTCTCTGACGTAGCCAATCCCCGATCGCCGGTTCAGCCGGACTGGAACTTGCCGAGGCACCATTGGTGCAGCGGGCTTCTCCGATTGCGCCTGTGGATCAGCACCGAGACCTCGAACGGCCGGATCTCGATGGGCGGGGGGCAATGGTCGAGATGGAACACGGCGGCATGCTGCCGGACAAGGTTGGCAGGCAGCGTCGCGACGAAATCGCTGTCGGACAGGATCGAGAGGGCCGGCAGGAAGGACGGGACGGCCAGGCAGACGCGCCGCGCAAGCCCGGCCTTCTCAAGCGTCTGATCCACGATGCCGCTCAGCTTCCCGTCTCCCGACACCAGCACATGCGCCGCCGCCACATAGCTTTCCACCGTCAGCGGTCCGCGGAAGATCGGATGGCCGCGCCGCGCGGTGACCACATAGGTCTCGGTCCGCAAGGGCTGGACGAGGTAATCCGGTCCCGGATCCCGGAAAAAGCCGATGGCGAAGTCCAGTGTGCCCGATGCCAGCCCGCGCAGACCCTCGGCGTTCGAGAGCGACTGGACGGAAAGCCGCAATCCGGGCGCCTGGCCCGACAGCCGTGCGAAGGCCCTGGGGATGAGCGAGGCGGTTTCGCGATCGTTGGCCGAGATACGTAGCGTGTCCTCCGCTGCCTCGGGCAGGAACTCGGCCGGGCCCGCGAGCGCGGTCTGAAGCGACGCGACCGCGCGGGCGATCTCGGGTTCGATGCGTTCGGCGAATGCGGTCGGCTCAAGCCCATGCGGGCGTCGCAGAAACAGTTCATCGCCGAAGACATCGCGCAATCGGCGCAGTGCATGGCTGATCGAGGAGTTGGTCAGGCCCAACTCTCCGGCGACATCGGTGGCCTTTCCGAGCCGCATGAGACCGAGGAAAATCAGCAGAACGGTCAGGTCGAGCCGCCTGAGTTTATTTCTGTCTAAATCAGCCATGAATTGATTTCAGTTTCATTTATATCTCCGTCTGCCTACCTCTCGGCGCATCGAAAGGCAACGGGTTCCAGGCCCGACGGGACCCTGCCGAAAAGTGAGCGATAGAAAGAGGAAACGATGACCAAGAAAGTACTTATGCTCGTGGCGAACCCGGCGACGTCCCCCGTCACCGGCTGGCCGATCGGCTTCTGGTGGGCCGAGCTCAGCCACGCCTGGCTTGAGTTCAGCCATGCCGGTTATGACATCACGATCGCCTCGCCTGATGGCGGTGACCTCGAGGCTGACGGGTTTTCCGACCCGGATCATGAAAGCGGGTACTCGGCCCATGACATCGTGTCCAAGGGCTTCAAGGAAGCCGCGGCGACCCTTGACCTGATCCGGGGCACGCCCGCGCTGGGCGATCTGGACTTGGCCGGTTACGATGCCCTGTTCATCGTGGGTGGCCAGTCGCCGATGGTCTCGATGATCGACGACGACCGGGTGCACAGCGCCGTCGCGGGGTTTTACGAGGCGGGCAAGATCACCAGTGCCGTCTGTCACGGGACCTGCGTGCTTCTGAAGACCCGGCTAAGCGACGGCACGCTGCTGGTCTCGGGCAAGACCTGGACGGGATTTGCCGACAGCGAGGAGCAGTATGCCGAGCACGCCGTCGGGCAGAAAATCCAGCCATTCTGGATCGAAACCGAGGCCCGGAAGATCGACGACACCAATTTCGTCACCGCCGGCCCGATGGCCGAGTTTGCCATCCGCGACGGCAACCTGATTACCGGGCAGCAGCAGGTATCTTCCGCCGCCGCCGCGCGGAAGGTGATCGCGGCGCTCGGCGCATGATCGCACCTTATCCGCGGATAAGGTTTCCGTCACATCCAGGGGAGGTTCCGGCATGTCGCAATCCATGCTCGCACTTCTGGCGCTGATCACCGGCGCAATGATCCCGTTCCAGCTGGCCCTCAACGGCCAGTTGGGCACCGCGCTGAAAAGCGTCTACCTGGGCGCGTTCTTCGTCTTCCTTGTCGGCCTTCTGGCGCTTGCCGTCCTGGTCCTTGCACTTCGCATCGGCTGGCCGTCACCGGCCGATCTGGCCGAGGTGCCGGCGACTGCGTGGGCGGGCGGGCTCGTCGCAACCGCCTATATCGTGGCGGTGGTTTTCCTGGTCCCGCGGCTTGGCGTCGGCACCACCGCGGTGCTGGTCATCGCCGGGCAACTGGTGGCGGCAATGGCACTGGACCATGCGGGCGCCTTCGGGGCGGCGGCCAACCCGGTGACGCTGGCGCGCCTCGCGGGGGCGGCGATGGTTCTGGCTGGCGCGGCGGTGGTGAAATTCGCCTGAACGCGCCGTCGCCGCATACGTCCCTTTGACCCTGCGTCCCGGTTGATCTATCGGGACGCCAGGATCAATCTCGAGGGCCAGTATGACAGACTATGCGATCAACATGCCGCCGGTGACGGCACTACCCATTGCCGGCTCCGACGCTGTATTTCCGGTCCGCCGGGTGTATTGCATCGGCCGCAACTATGCCGCGCACGCCATCGAGATGGGCCACGACCCGGACCGCGAGCCGCCCTTCTTCTTCCAGAAGAACCCCGACAACCTCGACCCC
>JAJDOD010000096.1 GCA_022340315.1 Silicimonas sp. | reverse complement strand
GAGCTGATCCCAAGCTCGGGCTGGTGCGTCATCAGGTAGAGCGCGGCATCGGCGATGTGAATCGGTCCGTCATAGGCCTGAACCCGCCCCTCGTTCGGGTTGCCGTCCGGCAGGTTCATCGGTTCGAAGACCACGTTCCACGAGTTCGGCGGGCTGTCGCCAAAGACCTCGGTATTGTACATCAGCACGTTGGGCCCCCACATGTACGGCGTGCCGTAATGCTCTCCGCCGACGTAGTGCCAAGGGGCCTCCTTCAGCCGGTCGTCGATGGTGTCCCAACTCGGGATGAGCGCGGTGTTTATCGGCTGCACGCGCTTGCCCGCGATCATCCTGAGCGATGCGTCGCCCGACGCGGTGACAAGGTCGAAGCCGCCTTCGTTCATCAGCGCGACCATTTCGTCAGACGTGTTGGCGGTCTTCACGTTGACCATGCATCCAGTCGCCTGTTCGAACCCGGTAACCCAGTCGAACTCTGCCATTGTCTCGCCGCGCTCGATGTAGCCCGGCCAGGCGACGATATTGAGCTGGCCCTCTCCTTCGCCCAGCTCGGTCATCATCTGCGCGGCCACCGAATGTGCGCAGAGAACAGTGGAAAGGGCGGTGGCAGCGGTCAGCTTCAGCAACTTTGTCATGGAATTTCCCCCTAAGGACAGATTGCGCTGAATTACCTTCCACTCCACCGCGGCATTTGGCAATTTCAATATTCAGGACCTTGGTTTCGCATACTCCGGTTTGGCCGAAGTCGTGTCGAAAAGAAATGCCGTCAAACGAGTACGAACGGGTATGCGCCAAGACCATGACGCCAGACTGTAAGGGATCAGCGCCCGTGGGCATCTGGCGGTCCTGGCAAACCATTTCGAACCAGTCGCGGCTTGGACAGTCACGCTGTCCCTTTCCGGCCCCGCGACCGCGCCATTCGGCGAGGGCCGCGGCACGGTTCAGCTTAAAGTCGCTCCGAGAAGGCCATCTTCAAGCACTTCGCGGACTTCATGATTTCGCGCAGAGAACGGCATCCTGATCGGCGTGCCCGCGACAATCATGAACCGTCCATCCATGACGGCACCGATCGAACAATCAAAAAATTGAACCATTCGTGCGGTCGCGGCGACCCATGGGTGCAAACGACGAAAATCAGAAAGGATCGTCACAATGGTTCGCAAAGCTCTTTTCCTGGGATGTATCGCGCTTGGCATGGCGGCAACGGTCAGCATGGCCGAGGCGGCATCAGCCGATCTCAAGCCCGGTTTCAACGTGAAAAACGGCCGGATCAGCGTCAGCAACGCTGGCGACGCGCCCGCAGGCCGGACCTACGCCACCATCGAGTGCGCCACCACGGTTCCGGCCGGGTGTCCCGAGCCGGCCGCCGCGGCTTTGGCTCCCTACCAGAATGCGTCGTTCCCGAACGCCGCGACCGTCAAGTTTAACCCGCTGAAGGCAGGTCAGACCCGGTCGCACAAGATTACCTTCTACAAGGACCTTGTCTGGGCACCGGGAACCTACTGGCTGACCGTCTGCGTCGATGCGGGCGACCATGTCGCCGAAGCGAGCGAGGGAAACAACTGCCGCCGCTTCAAGAAACGCGTGCTGACCCCGTCTTTGGGTGTAGCCGCTCGGACCCGGTGATGTGACCTTGCTGCACTTTCAGCCTGAAAACGTCGCGCGCCAGACCGAAGATTTCTTCTGTTGGGCGTGCGACCGCGCTAGCCTTTCTGAAAAACCGGGCAGTGAATTCCAGATGGGACGAACATTGAACGCGCTCCGCGGAACGGCCGTCATTGCGGCACTCCTCATTGGCGGATCGGGACAGGCGCAGCAGGGTGGGCAGAGCATATTCGTGCCCGTCGACCTGACGGGGCTTGCGGGCGACCTGGGTGTCGAAGTCGACGGCATCGACATGACAGAGTTCGTTTCAATCGCCGACGGCGGGATCGTCATCGCCCCGGGTGCTCCGTTGCCGCCGGGGACCTACGAGGTGGTGGTCTACCTGTGGCAGGGCAACGATTACGAGGTCATCGCCTCGATGAGCCATGATGTCGGCGGCGGCGGCGCGGGAGGTTCGGGAACCGAGCTTGCCGTGACGGCGACGACGGAAGCGGGGGTGCGCAACCTCAACGGTGAGGACGAGAACACCATGGCCCGCTCGGCGGGAGAGGTCGAAGTGACCACCGTCGATAACAGGCTGAACGCAGGCGCCGCCTGGCTCGCCACGACGGAACCTGACGAGGAACTCGACGGCCGACCGGTGGACCTGGGAGAATACTTCGTCGAGTGGCGTCACTTCGGCCAACGCGCCGACACGACATTTCGCATGGGCAACCAGGCGCTGGAGTACGACCGGCTGATGGTCGCGGACCTGACGCGGCGCGGCCTTTCGGCCGGAATTGCCACCACCGACGGCCGTGTCGAGCTGGGCTTTTTCGGCGCGCAGGTCTCACCGGACCTGGGTGGCGACAATCTTGCGGGCCTCAACGACGCCGACGACCGTGCCATGGGCGGGATGGTTGTATTCACACCTTCTGAGGCGCTCGACTTCCGCATTGGTCTGGCCGGGGTTCAGGGCCGGGGCGATCCGGGCGACCTGTTGCAAACGGGTGAAGGCGCGGCGGCGGGCCTCTTCGTGCGCGGTAGCTTCGATGACGGGCGCACGCGCTACCTACTCGACTTCGGGGTGGCACGGTGGGACGAGGATGCCGAGCTTGCCGGCGCGGAGCCGGAGACCACAAGGGCAGCACTATTCGGCATCGAGCGCGACATGCTTCTGGAAGACGAGCGTTCGCTTACGCTGGGCTTCGCGGTCGAACACGTCGATACCGGGTTCGTAAGCCTCGCGAATCCGTCGCTCGCGGATGCGCGGCGCGACCTGCGCCTGACGACCATTTACGACAGTGGCCCGCTGTCGTTTTCCGGAATGCTTGAGCATCAGACAACCAATGTGAACGGTCCGGCCGACTACGAGACCGATCATATCGTCACCGCCGAAATTGATGGCAGCTACTTTCCGTATCACAACGGCACGCCGCCTGCGTGGATGGGAACGCCCGAGGTCATCTTCGGAGCTGCGCTCATCGACCAGCGACGCGTCGAGACACCTGCGATGGCCCCCGATCCGGCGGATTTCCTGTCGCTCGAGGTCTATGGCGGGCTTGTCGTGCAGCATGATCTCTGGGGCTGGAGTGCGACCTACACCTATTCCGATTTCGACGACCAGGCCGCTGTTCCGGCCGATCTGGTATCGCACCGGATCGACGGAACGCTCGACTGGAGCGATGGTGAGAAGATCGACATGGCGCTGAATGCGGCGGTCACCTGGAACGATGAACCCCTGGGAGCGTTCTACGATACTGAATTCGGGCTATCATTGTCCTACGAGATCGTACCGGGAAAATGGACGGCGTCGACGGAGGTGACGTGGTACGACTACGGTGCGCCCGGCGCCGTCGATGGGGCGAGCATCGGTGCAGACCTGACCTGGAGTTTCGCGCCCGCCACCGATCTGATCTTCAGCGGTGGCTGGGCCGAAGGTGGTGATGCGGTTGAAAGCACTCAAGATCCCGAATGGTTCGTGGGTCTGATGTTGCGCCACCAGACCAATTTCACGCGGGGAGGATTCTGATGCTTCGTATTCGTTTTCTTCTCGTTGTTGCGTCGCTGTTCGCCATGCCGTTCGCTGCCGGAGCCACGGTGACCGGTGTCAGCGTCTCGCCCGATCCCATCGTGGTCAATGAACGTGGTAGTGCCCTGGTGACTTTGCGCTGGCGGGTGGAAGTGACGACGAGCCTGCCGGTCACGCTGGAAAGCGCCTCGGGTACCGTCATCGGCGGGCCGGTCGCGGAAACCCCGGGACGGCGGCTCTCCAAGCGGGTCTCTGCGGCGGGCGTCAGCACGCATCGCTTTTCGGACCGTATCCGCATCAGCCGCGCCGCCATCGCGGCACTCGCGTCGGGCAGTACCGTCGTCTACCAGCGCAGCTGGAACGATGGCAGCGGCGCCGTAGTGGAGAACGTGGCGCTGACGCTGGGCAGCGGCGGGGAGCTTTCCGTCCGGAACGCCTCGTTGAGGTTCGACGATGGCAGCTACTATGCGATCGTCGACGAGGGCGCGCCGCTTGCGGCGGTCCTTCGGCTGACAAGCGCAGGCGCGGGACGCTTCGATGGTATCTGGCAGGTCTCCGGTCCAGCCGGTACGGGCAGTGCCGCCTTCCGGCCGGTCGGCCGGGTACGCACCACGCTTGCCGGATCGAGAACCAGCGTCATCGAAAGCCCCGCGCTTCCGACCGACCGGCCGGGTCTCTACCGGGTGCGGCTGCTGCCCGGACCGTCGGCAGGCGCCGACACTGCAGGAACTTTCCCGATCCTGACCTACGTGGTGACCGGAGCCGCGGGTCCCGACGCGCTGGGACTGCTTTCGCCGGCCCCGGGCAAGGCGGTCACGCCTTCGACCCGTTTCTCGTGGGATGGTGTGCCGGGGGCGTCGCTCTATCGGCTCGAGTTTTTCCGCGCCTCCGGCACCGGTGGTCTTGCTGGTCGAAGGGTCGCGGCAGTAGACCTGCCGGGTGGCGCGACAAGCGCACGCCTGAAACCCTTCACCTTCGATCGCATCCGACGCGCCGACGCCGCGCTATGGCGTGTTGTCGCGCTTGATGCCAACGGTCGGCCGGTGGCCGCATCGCCGGCGCGTCGCATGGGCGGGGGCGCGTCCTTCGGGGCCAGCCGCTGACGATGGCCGGGGCTGATCCCGCCTTCCTCCTCACCGGTATCGCCAACGGCGACCGGGCGGCCTTCACCGCGTTCTACCGCGACTTCGAACTTCCGGTTTTCAGATTTGTCACCTCGAAATTGAACGATCCGCACGAGGCCCGCGACATACTTCATGAGGTCTTCATGGAGGTCTGGCGCTCGGCGGCAAAGTTCGAGGGCCGATCCACCGTCAGGACCTGGCTTTTTGGAATTGCCTACAGGAAGACGATGGACAGGTTCAGAAAAGGTGCAAGGGTCACGGTGACCGACGAGATGCCGGAGGAGATCGACGAAAGCGTCGATACCTTCCGCGACATCGCGGCGGCGGAGGAGGCGGGACATGTCCGCTTCTGTCTCGACGAACTCAAGGCGGAGCATCGCCTGGCGGTGGAG
This sequence comes from Silicimonas sp., assembly GCA_022340315.1. Classification (GTDB taxonomy): domain Bacteria; phylum Pseudomonadota; class Alphaproteobacteria; order Rhodobacterales; family Rhodobacteraceae; genus JAJDOD01. Next base: position 271 of record JAJDOD010000096.1, on the reverse strand, counting down.
ATGACGTTTTTCCACGAAATGGGTTACCGTGAGATCGCCGAGGCGACTGGCACCGCGGAGGGCACGGTCAAGACCCGTGTGTTTCACGCCAAGAAACTGCTCGCTCGCTGCCTGTCCGGCAGGATGGGAGTACGAGCGACATGACTGGAACAGACGATAACCGCCGCCGCATCGAGGAACTTCTGCCGTTTTATCTGAACGGCACCCTTGATGACGCCGAACGCGCCGAAGTGGAGGCCGCGCTTGCAACGGACGAGAGCCTGCGCTGGGA
>JAJDOD010000080.1 GCA_022340315.1 Silicimonas sp. | reverse complement strand
TATATCGAGCCACACGCCTGCGTGGCGAGCTGCAATTCCGACGGGACGGCCGAGCTTTGGGTCTGCACGCAAGGCCATTTCGTCTACCGCCAGACATGCGCCAGCCTGCTTGGCCTCGATGTCTCGAAACTTCGCGTGACCTCGTCCGAGATCGGCGGCGGTTTCGGCGGCAAGACGCATGTCTGGATCGAGCCGGTGGCACTGGCGCTTTCGCGCAAGGCAGGACGACCGGTCAAGATGGTCATGTCACGCGAAGAGGTGTTCCGTGCCTCGGGTCCGACCAGCGCGACGTCGATTGACGTGAAGATCGGCGCTCGAAAGGACGGAAAGATTACCGCGGCCACAGCCGAGCTGCGTTATACCAACGGCCCATATGCAAGCATCTGGGCCGAGCTGGGCGCCATGACCTCCTTTGCCTGCTACGATCTCGAGCACGTCAGGACGGTCGGCTTCGAGGTGCTGGTCAACCGGCCGAAGGTCGCTGCCTATCGCGCGCCGTCCGCGCCGATGGCCGCTTTTGCCGTCGAGAGCGTGATAGATGAACTCGCCCAGAAGATTGGCATCGACCCGGTCGAGTTCCGCATCCAGAATGCCGCAGGCGAAGGCACCAAGTCCTCCTACGGCCCCGTCTACGGACCGATCGGAATCGGGCCCACGCTGGAGGCCGCCAAGTCGCATCCCCACATGAGCGCGCCTCTCGGCCCGAACCAGGGCCGCGGCATGGCCTGCGGTTTCTGGTTCAACTTTGGGGGTCAGACCTGCACCGATCTCAACGTCAATGCAGATGGCACGGTCACGTTGGCCGTCGGCACGGTCGACGTGGGCGGATCCCGCGCATCGCTTTCGCTGATCGCGGCCGAAGAACTTGGCATTGCATATGACGACGTAAAGGCCGTCGTCGCCGACACCGCGACGCTGGGCTACAATGACATGACCGATGGAAGCCGGGGCACATTTTCGTCGTCCATGGCCACGATATCGGCAGCGCGAAACGCGATCGAGGTCATGCGCGGCCGGGCTGCGCTGACTTGGGACATCCCGCTTGAGGAGGTCTACTGGGAAGATGGTCACGCAAAGGCAAGTGGCGAAAAACACGGCAACCTGCCACCGCTCTCGGTGAAGGACATCGCCGCTGAGTCCGGCAAGACCGGCGGCCCGATAGCCGGGCATAGCGAGCTTGTCGCGGACGGCGCCGGCGTGTCCTTTGCGACGCATATCTGTGACGTCGAGGTCGATCCGGAGACCGGAGCAACAAGGATCGTCCGCTACACGGTCATTCAGGACGCCGGCAAGGCCGTGCACCCCACCTACGTCGAGGGACAGTACCAGGGTGGCGCGGCGCAGGGGATCGGATGGGCACTCAACGAGGAATACATCTACGGCGACGATGGCCGGCTCCAGAACCCGGGTTTCCTCGATTACCGCATACCGGTCTGTTCCGACCTGCCGATGATCGACACGCAGATCCTCGAGATCCCCAACCCGAAGCACCCCTACGGTGTACGCGGTGTGGGCGAAACCTCGATCGTGCCCCCTTTGGCGGCGATCGCCAATGCAATTTCGAACGCGGTGGGCGTGCGGATGATCCATATCCCGATGTCTCCACCACGCATCCTTGCGGCGCTCGCCAGAAAAAGCCCCTGATGGTCGAAGTGACCCTATGGAGCGGACTTGTGCCGCTGGCGGACAACCAAAGGAAGCTGGAGATCGAGGCCGGTACGATCCGCGAACTGCTGGGCAAGTTGCAGGATCGGTATCCGGGACTGAAGGAGCCGATCAGAAGCGAGGTCGCGGTGGTCGTCGATGGGACCGTCTATCGGAATGACTGGTCGCAGGAGCTTGCCCCGGACGCGGACGTCTTCCTGATGAGACGCCTTACGGGCGGCTAGGCGGGAGCCGGAATCGGTCAGGTTTCGGAAGCGGCGCCGGGCCTCGAAGCGCGTGCCGGCGCGGACGTCATTTCCCCTGGCCGGCGACCGTTTCCGTGCCGCGCGTCAGGTAGTAGGCGCCAAGTATCGGCAGGAAGGTGACAATCACCACGACCATTGCGACGACGTTGGTGACCGGGCGCTGACGCGGGCGTACCAGCTCCTCGAGCATCCAGATCGGCAGGGTCTGCTGCTGGCCTGCCGTGAACGTCGTCACGATCACCTCGTCAAAGCTGAGAGCAAAGGCCAGCATGCCGCCCGCCAGAAGTGCGGTGGCGATGTTCGGCAGGATCACGTGGCGCAGGGTCTGGAAATAGGTCGCGCCAAGGTCCATCGACGCCTCGACCAGGCTTCCGGACGTGCGGCGAAACCTCGCGACCGCGTTGTTGTAGACCACCACGATGCAGAACGTCGCGTGGCCCAGTACGATGGTCCAGAAGCTGAAGGGGATATCGGCGATGTTGAAGGCGGAACGGAGGGAAATGCCGGTAATGATGCCGGGCAGCGCAATCGGCAGGATAACCAGAAGCGAGATCACCTCGCGGCCGAAGAACTTCGACCTGGCCACCGCTGCGGCGCAAAGCGTTCCGAGAATCATGGCAATGGCAGTTGAGATCGCTGCTACCTTGAGCGACAGGCTCAACGCCTGCCACACGTCCGGGCGGTTCCAGGCGACCGAAAACCAGTCGAGCGTATAGCCCGGCGGTGGCCACTGATAGGACTTGTCCTCGGTGGTGAAGGCATAGACGAATATCAGCAGGATCGGCAGATGCAGGAACAGAAGCCCGCCGACCGCCGCGATCCTGAGACCCAGTGAAGCCCTAGAGTGCATCGAATGCTCCCATTCGCTTCGCTACCGTCAGGTAGACGCCCATGACCGCGATCGGCACGACGGCAAAGGCCGCGGCAAGGGGGATGTTGCCTGCCGTTCCCTGGAACTGGTAGACCGCCTGACCGATCATTCGGGCCGAGGTTCCGACGATCTGGGGAATGATGTAGTCCCCCATGGTCAGAGAGAACGTGAAGATCGACCCGGCGATTATTCCGGGCAGCGCGAGGGGCAGAACGACGTACCGGAGGGTCTGGCCAGGCTTCGCGCCAAGATCACCGCTTGCCTCGAGCATGGAGGGCGGCACCCGTTCCAGGGCCGCCTGTACCGGCAGGATCATGAAAGGCAGCCAGACGTAGAGGAAGACGAGGAACGTGCCTGTCCAGCTGACCGACAGCGAATTTCCCCCGATGCCGGGGATCGCAAGATAGGCATTGAGAACCCACGACAGGTGAAGCGTCTCGAACAACCAGTTCAGAATGCCTTCCTTCGCCAGGATCAACTTCCAGGAATACACCTTCACAAGATAGCTCGACCACAAGGGCAGCATGATCCCGAGGTAGAACACCGCCTTCCATCTTCCCCGCGCATAGCGCGCGGCATAGTAGGCGATCGGAAACGCAACGATCGCGGCGCCGATGGTGACAGCCGAGGCCATCAGGATCGTTCTGACGAGGATGTCGAAATTGGACGCACGGAACAGTTCGCCATAGGTCTTGAGCGTGAACTCGTGTTTCACCAGCCCCGAAAACTCGTCGATGGAGAAGAAACTCTGCGCGAGCAATGCAAAGAGCGACCCGAGATAGACGATCCCCAGCCAAAGCAGCGGCGGCACGACAAGGAGCAGAAGCAGCAGTCCGGGCCGTCGCCAAAGGCCGTCTGAAACGCGGGCCGCCAGCGCCTCAGCCATCGGCGCGCTCCATGATGTGCAACGCGTCGCGGGACCAGTCCAGACTGACCTCCGAGCCTATGGGTGGAACCGGTTTGTCCTTCGCGACCAGCACGTTGAGTGTTGTCCGTGGCACCGCGACCTCGATGCGGGTCGCCGCACCGATGAACGCGTGGCTCAGAACTTTCCCCTTCAGTTCCCCGCTGCCCAAGGTGATGGCTTCGGGTCTCAGGCTTGCCGGTGCGGACACTCCGGTGAGACCGGACACCATCTCGGGCGGCAGCACGTTGGAGGAGCCCACGAAATCGGCCACGAAAGGCGTCTCGGGCCGGTCATAGACCTCCGCCGGACTGCCGATCTGCCAGATCCTGCCCTCGTTGAAGACCGCTATCCTGTCCGACATCGACAGGGCCTCGCCCTGGTCATGCGTCACGAAAACGAAGGTGATGCCAAGCTGACGCTGGAGCGATTTCAACTCGCCCTGCATCTGCTCGCGCAGCTTGAGATCAAGCGCCCCCAGTGGCTCGTCCAGCAAGAGCACCTTGGGCTGCATCACGAGCGCCCGCGCAAGTGCAACGCGCTGCCGCTGCCCGCCCGAGAGCTCGGAAGGCTTGCGCGCCCCAAAACCGGAAAGGGCAACGAGTTCAAGCGCCTCGTGCGCCTTCCGGCGACGCTCGTCCTTGTCCTCGCCGGCGATCATCAGTCCGTAGGCCACGTTGTCCTCGACCGAAAGGTGCGGGAACAGCGCGTAGTCCTGGAACACCGTGTTGACCGGTCTGCGATAGGGTGGCGTCAGGGTGGCGTCCTGACCGAAGATCGAGATCGTGCCTGATGTGGGCTGCTCGAAACCGGCAATCAGCCGCAAGCAGGTCGTCTTGCCCGAACCCGAAGGGCCCAGAAGGGCGAAGAACTCGCCCGGTGCGATATCGAGGGTGACCCGATCGACGGCCCGGACCTTGCCGTAATGGCGCGAGACCGCATTGAAAGTTACAGCGGATGTCATGGTATCTTCCTGATCCGCGCGGCCCGAAGGCCGCGCGGGTCGGGTGTTGCTGTCACCGTCCACCAATGACGCCGATATAGTCGGACACCCAGCGATAGTAGGGAACGCATTCGCCCTGGCTTTCGCAGCTGGTCACCGGCGTCTGCCAGAACCGGACCTTCTCGAAATCGTCGAGCCCGTTCTTCGTGCAGCCTTCGGCCGTCTGCATGCCGCGTCCGTCCGTGCAGGCGGCAAGAACCGCAGGATTGGCCCCGAACCAGACCGAGAGGTCCGACATAAGGTTCGAGGTCAGGGTGTGCTCCATCCACATGTAACCGCAGTTGGGGTTGGCGGCATCCGCGTGCATCATCGTGGTATCGGCCCAGCCGGTCACGCCTTCCTCCGGAATGACACTCGCGACAGGCGCATTGTCGCCCTGAAGCAGGTTCACCTGGAATGGCCAGGACCCGGAAGCGGCCAT
>JAJDOD010000079.1 GCA_022340315.1 Silicimonas sp. | reverse complement strand
CGCCCCTCGGACATCGGCGCGGATAGCGCGGTCACCAACGCCTGCGTCAGCCTTGCGAAATACGTCCGCGTCGCAAGCGGCCGACGGCCCTCGGAAGCCTCTGCTCCTTCGGCATCGAAGATCACGATCATGTCAAGGTCGGACGACGCCGTGAGCCGCCCCGCCCCGAGCGACCCCATCGCGACAACACCGGCTCCACGACCGGGCGGCGGACCATGCTTGACCGCGAACTCGCCGACCACCACGGGCCAGAGTGCCCGGACAACGGCGCCGGCAAGATCGGCGTACTGCCGCCCCGTGGTTTCGGCATCGGTCAGCCCGCGCAGAAAGTGGACCCCGACGCGGAAATGCCATTCCTTTTCCCAGGCGCGCGCGCGGTCGAGTTTCTTCTCGTAGTCCACCTCCTCGGCCAGCGCCTCGCCCAGGCGGCGGGCCAACAAGCTTTCCCCTGGCCAGTCCTCGAAAAACTGTCCCCCGATCACCGCATCGAAGACGCCCGCGTGCCGCGTCAGGTATTGCCCAAGCCCCGGTGCCGTATCGACGATGTCGATCACCAAATCCAGAAGCTGCGGGTTAGCCTCGAACAGCGAAAATAGCTGAACACCCGCAGGCAACCCCTTGAGAAAACTCTCAAAGTGAGACAGCGCCTCTTCCGGGTTTCCTGCCTCGTCCAGCCGGGCCTCCACACGTGGCCAGACGCGCTTGAGGATCTCGACCGAGCGAGGGCTGCGCAATGCGGGAAAGGCGGACCAGCGCGAAAGAAGCGTGTTGTCGGGCCCCGCGCCGCCCTTGGCGAACCCGGATGGCTGAAAGAAACCTTCCGTCAGACGCGACACGCGGGCCAACCGCTCTTCTGTATCGCGCGCATATACCTCAGGCGGCACTCCGGCAAGCGCCGCCAGCCGTGCGAAATCCTCTGTCGTCTCGGGCAAGTGATGCGTCTGCTGATCGGCGATCATCTGGACGCGGTGCTCCATTTCGCGCAGCGCACGGTAATCCGCCTGCAACTGGCGCGCATCCTCTTCGGGCACCCACCCCTTCTCGGCAAGTCGGTCGAGCATCCTGACCGTCTCTCGCCCCCGCAGGTCGGGATCCCGCCCGCCCGCGATCAACTGCCGGGTCTGCGTGAAAAACTCGATCTCGCGAATGCCCCCCTGCCCCAACTTGAGGTCGTGGCCCAGATGCGAAATCGGGCGTGTCAGCCCCTTGTGGTCCCGTATCCTGAGCCGCATGTCCTGGGCATCGCGGATCGCCGCATAGTCGAGATGCCGCCGCCAGACAAAAGGCGTCAACGCCTCGAGGAAACGGTCTCCGGCTGCAATGTCCCCCGCTGCCGTGCGCGCCTTGATGTAGGCCGCACGTTCCCAGGTCCGCCCGAAACTCTCGTAGTAACGCTCAGCCGCTTCCATCGAGAGCGCCACGGGCGTGACCGAGGCATCGGGTCGCAAGCGCAGATCGGTCCGGAACACATAGCCGTCTGCCGTCCGGTCGCTCAGAGTGTGGCACATCGCCCGCACGACCTTGACGAAGGCGGTGCGCGCCTCGGCATAGTCATCCGGCTCGAAACGGATTTCGTCGAACAGGCAGATCAGGTCGATGTCCGAGGAATAGTTCAGCTCGAACGCCCCCATCTTGCCCATCGCAATCACCGCCAGCCCACCGGCCTCGGCGAGGTCCTCCTCGCCCAGCCCAGGCAGCTTGCCGCGCGTGATCTGCGGGGCGATCGCCGCCTGAAGTGCCACGTCGACGGCGTGATCGGCCAGTTTCGTCAGCGCCCCGGTGACCTCCTCCAGGTTCCAGACCCCGGCCAGGTCCGCCAGCGCGATCAGAAGCGCGCCGCGCGCCTTCTTCCGCCTCAGATCACCGGCAACCGACTCCACCGGCGCCTCAAGTATGGCGGCGAAAACCTCCTCGGGCGGCATATGAAGCCCTTCGGCCAGCCACGCGCCCTCGCGCCGGACAAGATCGGCCAGGTGCGGTGAACTTCCGGCCGCTCCCTCCACCAGTTCGGCAAGAACGCTTTCCAGCCCCGGCACATGGCCCAGCGCATCCCGGCCGCGATCACGGTCAAAAACATGCGGCAGGCGGCGGACCCGGCTTTCAAACGTCGTCATGGAGAGACGTTACCAACTGACACGGACATTTCGATTAAAATTGTGCTTCATCTCTTGGAAAATACGCATGACCCGCTTGCCAACCGCCACCAACGCCGGGAAGTTGCCGCCATGAGCAAGAGCCTGAAACGCGTGACCGCCGCTCTCGCCGCCGCCGGCGTCGCGGCGGAAGTCCTGGAAATGCCCGGCGAGACCCGCACGGCGACAGATGCCGCGCGCGAGGCGGGGTGCGAGATCGACCAGATCGCCAAGTCGATCATCTTTCGGGGCGAGAGCAGCGACAGCACCCTTCTCTTTATCACCGCGGGCGGCAACCAGGTCGACGCCGCATTGGCCAGCGCGCTTGCGGGCGAACCGCTTGGCCGCGCTGATGCAGCCTTTGTCCGCGAAAGAACCGGCTTTGCCATCGGCGGCGTGGCACCGCTGGCGCATCGCGTGCCACCCCTCTCCTTCTTCGATCCGCGGCTATCCCAGTTCAGTTCGGTCTTTGCCGCCGCAGGCACGCCGCGCCATATTTTTCGGATTTCCCCCGAGGACCTTCTGCGCCTTTCAGGGGCCGAAAGGGCTCGATTCACCGGGCAGCCTGATCATCCGACGTAAAATGAATCCAACGAAAACAGACATCTAACAAGTAAATGTAAAAAACATTCACATTTTCCATTGAACTCTCTGTCCGCTTCCCCGATATCGATGATGTGAAAGACATTCACATTGATCGACAACAGGAGCTAACACATGACTACCGCGACGATGACCGCCAACCCGGCCCGCCGGGACAACTGGCTGAGGCGCAGCGAACGGTGGCTCGACGAGCGCGGCAAGCCCGCCTGGATCGTCGCCATGGTCCTCGGCTTCGTCTTCTTCTGGCCGATTGGCCTCGCCCTTCTGGGCTACATGATCTGGAGTAATCGCATGTTCAGTGGAAACTGCAGCCGCCGCACCCGCCACGCGGCAAACGCCTTCAAGTCCAGCGGCAACACCGCGTTCGACGCCTACAAGGCCGAAACGCTGCGCCGCCTGCAGGATGAACAGGATGCCTTCGAAGCCTTCCTCCAACGCCTGCGAGACGCCAAGGACAAGGCCGAGTTCGACCAGTTCATGGAGGACCGCGCCCGCAAGAAAAACGAAGACACGATCGACGGCGAAGCCGAACCGGCCTGATCCGTCCGGCGAAGGGGCACTCTCCCGTCCCTTCGCCCTCAAAGGCGGCCCCGCATCCCGTCCCCCTTCTGCGGGGCCGCCGAAACACCCGAAAAAGTGCTATCACGATGGACATGACCCGCAGCTACCGCCCCCGCCCATCCGGACTGCCGGACCCCGACTACCACGCCGAGTTCTACCGTGACGTACCGGCGAAGCGTTTGATCGCCTGGGGTATCGACGTGATCCTGATCTCGGCAATCGTCGTGGTTCTGACCTTTCTCGGCTTCCTCATCCCGCTCTTTTTCCTGCCATTTCTCTACTTTTGCGTGAGCTTTCTCTACCGCTGGAGCAGCCTCGCCTCCCGCTCCGCCACGCCGGGCATGCGCTTCGCGGCGATCGAGTTGCGCGACCGGGGCGGACAGCCTCTCGACGGAGGCACCGCGTTTCTCCACACCGCCGGATACGCCTTCTCGGTGGTCACGTTCCCGCTGCAACTCGTCTCGATGGCGATGATGCTGATGACCCTGCGGCGCCAGGGCCTTACCGACACCGTCCTGGGAACCGCCGCAATCAACCGCCGCGCCGGCTGACCCCACCGTTATGGGGGGGATTGGCGCGCGGCGCGGAGATTGCTAGTCTCTGCCTCAAACGTGCGACATCGCCCAGGGCTGAGACATGCGCCACACGCTTCCAATCGCGCCGCAGTTCTATGTGACGGCGCCGCAGCCATGCCCGTATCTCGACGGGCGGATGGAGCGGAAGCTGTTCACCGCACTTCAGGGCGACCATTCCGAGCAACTGAACGATGCCCTTTCAAAACAAGGGTTTCGACGCTCCCAGAACGTGCTCTACCGGCCGTCCTGTGCGGAATGCTCGGCCTGTCTCTCAGCTCGCATCAGGGTGGCCGACTTCAAACCGTCGAAAAGCCAGCGCCGTACGATACGCCGCAATCCGAATCTCCGCCGCGAAGCAACATCGCCCTGGGCGACCGAGGAACAATACGCGCTCTTCCGCGCCTATCTCGACCAGCGTCACGCTGACGGCGGCATGGCGGATATGGATATCTTCGAGTTCGCCGCGATGATCGAGGAAACCCCGGTCCGAAGCCGCGTTGTCGAATACGCCGACCATGACGGTGATGAACGCGCGCTGCGCGCCGTCTGCCTGACGGATATGCTCGATGACGGTCTCTCGATGGTCTACAGCTTCTACGATCCCGCTGCCTCGGCATCGAGCCTCGGCACCTATGTCATCCTCGACCATATCGAGATCGCCCGCGAGGCGGGGTTGCCTTATGTCTATCTCGGCTACTGGGTCGCGGGATCGACCAAGATGGGCTACAAGGCGCGGTTTTCCTCGCTTGAAGTCTATCACGGCGGCAGGTGGAAGGACATCGGCGATCCGGCGGATTACTCCTCGGACACCCACCCGCTCTCGACCGATCCGATCGCCGAGCAGGTGGCGCGCATCAGCCTGCCGGACACCCGGCCAACCAGCGCCATGTAGTTTCTATAAATATTCCGGCGCCAGAGCTCCATAAAGGATCAGCGCCGGCGCTTTGGACGGCTCTTCCTTTGCCAGCAGAGACGCGAGTTCCGCGACAGTGCTGCGCAGAAATCGCTCATTTTCGGTCGAAACACCCTCGGCCAGCATGGCCGGTGTCTCGCCGGGCAGTCCGTTCGCCAACAACATCTCCGCCATACCCGCGAAGGTTCGCCGTCCCATGTAGACCACCGTGGTCGCGTGACAGTCGGCCAGCGCCGCCATGTTCAGGTCATCCGGCAAGGCTCCGGACACGTCGTGACCGGTGACGAATTGAAGCCGCCGCGCGGTCAGCCGCCGGGTCAACGGCATTCCAGCCGCCGCCGCCGCCGCGCAGGCCGAGGGCACGCCGGGCACGATCTCGAACGGAATGCCCGCCGCATGAAGCGCGTTCAGCTCTTCCTCAAGCCGCCCGAACACGCCGCCATCGCCCGACTTCAGCCGTACAATGCGCCCACCCGCCGAGGCGTAGTCCACCAACAGTCGGCTTACATGGTCCTGCCGGGGTGAAGCGCGGCCCGCTCGCTTGCCGACGCTGACCAGGTCGGCCCCCTTGCGCACGTGATCCAGGATCGCCCCCGATGACAGGTCGTCATACAGCACCGCATCGGCCCGTTTCAACCGGTCCGCCCCCTTCAGCGTCAACAACTCCGGATCGCCCGGCCCGGACCCGACGAAACTGACGAAACCCGTCATGCGCCGTCCTCCGCGATCAGATGGAAAAACGTGCCTGTCACGTTCCCTCGGCGCGACCCGGTCTCCGGCACCGGATTGCCGTCGGCATCCGCCACGAAGGCAAGCGGCTCGTCAGGCTCGGCCAGGATGGTCGAGTAGTGGAACTCGTGCCCCCTCAACGCAGCGCGCTCGGGAAAGCCCGGCATCGGCACCTTCAACACCGCGCGGCGATAGCCAAGGTGGAACTTCCGCTTCTCGTAGGATGTCTCAAGCCCCAGAAGCCCCGCCATCCGGTGCCGCACGCCGTCCTTGTCGGTCAGTCCCTCGCCCAGCGCCATGTACCCACCGCATTCGCCATGCACGGGGCGCGTTTCGGCGTGGTGACGGAGGGCGGCGCGAAACCGCTCTGCCGCCGCGAGACGCCCAGCATGCAACTCGGGGTAGCCACCCGGCAGCCACACAAGGTCGGCATCCGGGTCGGGCGCCTCATCGGCCAGCGGCGAAAACGGCAGAACCTCGGCCCCCGCACGACGCCACCCTTCCAGCAAATGCGGATAGGTGAACGAAAACGCCGCATCCTGCGCCAGCGCGATCCGCTGTGCCGGCGGTCTCGGCAAATCACCGCCTCGCGCCACAAGAGCAGTCCCCGCCGCCTCCCGGATCGCCGCAAGGTCCACATGCTCCCGCAGGAACGACGCATAACCCGAGATCGCCGCGTCCAGGTCGGGATGCTCGACCGCCTGGATCAGCCCCAGGTGCCGCTCCGGCAGCGCCAGATCGCCCCGGCGCGGCAACACGCCCAGAACGCGCAGACCCGCCTTCTCCATCCCCAGCCGCGTCAGCCGCTCGTGCCGGGGCGAGGCGACGCGGTTCAGGATCACGCCCGCGAAGGGCAATCCTGCGCCGTACTCCCGGAACCCCAATGCCGTGGCCGCCGCCGACTGCGCCTGCCCGCCCACGTCCAGAACCAGCACCACCGGCCAGCCCATCCGCCGCGCGGTCTCGGCCGACGACCCGAACCCGGTCGCGCCGCGCGTGGCCACACCGTCGTAAAGACCCATCGACCCCTCGCCGATTACCAGGTCCGCACCGGTCCCCTCGCCCGCAATGGCCGAAAGCAAGCCTTCATCCATTGCCCAGGTATCCAGGTTGAAACTCTTCCGCCCCGCCGCCGCTTCGTGAAACGCGGGGTCGATGTAATCCGGCCCGCTCTTGAACGGCTGGACCGTCAGCCCGTCCTCGGCAAAGGCGCGCAGGAGGCCAAGCGTCACCGTGGTCTTGCCAGTGCCCGAAGACGGGGCAGAGACGAGAAGTCCCGGCGGCATCATTCCTCCTCCAGTGACGAGAACGGGCTCTCTGCCGACTGCGGCCGGTAACGCCGGTCGTATTCTGCCGAATACAGCGCCGAGCGCACCTCTGTCTCGCCCGCCAGCGCCGGTCCGACAAGGATCAAAGCCGTTCGGTTGATGCCCGCATCCATCCGCCCCGCGATGTCCGCAAGCGTCCCGCGAAGAATTTGCTCATCCGGCCAGCTTGCCCGGAACACCACCGCGACGGGACAATCCGCACCGTAGAATGGCACCAGTTCGGCCACGACATCCTCAAGCCGGTGTATCGACAGGTGAATGGCCAGCGTCGCCCCCGTCGCCGCGAAATTGGCAAGCCGCTCGCCCTCCGGCATCGCAGAAGCCCGCCCCGAGGTCCGCGTCAGCACCACCGACTGCGCAACTCCGGGCAAGGTCAGCTCGCATTCCAGCGCCGCCGCCGCGGCGGCAAAGGCGGGCACACCCGGCGTGACTGTCACAGGGATGCCCAAGGCCTTCAGCCGCGCCATCTGCTCGCCCATCGCCGACCAGACCGAGAGATCGCCCGAATGCAGCCGCGCCACATCCAGCCCCGCCTTCTGAGCCGAGATACATTCGGCAACTATCGCGTCGAGGTCGAGCGGCGCCGTGTTCACGATCCGCGCGCCCTCGGGGCAATGCGCCAGCACCGCCTCCGGCACCAGCGACCCCGCGTAAAGGCAGACCGGGCAGGCGGCGATCAGGTCTCGCCCGCGCAACGTGATAAGGTCTGCAGCACCGGGCCCCGCGCCGATGAAATGCACCGTCATGTCTCTGCCTCCGCGATCGCGCACGTCGCCATGCTGTCTGCCGAGATCGCGCGCGGTGCCAAGAGCCGCGCGCCCGGTCCGGCCGCGATCAACGCCGCCGCCTCCGACAGACTTCCGGTTCTGTACATCGCCCTGCTCTTCTCCGACTGCGTTTCCACCGTGGCCCAGCCCAGCGCCTCTTGCGTCACCGGCTCTACCGGCAATCCCAGCCGCGCGGCAAGGGCGCGGAATATCTCGGTCTCCGCCTTCCCGGCCTCCGTTGCGATCCGGGTCACGCCTTCCGCACCGCCCGCCGCATCAAGCGCCGCGACGAGGCTTTCAATGCGCGCGCCCTTCCGGAAACCGAACCCGGCAACCTTCACAGTGTCACGCTCCACTGAACCAGCGTTCGCGCCGGCCGCCAACTTCTGAAACCGCCCAAGGGCTCGGCCTCGGACAGGTCGATCTTCAATAGCGACCCGCCCAACCGCGATGCCGCCTCACTAACCAGCCCCTGCGTCTCCAGCGTGACAGCGTTCGCGACAACGCGCGTGCCGGCGACAAGATTGGCCTCCAACCAAGCCAGAAGATCAGGCCCTAGACCGCCGCCCACGAACACCGCCTGCGGCTTGGGGTGACCAACAAGCGCCTCGGGAACTTCCCCCGGCACGACTTGGAACTCGCGATCCGCCAGGCCAAGCCGCTCGGCATTCCCCGCAATCACCGCGGCCCTGTCCGCGCGCCGCTCGAAGGCAGTTGCCGCCATCTCCGGTGCGCAATAAAGCCATTCCAGCGCTATCGAGCCAGACCCGGCACCGATATCCCAGAGCCGCTCGCCCGGACGCGGCGCGAGAGCCGACAGCGTCAGCGCGCGCACCGGTTGCTTGGTGATCTGCCCGTCATGGGTGAAGAGATCGTCCGGGCGCCCAGACGCCGCCGACAGGAACGGCCCAGCTCCGACCACCTCGAAAGCGACGACAACAGGGTGCTGCGCATCGTCGAAATCCAGA
>JAJDOD010000013.1 GCA_022340315.1 Silicimonas sp. | reverse complement strand
AAGTTTCTCGACCAGAACCCCGGCGCCCCCGTCACCGCCGTGATGATGATCTATGACAAGCCCCCCTTCGCCATCGTGGGCCGCAAGTCGCTCGGTGTCTCCGAGCCGAAGGACCTCGAAGGCAAGATTCTCGGCGCACCGCCGCCGGACGGTGCCTGGGCGCAATGGCCGGTTTTTGTCGACGAGACCGGGATCGACGCCAGTGCCGTCACCGTCGAGCCGGTCGGCTTCCCGACCCGTGAGCCGATGCTGGCCGAAGGCAACGTGGCCGCGATCACCGGGTTCTCCTTCTCGTCGGTCGTCAACCTCAAGCGCCTCGGTGTCGAGGCCGACGATATCTCGAATATCCTGATGGCCGATCACGGACTGCAACTCTATGGCAACGCGATCCTGGTAAATACCGATTGGGCGGCGGAGAACGCCGATACCGTCAAGAGTTTCCTCGGCGCGGTCGCCAAGGGCTGGACCGACGTCATGGCAAACCCCGATGCGGGGATCGCAAGCCTGATCGAGCGCAACCCGGCCGCCGATGCCGCGCTCGAGACCGAGCGTCTGCAAATGGCCATCGACCAGAACGTGGCGACAGACTGGGTCAAGGCGAACGGCTTCGGCGGCATCGACGCGGCACGCATGGATGCGGCCATCGTCCAGCTTGGCAAGACCTACGAGTTCCAGGGAACGCCGGACGCGTCGCTCTACTTCACCGACGCCTACCTGCCGGACGGCGGGTTCAAGCTGAACTAGGTTGCGCCGGGCTTCGCCCGTCGCCCCGCCGGGGGGCCTTGCCCCCCGGACCCCCCAGGATATTTCCGGACCGATGAAACACGAGAGGCGCCCATGTCCGAGGCCTTGATCGACATCAGGGGCGTACGCCACGCCTATCGGACTGCAAGCGGCCCGTTGCCGGTGCTCGACGGTCTAGACGTCTCGGTGCCCGAAGGCGGTTTCGTTGCAGTCGTCGGCCCCTCGGGCTGCGGAAAGTCCACACTGACGCGGCTGATCGCCGGGCTGATGAAACCCGACGAGGGCGAGGTCTGGCTGCACGGAAGCCGCGTAACCTCACCGCGTTCGACGGTGGGCATGGCGTTCCAGAACCCGGTGCTGCTGGAATGGCGCTCGATCCTGAAAAACGTGCTCCTGCCGCTCGAGATCGTGCCGACGAAACTATCCAAGGCCGACGGCGAGGCGCGGGCGCGGCATCTGCTGAAGCTTGTCGGGCTTGAAGGCTTCGAGGACAAACGGCCCTCGGAACTCTCCGGCGGCATGCGCCAGCGCGCCTCGCTCTGCCGGGCGCTGATCCATCAGCCCGAAGTGCTGATCCTCGACGAACCCTTCGGCGCGCTCGACGCGTTTACCCGTGAGGACCTCTGGCAAATCATGCACGCGCTGAAGGCCGAAGAGCCATTCACCGGCGTGCTCATCACCCATGATCTGCGCGAAAGCATCTTTCTAGCCGATCGCGTGGTCGTGCTCTCGGGTCGCCCGGCGCGCACGCAATACGTGCTGGATGTCAATTTCAAGGGGCCGAGAGATATCGACCATCTCTACACGCCGGAAGCGGCCGAGATGCTGAATACCCTTCGCCACCAGATCGAGATCGCGCAAGGGCGCACGGAGGCCGGCCATGCTGCGTAAGATCGCCGTACCGGTCGTTGCCTGCATCGTGTTCCTGGCGTTCTGGGAGTTTCTGGTCTGGGCCAATGGCTGGCCGAACTACGTCATGGCCTCGCCCTCGGACCTGCCCGCGGCCTACACGAAATTCTGGAACCTGTTCCTGGTCATGGGCTGGCAGACACTCTGGCGTACCGTGCTGGGCCTGCTCATCGCCATCGTCTTCGGCGTGTTCCTCGGCATGATCATGGGCTTCAGCCGCACCATGCGCGACGCTCTTTATCCACTCCTCGTCGGCTTCAACGCGATCCCCAAGGCGACCGTGGTGCCCATCGTCGCGCTGATGTTCGTCGGCGCGCATGACTTCAACACGGTGCTCATCGCCTTCATGATCTCGTTCTTCCCCATCGCCGTTTCGGTCTCGATCGGGCTCTCGACGCTCGAACCCGAATACCGCGACATCCTGCGCTCGCTCGGCGCAAGCCAGGCGACGATCTTCTGGAAGATCGCGCTGCCCAAGACCCTTCCCGAGTTCTTCGGTGCGCTGAAAGTGGCGGTGACGCTTGCCTTCATCGGCACAAACCTGATGGAGATCGTCAGCCCGCACGGGCGCGGCCTCGGCGCGCTGTTTGACAGCGGCAAGACCAACAGCGACTACCCGTTGATGTTCGCGGTGTTGATCGCCTTGGCGTTTCTCGGCATCGTGCTCTACTACGTCGTGGTCGCGCTGGAGAAAATCTTCGCAGGCTGGGCCGAGCGCCCGCAGGGCTAGTCCAGGGGATAGCGGCGGGGCGACAACCCCGACTGGAACCAGGTCACGAAACTCTCGATGGTAAAGACGGGCAGACCGGTCGCGGCGCGAATGTTCGCCGCGTAGGGCACCATGTTCGTGCATTCCAGAACCAGCGCGCCGATCTCGGGATGCGCCGCGACCAGCCCTTGCGCCGCCTCGACATTGTCCGCGCGCGCCGCATCGACGTCGAGCTCCTCCTCATTTCCGAGAATGGCGCGGGTAAACTCCCGCCCGCCCTCGGTCGAGCCGATCGGTGTATCCTCGGGAACCGAGGCCGCCGCCAGGTGCGCCGGTGTCAGCGTGCTGGCCGAGATCGTCAGGATGCCCGCTCGTTGTCTTCGAGGCAGCAGCGCATTCACAAGACCGACCTGCATCAGCGACGAGGTCGCCACCGGCACCGGCACCGCCGCCTGGAGATCGGCCTGCATGAGCGAGAGAAACCCGCAATTCGTGGTGATCCCGTCCACGCCGTCGGCAACCAGGGCGCGGGCGGCCTCGATGAAATGCGGCAGCATTCCCGTCGCACCCTGCCGCACAACAAGGTCCGGCGAGGCGCCACGCACGATCCGGTAGTGCACCGGGAAAGGCCATGTGCGCGCGTTGCCCATGTCGCCGGGGATGCGGGGGAACCGGGCGTCGAGCATCAGGATGCCCACGCTCGCCCCGTAAATCGCCTTGCCACCCATCGCCTTCACTTTCGCCTCCCCGTCGAAGCATTATTGACGGAGCCGCGCGCGGTTTCCAAGATGCCGTGAACGGGGGAAGACGTGGACGCGCTTCAGCAGACCATCACCGGCTTCGAGACCTGGCACCTTGCCCTGCCTGTCACATCGACGCGCGATCACGGGATCGGCCGGGTGGAAGGCAACTGCGAGGTGATCATCCTCGCACTGACCAGCGAGGATGGCACGGTCGGCTGGGGCGAAGCCTCGCCCTGGGCGGTCTTCACCGGGTCGCCCGAGGCAAGCCACGCCGCGCTCGAGCGATACATCAGGCCGCATGTTCTCGGCCGCAAGCTCTCGAAGCGCACCGCCATCATGTCAGACGCCGCACGCGCGGTCGCGCATTGCACCGAAGCCAAGGCCGCGCTCGAGACCGCGCTGCTCGATCTGACGGGCAAACTCCTGGGCGTCCCGGTTCATGCGCTTCTCGGCGGCAGCGGCCAGACAGTCGCAGCGAATGCAATGCGCCTGCCCCTTTCGGTCTCGCTCGCCGACCCCGATTTCGCGCGCGACCGGGCGCTGTTGGACCGATTGCGCTTGGACGGCGTCCGGATCGTGAAGCTGAAGACGGGGTTCCGGGACCACGCCTACGACGTCATGCGGCTCGAAGCGCTTGCGCAGGACTATCCAGAGTTCCGGGTGCGGGTCGATTACAACCAGGGCCTCGAGATCGACGAGGCGCTGGCCCGCGTCAGGGACGTGGCCGAGTTCCGGCCCGACTTCATCGAACAGCCCGTGCGCGCGCATCACTACGACGCAATGGCCCGTATCCGCGCAGCGATCGACGTGCCGCTACTGGCAGACGAGAGCGTTTTTGGCCCCGAGGACATGCTCCGCGCCGCGCGCGAGGGGATCTGCGACGGCGTGTCGGTCAAGATCATGAAAGCCGGCGGGTTGTCCCGCGCGCAGCAAGTGGCCCGCCTCGCCGCTCTCAATGGGCTCACGGCCTATGGCGGAGACATGTTCGAGGCCGGGATCGCCCATCTGGCCGGCGCGCACATGATTGCCGCGACGCCCGAGATCACGCTGGGCTGCGAATTCTACCAGGCGAAATACTATCTTGCCGAAGACATCCTGGAGGAGCCGATCCGCTACGAGGACGGCCACATCTGCCTCCCCGATGGCCCCGGTCTCGGCCTCACGCCCGACCGATCCAAACTCGAGCGTTTCGCGGTTTGAGACCCGCCTCAGAGGACCGTCGCAGCCCGCGCCGCCTGGTCGTACTGCCCCGACATCATCCGAAGTACCGCCGCGACATGGCTGACCGCCTTGGGATCAAGCCCATGATCCAGAACAGCTTCAAGCAACAGACGCTCCCTTATCTCGCGGTAGCGCGTACAGGCCTGGCGCCCCGCTTCCGTCGCCATGACCGTCTTTTCCTTCGCCTGCCGGCCGGTCTCGACAAGCCCGGCCTGAACCAGCTTCTTCACGGCGTAGTTCACGGTATGCGTGTCCTCGACATTCAGGACCAGGCAGATGCCAGCCAGCGTCTTCGGCCGGTCGCGGTGCCGCACGGTGTGCAGCACCAGCACCTCAAGCGCCGAAAGCTCGGGCTGGCCCGCCGCCGTCATCGCGCGAACCACCCAGCGGTTGAAGGCGTTGGCCGCGATGATCAGCCCGAACTCCAGCTCCGATATTTCCGGAAAACTGCCGTCCGCCAGGTGGGCCGACGAGACAACGGGACCAAGTGTGCGCGTGTTCATCCGTCAACTCTGGGGATATCGAAAACAATATGTCAACATTTTGTTGACGTATTGTGGAAGTCTGCCACGCTGGTGCCTGTCGAATCGCAAGAAACAGGGGGCGCAACGCGGTGACGGCAGCGACAGGGAAACCCCGCCATGTGGCAGTAATCGGGGCCGGGATCGTCGGCGTCTCGACAGCGCTCTGGCTGCAAAGGGACGGACATCGGGTCACGCTGATCGACCGCGCCGCACCCGGCGAAGGCACCAGCCACGGCAATGGCGGCGTACTCGCCACTTGCGCGATGGTGCCGGTGACCGGTCCGGGCCTGATCCGGAAAGCGCCGAAGATGCTGCTCGACCCCAACCAGCCGCTGTTCCTGAAATGGGGCTACCTGCCCAAACTCGCGCCCTGGCTTCTGCGTTACCTGTCCAACGCCAACGAACCCGACACGCGCCGCATCGCGCAGGCCATACAGGGCGTCGTGGCCGACAGCCTCGAAGAACACTTCGCACTCGCCAGGGGAACCGGGGCCGAGGCCTACATCGTGCCGTCCGACTACCTTTACATCTACAAGAACCGGGCCGCGTTCGAAGGCGACGCGCTCGCCTGGGACATCCGCCGCAGTCACGGCATCGTCTGGGAGGAACTCGAAGGCGATGCGGTCCGCGCCTATGACGGCATCTTCGCGCCGGATCAGGCTTTTGCGGTGAAGATGGGCGATCACGGACGGATCTCTGACCCCGGCCGTTACGTCAAGGCGCTGGCGGCCCACCTGGAAGGCCAGGGCGGAGCTGTCATGAAGGGCGAAGTAACCGGCTTCGTGCGTGACGGCAGCACCTTGACCGGCCTGCGCATCGGCGGTGAGACACTCGATTGCGATGCCGCCGTCCTGGCAACCGGCCCCTGGTCCAAGCCGCTGGCGCGCGAGATGGGTCTCGACGTGCCGCTGGAGAGCGAGCGCGGCTATCACCTCGAGCTTTGGGAGCCCTCGGCGATGCCACGTGCGCCTGTCATGGTCGCCTCCGCAAAGTTTGTCGCCACCCCGATGGAGGGCCGGCTTCGGCTGGCCGGGATCGTCGAACTGGGCGGCCTCGACGCCCCGCCGTCGCGCGCGCCCTTCGACCTTCTGCGCCGCGCCGCGAAGGCCGCCATGCCCGGCCTGACCTGGTCGCGCGAGGTCGAGTGGATGGGTCACCGCCCTGCCCCGGCAGATTCCATTCCCGTTATCGGCGCCGTGCCGGGCCTCTCCGGCGCCTACACGGCGTTCGGCCATCACCACATCGGGCTGACATCGGGGCCGAGAACCGGCCGCCTCCTGTCTCAACTGATCTCGGGCAAGCAGCCGAATCTTGACCTTGCGGCCTATTCGCCCGAACGTTTTACCAAAGAACAATGAAGTCACCAAACTGGGAGAAGTAGAGATGACCAAACTGACAACGATGCTGTCCGCATCCGTGGCGGCCGCCGCGCTGGCCGCGCCGGCGCTGGCCGAGACCTGGGACATGCCGATGGCCTATTCCGGCACCAACTTCCATTCGGAAGTCGGCGCCGAGTTCGCCGCCTGCGTCACCGAAGCAACCGGCGGCGATCTCGAGATCGTGACGCATCCCTCCGGCTCGCTCTTTCCGGGCAACGAGATCAAGCGCGCCGTCCAGACCGGACAGGCCAGCATCGGCGAGCGCCTGATCTCGGCGCATCAGAACGAGAACCCGCTCTACGGCGTCGATTCCGTGCCCTTCCTCGTCTCCTCCTTCGACGAACACGAGAAACTCTGGGAGATCGCGGGCCCCAAGGTGGCCGAGGCGCTGAACGAAGAGAACCTGCACTACCTCTACTCGGTACCGTGGCCGCCGCAGGGGCTTTACTTCCGCGACGAGGTGAACTCGGTCGCCGACATGAAGGGCGTCAAGTTCCGCTCCTACTCGACCGCCACGGCTCGGTTGGCCGAACTCACCGGCATGCTGCCGGTCCAGATCGAAGCTGCCGAAATCAGCCAGGCTTTTGCCACGGGTGTCGCCGATTCGATGGTGTCTTCCGGCGCTACCGGCTATGACCGCAAGGTGTGGGAGCACCTGAACTATTTCTACATCGTCGATGCCTGGCTGCCGCGCAACGTGGTCTTCGTTAACAACGACGCATGGGATGGCCTCTCCGATGAGAACAAGGCCGCGATGGAAAGCTGTGCCGCGACGGCAAAGGCGAACGGGCTCCAGCGCTCGAAGGACTACACCCAGTTCACCCTGGACGGTCTCAAGGAGGGCGGCATGACCGTGACCCCTGCCAGCGACACGCTGGTGTCCGAACTCAAGGCCATCGGCGCAACCCTGACCGACGAGTGGCTCGAAAGCGCGGGCGACGTCGGCAAGGAGATCGTCGACACCTACAAGGCCTCCAACTGAGGCAAAACGGCCGGGGCGTCCTTGCGATCGCCCCGGCCGCACAACGACTGACGGGGGACGGGGACAATGACGGCAGCGCGCGCACTGAGGCGCATTCTTGACGGTTTGTATCTGACCGGCGGCATCATCGCCGCGCTTTTCCTGATCGCGATCCTGGTCATCATCGTCCTGCAGATGCTCGCCCGCTGGACCGGACAGGTCTTTCCGGGTGCCACCGACTACGCGGGCTATTGCATGGCCGCCGCGTCCTTCTTCGCCTTCGCCTATGCGCTGAACCACGGCGCGCATATCCGCGTTTCGCTCGTTCTCTCCGCGATGGGCTCGAAACGCCGCTGGGGCGAGACCTTCTGTTTCGCCGTCGGCACCGTGATCGCCACCTACTTCGCCTGGTACGCGGTCAAGGGCACCTACATCTCGTGGCGCTGGAACGAGATCAGCCAGGGCCTCGACAAGACGCCCATCTGGATCCCGCAGCTTTCAATGGCAATCGGCGCAATCCTCCTCGCCATCGCCTTCTGGGATCACATGGTTCAGCTCGTCTTCCGCGGCAATCATGGCATCCGCACCGACCTCGTCGACCAGAGCCACGCGGAGTAGACGCACATGGAACAGCTTTTCCCCATCGCGATCTTTCTCTTCGTCCTGTTTTTCCTGCTCGGCTCCGGCGTCTGGGTCGGCCTTGCGCTCATGGGAGTGGCCTATGTGGGCATGGAGATGTTCACGCCCCGCCCGCCCGGCGACGCGATGATCACGCGCATCTGGGGCGCGTCGTCCTCCTGGACGCTGACCGCGCTGCCGCTTTTCATCTGGATGGGCGAGATCCTTTACCGAACGCGATTATCCGAGGACATGTTCCGCGGCCTCTCGCCCTGGCTGGCGCGGCTGCCCGGCGGCCTTGTTCACACCAATATCGTGGGTTGTACCGTCTTCGCTGCCGTTTCCGGCTCTTCCGCCGCGACGCTGACTACGGTCGGCAAGATGTCGATCCCCGAGCTGCGCAAGCGGAACTATCCCGAGAACATGGTAATCGGCACGCTCGCCGGCGCGGCAACGCTCGGGCTGATGATCCCGCCGTCGCTGACGCTGATCGTCTACGGCGTCACGATAAACGAGAGCATCACCAAGCTCTTCATGGCCGGTATCTTTCCCGGCCTCGTGCTGGCGGGCATGTTCATGGCCTACGTGGCGATCATGTCCTTTGTTTCGAAGGACTTCACCCCCAATCCCGAGCCTCCGATGACCTTCGCCGAGAAGGTCAGGAACTCGCGCTTCCTTATCCCCGTCATCTGCCTGATCCT
>JAJDOD010000184.1 GCA_022340315.1 Silicimonas sp. | reverse complement strand
TCGGTAAAGGAGGTCAGATGCGAGAGCGACTGCTCGAAGCGCGCAACGGGTTCGCGGATGAAGGTTCCCGATCCCTGGCGCTGTTCTATCAGCCCGTCGCGGACCAGTTCCTGGATCGCCTTGCGGACGGTGACACGCGACGTATCCGTGATATCCGCCAGTTCCCGCTCGGGCGGCAGCGATGAATTCGGCGCAAGCAGACCGGTAGTGATCCCTTCCTCGAGCCGCCGTCTCAACTGGACGTAGCGGGGCCCGCCGCCTTCGGACAGCCAGCCGTCTGGACGGAGGAATTCAACTGCGTTCATGGGAGATGTCCTTGGCAAAGTCCTGGGCAAGCGAGATCGCCCCATCGAGCGGTTCCCCTTCGCTGGTAGCGATGCAGGCCTGAATATCGGCGGGTAGGTAGCGACCGTAGTGGGGACCTATGCCGCCGGTCAGACAGACCGGCTGGCGAGGGGTCCAGCCCAGATGGCGGATTGCGCGGGCAATCTCGTCGGCGCCCTGGCGCATGATGAGTTCGGCGAGAGCGTCGCCGCGCCCGGCGGCCTCGGTCACCAGGGGGGCAAGCGCACCGAACTCGGACGGGCGGGCCTTGCCTGCAAACTCGACGATGCCAGGGGCGCCGTCGAAGCGTGACAGCAGATGCTCGCTCAGGGGGGCGGGATCGAGGCGGCCGTCAACGGTTTCGAGCGTCAGGCGAAGGGCCGCCCGCCCGACCCATTGTGCCGAGGCTTCGTCACCGAGGACGGGACCCCAGCCACCCGCGAGGGAGATTTCGCCACCCGCCTGTGCCGCATAGAACGAGCCGGTGCCGCAATGACCGATGACGCCATCCCGCTGGCCCAGCACGCCGCGAACGGCAGCAGGCCGGTCATCGGCAATGCGGACGTGGCGAAGCGGCAGGGCACCGCGCAGCCTTTCCGCGATGACGGGTCCCGTCACGCCTGCAAGGCCGACAAAGGCGGGGGCCGCAAACACCTCATCCACCGGACAGTCCAGGCATTCCGCAAGGTTGCGAAGCCCCCGCACAACCTCGCCAACAGCGCCGTCGAAGTCGGTGGAGACATTCGCCGAGGCGGTCTCGACCAAAGTGGTATTCAGACCGTCGAAGGCGGCGACCCGGCAGCGCGTCCCGCCACCGTCAATGGCCACGACAAGGGAGTAGGGTGATTCACTCATGGAGATACCACTATAATACCTTTGGAGAAAAGAAAAGCCCTTGTTGCTACCAATACAGCAAAAATTGGCCTCACTCTGGCGACAATGGCGCGATAAAAGAAAGTTCTGGACAAAAGGTATTTAAAAGGTATTACATGGTTGCAACGGAGGAATCGCATGGCCAATTCACGCACAGAAGCGCTGCACGACATGGCAATCGGGCTTGACGAACGCCCGTTGGCCGAAGTGGCGGCTGTTCTGGTCGAAGGTCAGATCGCGGCGGCCGAGGCGGTTCGCACGGCCGTTCCGGCCATCGCTGCCTGTGCGGCCGTCATGGCCGAGAAGGTGCGTGCCGGCGGCGTCCTGCATTATGCCGCGGCTGGATCGTCGGGCTTGATGGCGGCGGCCGATTGCCAGGAGCTTGGCGGCACGTTCTCTATTCCCGTTGCGCAACTGAGCATTCACATGGCCGGCGGATTGCCCTCGGGCGTCGAGATGCCCGGCGATACAGAAGATGCGACCGACGACCTGTCGGACGCGCTTGACGGCATGTCGCCGCGAGACGTTCTCATCGCCGTGTCCGCCAGCGGAACGACCCCATACACGCTTGCTGCCGCCCGGATCGCCAAAGCGGCGGGTGCGACGGTGGTGGGGATTGCCAACAACGCAGGTTCGGCACTTCTGAATGCCGCCGATCACCCGATTTGCGTTCCCACACCGCCAGAGGTGCTGTCGGGATCGACACGCATGGGGGCGGGGACGGCGCAGAAGATCGTGCTCAACATGCTGTCGACCCTGATGGCCATCGAGCTGGGCCATGTCCACGACGGAATGATGGTCAACCTGCGCGCCGACAACATCAAACTCCGTGCCCGCGCCCGCTCGATCGTCGCCCGTGTCGCAAGCGTCGAGCAGGGTGCCGCCGAGGCGGCGCTCGATACATCGAACGGCGAGGTCAAGGTCGCAATCCTTGTCGCCGCGAAAGGTATTCCCGTAGGCCGGGCCACAGAAATTCTTCGAGAAACCGAAGGAAACCTTCGCGCTGCCCTGGCGCGAAAAGACTGATTGCTGTCCAACTGAGGAGGTCAAACATGACACGCAACACACTGACACTTGCACTTGCCACGACCGCGCTTGTCGCGGCGGGCGCGCAGGCCCAGGACGCCACGCTGACGATCGAAAGCTGGCGCAATGACGACTTGAAGCTTTGGCAGGATCAAATTATTCCGGCCTTCGAGGCCGAGCATCCGGGTATCAAGGTCAAGTTCACGCCGTCGGCGCCTGCCGAGTATAACGCGGTTCTCAATTCCAAACTCGATGCCGGTTCGGCGGGCGACCTGATCACCTGCCGCCCCTTCGATGCGTCGCTGGCGCTTTACGATGCCGGTCACCTGACCGACCTGAGCGATCTCGACGCCATGTCGAACTTCTCGGACGTGGCGAAGTCGGCCTGGCAGACCGATGACGGTTCGGCCACTTTCTGTGTCCCGATGGCGAGCGTGATCCATGGCTTCATCTACAACAAGGAAGCCTTTGAAGAGCTTGGCCTGGACGTGCCCGAGACCGAGGACGAGTTTTTCGCGGTCCTTGACGCGATCAAGGAGGACGGAACCTACATCCCGATGGCGATGGGCACCAACGACCAGTGGGAAGCCGCGACGATGGGCTACAACAACATCGGTCCGAACTACTGGAAGGGCGAGGAGGGCCGCCGCGCTCTTATCGCCGGCGACCAGAAGCTGACCGATCCGCAGTGGGTTGCTCCTTACGCGACACTGGCCCGCTGGGGCGAGTATCTCGGCGACGGCTACGAGGCCCAGACATATCCCGACAGCCAGAACATCTTTACCCTTGGCCGCGCGGCGATCTATCCGGCCGGTTCGTGGGAGATCTCGGGGTTCAACACCCAGGCAGATTTCGAGATGGGCGCGTTCAAGCCGCCGGTCCAGAACGCGGGCGACACCTGCTATATCTCGGACCACACGGACATCGGCATCGGCATGAATGCCGCGACCGACAATCCCGAGGCCGCGCGGACCTTCCTGGCATGGGTCGCAAGCCCCGAATTCGCCGGGATCTTCGGCAACGCGCTTCCGGGTTTCTTCCCGCTCTCCAACGCGCCGGTGGAGATGAGCGATCCGCTTGCCAAGGAGTTCGTCGGTTGGCGCGATGAGTGCGAAAGCACGATCCGCTCGACCTACCAGATCCTGTCGCGTGGAACGCCGAACCTCGAAAACGATACCTGGGGTGCCTCGGTCGCTGCCATCAAGGGGGCTTCGACGCCCGAGGAACTGGGCCAGCAACTGCAGGATGGCCTGGCCAGCTGGTACGAACCGCAGCAGTAACCTCCCGCTGCCGCAGCACAGCCCCGGGCGCATCGCCCGCCCGGGGCGCACACCCTGATCCGGAGAGAGAGCCATGAACCTCGCCCGCATCCGCTGGCATATCGTCGTATTCCTTGCGCCAGCCGTCATCGTCTACAGCGCTGTGATGATATTCCCGCTTTTCAATACCTTGCGGCTCGCGCTTTACACGCGGATCGACCAGGAGCGGGTGTTCGTGGGCCTCGACAACTTCCGCACGCTGTTCTTCGATCCGATCTGGGCGGAGCAGTTCTGGAACGCGCTCGGGAACAATTTCTGGTTCTTCGTGATCCACATGCTGGTCCAGAACCCGATCGGGGTCGCGCTGGCCGCCTTGCTCAGTCATCCGCGGCTACGGTTCGCAGCACTTTACAGGTCCGCGATTTTCATCCCCACGATCCTGTCGTTCGTGATCGTCGGTTTCGCCTGGAAGCTGATCCTGTCGCCCATCTGGGGCATCGCGCCGGGCATGCTTGACTGGATCGGGCTGAAGTCCCTCTATGCGCCCTGGCTCGGCAAGGAGGAATACGCGCTCACCACGCTGGCGCTGGTTTCGGTCTGGCAGTTCGTCGGCATTCCGATGATGCTGATCTACGCCGCGCTTCTGACCATCCCGGAAGAAATACTGGAGGCGGGAGAAGTCGACGGGGTCACCGGCTGGGCCGCCTTCTGGAAGATCAAGCTGCCGCTTATCCTGCCGTCGATCGGGATCATCTCGATCCTGACATTCGTGGGCAACTTCAATGCCTTCGACCTGATCTATGCCGCGCAAGGCGCGCTGGCGGGGCCGGATTTCTCGACCGATATCCTTGGCACTTTCATGTATCGCACGTTCTTCGGCTTCCAGCTTCAACTTGGCGATCCGCACATGGGATCGGCCATTGCCGGTGCGATGTTCGCAATCATCCTGATCGGGGTCTGCATCTACCTTTTCGGCATCCAGACCCGGATGCGCCGCTACCAGCTCTGAGGACCGCCCCATGAACAAGGCACGCTCCAACCCGCTCAACACCGCGATGATGCACGGCGCACTGATCGTCTACACCCTGATCGCGCTGTTCCCCGTCTTCGTCATCCTGATCAACAGCTTCAAGGAACGCCGGTCGATCTTCCGCGAGCCCCTGGCGCTGCCGAACTCGGAGAGCTTCTCGACCATCGGATATGAGACGGTGATGCAGCAGGGGGACTTCTTCCTCTACTTCCAGAACTCGATGATCGTCACCGTCGCGTCGCTGTTCTTTGTCCTGTTGTTCGGAGCGATGGCCGCATACGCGCTTTCGGAATACCGCTTCAAGGGCAACATGCTGATGGGCCTCTACCTTGCCCTCGGCATCATGATCCCGATCCGCATCGGTACCGTGGCGATCCTCGAAATGATGGTGGCCACCGGCCTGGTGAACACGCTTTGGGCGCTGATCCTGGTCTACACCGCACAAGGCCTGCCGCTGGCGGTGTTCATTCTGAGCGAGTTCATGCGGCAGGTTTCCGACGACCTGAAGAACGCGGGCCGGATTGACGGGCTGAGCGAATACACGATCTTCTTCCGGCTCGTGCTGCCTCTCGTCCGGCCAGCGATGGCGACGGTCGCGGTGTTCAACATGATCCCGATCTGGAACGATCTCTGGTTCCCGCTGATCCTGGCGCCGGCCGAGGAGACCAAGACGCTGACACTCGGCTCGCAGGTCTTCATCGGGCAGTTCGTCACCGACTGGAACGCCGTCCTCTCGGCGCTGTCGATGGCGATCCTGCCGGTCCTGGTCCTCTACGTGATCTTCTCGCGGCAACTGATCCGCGGCATCACTTCGGGAGCCGTGAAATGACGCGTGTCCTGATCGCCGGGCTGGGGAACATGGGGCGGAGCCACGCTCTGGCCCATCACCACCACCCCGAGGCCGAGATCGTCGGGCTTGTAAACCGCTCGCCCGTCGATCTGCCGGAAGAATTGCGGGGCTATCCCGTGTTCGCCACCTTCGAGGAGGGAATGGCGGCGTCGCCCGATTTGGTGGTCATTGCCACCTACACCGACAGCCACGCCGACTATGCCTGCCGCGCGATGGAAGCGGGCGCGCATGTCTTTGTCGAGAAGCCGCTGGCGATGACCGTGGCCGATGCCGTACGGGTCGTCGAGACGGCGGCGCGGACCCGGCGAAAGCTGGTCGTCGGCTACATCCTGCGCCACCATCCGTCCTGGATGCGGCTGATCGAGGAAGCGCGCGGGCTTGGCGGCCCGTATGTCTTCCGGCTCAACCTGAACCAGCAATCCAGGGGCGAGGAGTGGGAGACCCACAAGGCCTTGATGCAGACCACGTCGCCCATCGTCGATTGCGGCGTGCATTATGTCGACGTGATGTGCCAGATCACCGACGCCGCCCCGGTCCGTGTCAACGGCATGGGGCTGCGGCTGACCGACGAGATCCCGGCGGACATGTACAACTACGGGCAGTTCCAGGTGATCTTCGCGGATGGTTCGGTCGGCTGGTACGAGGCGGGCTGGGGGCCAATGATGTCGGAAACCGCCTTCTTCGTGAAGGACATCGTCTCGCCCAACGGAGCGGTTTCGATCACCGAGGGCAACAAGGGTGCATCCAGTGATATCGACGGCCACACGAAAGTGGGCGGCATCCTTGTCCACACTCCCGGTGGAGACCGCAGCATCGAGATGCCCGACGAACCGGGCCACCAGGAGCTTTGCGACGCCGAACAGGCCTTCATGCTGAGGGCGATCGCCGAAGACACCGACCTTACACGCCACATGAGCGACGCCGTCAGTTCGCTCGCCATCTGCCTGGCGGCCGACGAAAGCATCCGTACAGGCCGCCCCGTTTCGCTTGAGGAGACCGAAGAATGACCGCACTTTCCCTGAAAAACGTGAACAAGTCCTTCGGCGATGTTCATGTGCTGAAAGACATCAACCTTGACGTGGACGAGGGCGAGTTCGTCGTCTTTGTCGGTCCGTCGGGATGCGGCAAGTCCACGCTTCTGCGTGTCATCGCCGGGCTTGAGGACGCGACATCGGGGGAGATCCGCATCGGCGGTGACGTCGTCAACCTGACGCCTCCCTCGAAGCGCGGGATCGCGATGGTCTTCCAGAGCTACGCGCTTTACCCGCATCTGAACGTGCGCGGCAACATGACGCTTGCGCTGAAGCAGGAAGGCCAGTCGAAATCCGTCATCGAGGAGCGGGTGCAGAAGGCATCCAGAATGCTCAATCTCGAGCCCTACCTTGAACGGTATCCGTCGGAACTTTCGGGCGGCCAGCGGCAGCGCGTCGCCATCGGGCGAGCCATTGTGCGAGAGCCGGAATTGTTCCTGTTCGACGAACCGCTTTCAAACCTCGACGCCGCGCTCCGGATGAACACCCGGATCGAGATCGCGGCGCTTCACAAGCAACTCGGCGCCTCGATGATCTACGTCACACACGATCAGACCGAGGCGATGACGCTTGCCGACAAGATCGTGGTTCTTCGGGATGGCCGGGTCGAGCAGTTCGGAAGCCCGATGGAGCTTTACAACAATCCGGCCAACCAGTTCGTGGCGGGGTTCCTGGGATCGCCGTCGATGAACTTCTTCCCCGCGGGTCTTGTCAGCGAAGGCGACGATCGGACAATGGGCGTGCGCCCGGAAGACCTGTTCATCGCCGAGGATGGGCTTTTGTCCGCCCGTGTCAGTCATGTCGAAAAGCTCGGTGGCGATACGAACGTCATTGCGCGTCTGAATGACCATCAGATCACGGCGCGCCTGTTTGGCCAGCATTCCGTGGAAGAGGGCGAGGAGCTGCGCCTGAGCTTCAATCCGCAGAGCGCTTATCACTTCGATCAGCAGGGCGCGCGCCTTTACTAACCCTATCGGCCACGCGATTGGCGCATCCGTTCAGGTGCCGCAAAATGTTCTCGGCACGATCTCGTCGGCCAGTGGCGCACGGGTAAGATCGAGGTTCTCGCGCGCGATCTCGTAGGGTGTCGATAGCGCCTTGTGCAGGCGTGTGAACGGTCCGAAGTCTCCCGCAACGCCGGCCTGGATGGCCTGTTCGATGCGATGGGTGCGTGGGATGACGGCGGGGTTGGCCGCGGCAATCCGCGCCGCCCGGTCAACGGAAGTCACGCCTTCGCTGAGAAGGCGTGCGTTCCACGCGGCTTCCCAATCGTCGTACGCTGTGGGGTCGAG
Source organism: Silicimonas sp. (assembly GCA_022340315.1). Classification (GTDB taxonomy): domain Bacteria; phylum Pseudomonadota; class Alphaproteobacteria; order Rhodobacterales; family Rhodobacteraceae; genus JAJDOD01. Next base: position 21,710 of record JAJDOD010000184.1, on the reverse strand, counting down.
AAACTCGTCGCGTGCGGCCGGTGTGCCGAGTGCGCGAAAGGTGTTGGTGAAGTCGGCCTGGCCGTCGGCCATCCGGTCGAGGAGGTCGCGCGCCAGTTCGTCGTCGCCGTCCTCTGCGGTCGCGAGGCCGAGCTTGGCGCGGAACACCCCGGACCATGCCGACCGGAACAACTCGGGGAACCGGTCCAGTGCGGTTTGCGCCTGTTCGGTGTTTCCGATGAGAGGCAGGAGCGATATCGCAAGCTGTGCAAGGTCCCACATGGCGACATCCGGCTGGCGCCCATAAGCATAGCGCCCCGCATGGTCGATCGACGAAAACACCCGCATCGGGTGATAGCTGTCGAGGAAGGCGCAGGGACCGTAGTCGATGGTCTCGCCGGAGATTGTCATGTTGTCGGTGTTCATCACGCCGTGAACGAAACCGACGCCCATCCACGATGCGATCAGGCGCGCTTGCCGCTCGATCACGCCTTCGAGCAACTCGAGAGCGGTCGTTCTTCCGGGATAGTGGCGTTCGAGCGCGTGAGCGACCAGGGCTTCAAGTGCGTCCCGATCATCGCGGGCGGCAAAGAACTGGAAGGTGCCGACGCGGATGTGGCTCGTAGCGATGCGGGTCAGCACGGCACCGGGCATCGCGCCTTCGCGCACCACGGTTTCCCCCGTCGTTACCGCTGCAAGCGCGCGTGTGGTCGGAATTCCGAGAGCGGCCATCGCCTCGGACACCAGATACTCGCGCATGACCGGCCCAAGCCAGGCGCGGCCGTCGCCCATGCGGCTGTAGGGGGTCGGACCGGATCCCTTCAACTGGATGTCGAAACGCACGCCGTCAGGGGCGACGACCTCACCCAGCAACAGGGCGCGCCCGTCACCGAGTTGCGGAACAAAGTTGCCGAACTGGTGCCCGGCATAGACCTGTGCAAGCGGGTCGGCACCTCCGGGGACCGAATTCCCCGCGAGTACAGCGATGCCGTCGGGAGATGTCAGGTTCGCGGTGTCGAGGCCGAGGCGTTCGGCAAGCGGGGCGTTGATGGCAACCAGCCCAGGCTTGGACACCGGCGTGGGCCCGAGACGGGTGTAAAACCGCTCGGGGAGGCGGCCGTAGGAATTGTCGAAGGGCAGATCGAGGCTCATGAGGCAAATCTAGTGGCTCGCGGACGTTTCTGAAAGATCGGCCGAATGCACGGTCAGGCGAGCCAGGTCATGTACTGGTAATCGCGCCGCGAAAATCCCGCGCGTTCGTAGAGCCGCTGCGCCGTGTCGTTGCCGTGCGCCACTTCAAGGCTGAGAGCCGCGACACCGGCGCCTTTCAGGGCCTTGAGGAGTGCCGCGAGGGCTTCGGAGCCCATGCCGCGCCCGCGGACGGCCTCGCGTATCCAGAATTCGTCGATCACCCCGTCGAGGCCGCCCAGTTCGATCGACCAGCCAAAGCTGACAGCGACGTATCCAACCGGAGCCATTTTCGGCCCGATCAACCACACGGCACCATGCGGCGAACCTTCAAGAAGCGGCTCGAGCGCCGCCCGGCGATGGGCCTCGTCGCTCTCGAACCCTTCAAGGGCGTGGTAGGCCGCGACCATCCGCTCGGTCTTGTCCAGGTCGCCGGGGCCGGCGAGGTGAAGAACTTGTGTCATGGCAGCACCGCAAGGCGAGTGGTCAGGAGGTCGAAAAAGCCGTCGTCGTCAATCGTGCCCATGAACATTGCGTTCGGGCTGCGGTCTGTTACGCGCCACCAGTCCGCGACCGTCATGCCGCGTGTCAGTTCCGAGCCGGTTTCGATCTCGACATTGATCCGCCGGCCTGTGAAAAGCTCCGGCCTCAGAAGGTAGGCGATGGTACAGGGATCGTGAAGCGGCGCGCCTTCGGAGCCGTATTTTTCCTTGTCGAACCGCTCGAAAAAGTCGGTCCATGCGGCGACCATGCGACCGGTTTCCGTCCCCATGCCGCGAAAGGCATCGACGCGCGCCCGTGTCGTGAGCGCCTTGTGCGTCACGTCGAGCGACATGACTGTGAGCGGGATGCCCGAGCGGAAGACGATCGCGGCCGCCTCGGGGTCGACGAAGATATTAAACTCGGCGGCGGGGGTGATGTTGCCGACTTCGAAATAGGCGCCGCCCATGAGCACGATCTCGGCCACCCGGCCGATGATGTCGGGGGCTTTTTGCAGTGCCATCGCAACATTGGTCAGCGGCCCGATGGGCACGAGCGTTACCTCGCCCTCGGGGTGCTGGCGCAGGGTCTCGACGATGAAATCGACGGCATGGGATGCAGCGAGCGTCATCGTCGGGTCGGCCAACACCGGCCCATCGAGACCCGTCTTTCCATGAACATGTTCGGCCGTGACCAGTGGGCGGGCGAGTGGCTTTTCGGCACCCGCAAAGACGCGAATATCTGTGCGTCCGGCCAGTTCGCAGACAATCCGCGCGTTCTTCTCGGTGAGCGGCAGAGGAACATTCCCAGCCACCGCAGTGATGCCGACAACCTCAAGCTCGGGCGATGCGAGCGCGAGGAGAATGGCAACCGCGTCGTCCTGTCCGGGATCGGTGTCGATTATGATTTTTCGAGGGTTCATGCGCGGACCTTGGCGCGGGGTCCAGCGAAAGGCAAGGTGGCGAAAAGGTGTGTCAGGCGACCGCTGGCGCAGAACCGTCAACCCAGGCGACAAAGCGCTGTTGCCGGCCGGTGGCCTGATGCCAAACCGCCCGGCGATGCCAGGGCCGCGGACCAAATCGAACCTTCTCGCGCCGCCCGTGGATCATCCGGCTGACCGCTGCTCCGCCGGAGACGACGAGGAGCGCGGTGAGGAACGGATTGCCGATTATCTGGAAACCGACCTGCGGGACCAGGGCCACGAGAAAGGCCAGCATGACGCGGGCGATCGCGACGGCCTCGATCATGTACCGCATTGACGGCAGAAGGGCGCAAATGACGATGGCAGCCGTCGCGACGACGACGGTATAGACGGCGCCGGTGACAAAGGCGATATGCACCGGCCCGAGATAGAAGGGTGCCGGCAGGTAGAAGAGAAAACCGGCGACATAGGCCAACGTGGCGACCAGCCCGAGCCGCCGACGTTCGCGATAGAGAAGTGCCCTAAGGGCCAATGGCATGCAGCGCCGCCTTTCGCGGAGCCCCCGGCCTTGGCTGCTACAAGGCATTTCCGGCCAAAATGCGGCGCGGCAGTTAATTGTTCATTTATGGAAACGGTGGAAACTTCTGACGGGGTTCGTTCGTGGTGAGTGGGGAAACGGCACCTCGGACTGCTTGATTTTCCAATGATCGCTTGCTCCCCGGCGTCGACAGAGGCAAACTCTGTCGGCACGAGCAGATGGTTGAAGCTGGGCGTACCGGCACCACATATAGAAGCGAGGAGAGGGTCGCATTGCCGTATTCGGGATGGTCCCTCTTGCAGCTTCAAGGACGCAAGAATGAACGAATCATATGAAAATTCCTTCCCCGTGCTCCCGTTGAGGGACATCGTGGTTTTCCCGCACATGATCGTGCCTCTCTTCGTGGGGCGCGAAAAATCGGTGAAGGCGCTCGAGGAAGTGATGCAGGACGACAAGCAGATCCTGTTGTCGAGCCAGGTCGATCCGTCGGTGGACGAACCCACCGAAGACGGTATCTATGGCGTTGGCGTGCTTGCCAACGTGTTGCAATTGCTCAAACTTCCAGATGGCACGGTCAAGGTGCTCGTTGAGGGCCGCGAGCGTGTCAAGATCAAGGATTACGTCGAGAACGAGAACTTCTTCGAGGCGTTCGCCGAGCCGCTTGCCGAGGAGATGGGCGACCCGGAAGCCGTTGAGGCGCTGGTGCGTTCGGTCGCCGAGGAGTTCGAGCGTTACGCCAAGGTCAAGAAGAACGTCCCCGAGGAAGCGCTGAGCCAGGTTGCGGACACCCAGGAGGCCTCGAAACTGGCCGACCTGGTTTCCGGGCATCTGGGAATAGAAGTCGATCGCAAACAGTCGCTTCTGGAGACGCTCGTCGTCGCCGAGCGCCTGGAAGCGGTCTATGGCCTGATGCAGGGCGAGATGTCGGTTCTGCAGGTTGAGAAGAAGATCAAGACGCGCGTGAAGAGCCAGATGGAGCGCACGCAGCGTGAGTACTATCTCAACGAACAGATGAAAGCGATCCAGAAGGAGTTGGGTGACGGCGAGGAATCGAACGAGGTTGCCGAGCTGGAAGCCAAGATCGCGGAGACCAAGTTCTCGAAGGAAGCGCGCGAGAAGGCGGAGGGCGAGTTGAAGAAGCTCAAGTCCATGTCGCCGATGAGCGCCGAGGCGACGGTCGTGCGCAACTACCTTGACTGGATGCTGTCGATCCCGTGGGGCACCAAGTCCCGCGTGAAGAAGGACCTGGGCCGGGCCCAGAAGATCCTCGACGACGACCACTACGGGCTTGAGAAGGTCAAGGAGCGGATCGTCGAGTACCTGGCGGTTCAGCAGCGCTCGAAGAAACTGAAGGGGCCGATCCTGTGCCTCGTCGGACCTCCGGGCGTGGGCAAGACCTCGCTTGGCAAGTCGGTTGCGCGGGCCACGGGGCGCGAGTTCATTCGCATCTCGCTTGGCGGCGTGCGCGACGAGAGCGAGATCCGGGGCCACCGGCGGACCTATATCGGTTCGATGCCGGGCAAGATCATCCAGGCGCTGAAGAAGGCGAAGACGACGAACCCGCTGATCCTGCTCGATGAGATCGACAAGATGGGCCAGGACTTCCGGGGCGACCCGGCGTCGGCAATGCTGGAGGTGCTCGATCCCGAGCAGAATTCGACCTTCGTCGATCACTACATGGAGGTTGAATACGACCTCTCGAACGTGATGTTCCTGACGACTGCGAACTCCTACAACATGCCGGGCCCGCTTCTGGACCGGATGGAGATCATTTCGCTGGCCGGGTACACCGAGGACGAGAAGCGCGAGATTGCGCGGCAGCACCTGATCGAGAAGCAGATCAAGAACCACGGCTTGAAAGCCAAGGAATTCGAGCTGACCGATGACGCTCTGACCGAAATGATCCGGACCTATACCCGCGAGGCCGGGGTGCGGAACCTGGAGCGGGAGATCGCCAAGCTGGCGCGGAAGGCGGTGACCAAGATCATCAAGAAAGAGGATGAGAAGGTCGTCGTAAGCGCAAAGGATCTCGAAGATTTCCTTGGCGTGAAGAAATACCGTTACGGGTTGGCCGAGAAAGAGGACCAGATCGGTGTGGTGACCGGGCTGGCCTGGACAAGCGTAGGCGGCGATCTGTTGCAGATCGAGGCGCTGCGGCTGCCGGGCAAGGGCCGGATGAAAACCACCGGCAAGCTGGGCGATGTGATGAAGGAATCCATCGACGCCGCGTCGAGCTATGTCCGGTCCATCGCACCGTCGATCGGTGTGAAGCCGACAAGCTTCGACACGATGGACATCCACGTTCACGTGCCTGACGGCGCGACGCCGAAGGACGGACCGTCGGCGGGCCTGGCGATGGTAACGTCCATTGTCTCGGTTCTGACCAAGATACCGGTTCGCAAGGACATCGCCATGACCGGCGAAGTGTCGCTTCGCGGCAACGCGATGCCCATTGGCGGGTTGAAGGAGAAGCTTCTGGCCGCGCTTCGGGGCGGGATCAAGACGGTGCTTATTCCGCAGGAAAACGCCAAGGATTTGACCGAGATACCCGATAACGTGAAGGACGGGCTTGAGATCATTCCGGTCAGCCACGTTTCGGAGGTTCTGAAACTCGCGCTTGTTAGGAAGCCGGAAGAGATCGAGTGGGACGAGGCCGCGGAAGAAGCCGCGGCGGCGGCCCGACTGGCTGGGTCCGGCGGCGGGACCGGTGCCGTTGCACACTGATCTTGGCTGAAATCAACGCGAGCGCTGGCGACGGTGCTCGCGTTACTCTATGGGGCTAACTTTTCAGATCGTTCAGATCACCCGCTCGGCTGATCTTGCCGCCACCGACCGGCGCGGCCACCCCGGTTGTGCCGGGTGCCGAGGTTGGCATGCCATGCAATACTCTGACGGCCAGGTATGCAAAGGCTTGCGCCTCGAGCATGTCGCCGTTGAGCCCCCGCGCCTCGACCGGCAGAACCGGGCAGGGGGCAATTCCCTCGAGCAGCGTCATCAGGCCGGGGTTATTCCGCCCGCCGCCGGTGACGAGGATTTCCGAGGGAGCCTCGGGACAATGTTCAAGTGCACGCGCGACGGCGGCGACGGTTCCGGCGGCGAGCGTGGCGGCCGCGTCGGCGTCACCGAGCGGATCGACCAGTCCGGCCCAATCGGCAAAATCGTTTCGATCCAGAGACTTGGGCGGAATTCGCGAAAAGTAGCGCGCGCTCATCATCTGTTCGAGGATGGCCATGTCAACCGATCCGGCAAGCGTCAACGCTCCGTCGCGGTCCATCCGCTGGCCCAGGCGCGTCTGGCACAGATCGTCGATCAGCGCGTTTGCCGGCCCGGTGTCGAACGCAAGGCAGGCGCCTTCAGCTTCCGGGGCGGCCGCCGAGGGATCGAGCCAAGTCAGGTTTCCGACTCCGCCGAGATTGAGCATGACCAACGGAGCCTCTGCCCCGACATGCCGGGCCAGTGCCCAGTGATAGAAAGGTGCGAGCGGGGCGCCCTGGCCGCCCAGGTCCATATCAGCGCTGCGGAAATCCCAGACAACAGGTTTCTCGAGAACGTGGGCAAGTATCATCCCGTCGCCCGCCTGGAGCGTCAGGCCGCGATCCGGCAGATGCGTCAGGGTCTGGCCGTGAAACCCTATGAGTTCCGCCTCGGGGAACTCGGAAAGGATCTCGGCATGGGCCGTTTCGACGGTTTCGGCGGCGGCATCGACCTCGGCGCCGCCGAGCTTTCCAAGTGCAGCGCGGATCGTCGCACGCTCGGCATCCGAATAAGGTCGATACCGATGGGCGCCAAACTCCGAAACCGTGACGCCGTCGGTTCTGACCATCGCGGCATCGACGCCGTCAAGCGAGGTTCCCGACATTGCCCCCAAGGCCCAGATCGCCCCGCTTCCGGTCATGGCTTTCCCTTTCCCGCGCGCCCCAGTATGAAGCGCCGATAGCGGACAATATGCGGATGATCCCATGACCTACCACCCGAAATCCGAGTTTCTCGCCACGATCATGGCGCGCGGCTTTCTGGCGGATTGCACCGACCTGCAGGAGCTGGATGAGCGGTTTCACAGGGATGCGGTGACGGGTTACATCGGCTTCGATCTGACCGCGACCTCGCTGCATATCGGGAACCTCGTGCAGATCATGCTGCTGCGCTGGATGCAGAAGACCGGGCACCGGCCGATCACGCTGATGGGCGGCGGCACGACGAAGGTTGGCGATCCGTCCGGCAAGGACGAGATGCGCAAGATCATCTCGGTCGATCAGATCAACGCCAACGCGGACGGCATTCGCAGGGTGTTCGCGAATTACATCTCCTATGGTGACGGGCGTACGGATTCGCCCCTGGTCAACAACGCCGAATGGCTGGATGAACTGAAATACATCGAGTTCCTCCGTGACATCGGAAAACATTTCACGATCAACCGCTTGCTGGCGTTCGAGAGCGTGAAGTCACGGCTTGACCGGGAACAGGCGCTATCGTTCATCGAGTTCAACTACATGCTTCTTCAGGCCTATGACTTCCTGGAGCTGTACCGCCGCTACGGCTGCATCCTGCAGATGGGCGGGTCGGACCAGTGGGGCAATATCGTCTCGGGCGCCGACCTGATCCGGCGCGTCGAAGGGGCGGACGCCTTCGGGTTGACCACGCCGCTGGTCACGCGTGCGGACGGCAAGAAGATGGGCAAGTCGGCGGATGGCGCGGTCTGGCTGAACGAAGACATGATGTCCTCCTACGAGTTCTGGCAGTGGTGGCGTAACGTCGCGGATGCCGACGTTGGCAAGTTCCTCAAGATGTTCACCGAACTTCCGATCGACGAATGCGAGCGATTGGGTGCGCTTGGCGGCTCGGACATCAATGACGCCAAGATCTTACTGGCCAATGAAGTCACGGGACTGTGCCGGGGCAAAGCGGCGGCGACAGCTGCCGAGGCGACGGCGCGGGAGGTTTTCGAGAAGGGCGGCGTCGGGGACGATCTGCCGACGCTCGAACTTGCCGCCGGCGAGGTATCGGACGGGATCTCGGTCGTTCAGCTTTTCGTCCGTACCGGCCTGGCCAAGTCGGGCAAGGATGCCAAACGACTGATCGCCGAGAACGGCGCGCGGCTTGACGATGTGCTGGTGACAGATGCCGGGCAGATGATCGACGCGGCCGCGCTGGCGGCGCCGATCAAGCTTTCGGCGGGGAAAAAACGCCACGCGCTGGCCAAGCTCGCAGAATGAAGCCTTATGCTGCATTAGCGTAACTTGTGGTAATTCCGAATAAAATTCATCTCACTGCCACAGCGATGCCTTGCCTTCCCCCGATGGTGGCATGGTATTGAAAGCGGCCTGAGACCTCGCCTATATGGCGGCGCACAGGGAAATTCATTGAGGGATAGTGGCATGGCTGGCCATTCAAAATGGGCAAATATCCAGCATCGGAAGGGGCGTCAGGACGCGGCGCGCTCAAAGCTGTTCTCGAAGCTGTCGAAAGAGATCACGGTCGCCGCCAAGATGGGAGACCCGGACCCGGACAAGAACCCGCGTCTGCGGCTGGCGATCAAGGAAGCCAAATCGAGCTCGGTCCCGAAGGACGTGATTGATCGCGCGATCAGCAAGAGCCAGGCGGGCGAGGGCGATGACTACGAGGAAATCCGGTACGAGGGTTATGGTCCGAGCGGCGTTGCAGTGATCGTCGAGGCGATGACCGACAACCGGAACCGGACGGCATCGACCGTTAGATCGACGTTCGGCAAGCACGGCGGGAACCTGGGCGAGACGGGATCAGTCAGCTTCATGTTCGAGCGAAAGGGCGAGATCCTGTATCCGCTGAGCGCCGGGGACGAAGATACGGTCATGATGGCCGCGATCGACGCAGGCGCGGAAGATGTGGAAAGCAGCGAGGAAGGGCATGCCATCTATACGGCGGATACCGACCTCAACGCCGTTTCGACGGCAATCGAGGAGGCCTTGGGTGAGGCGGAATCGACCAAGCTGATCTGGAAGCCGACGACGACGACGGAGCTGGATCTCGAGGGGGCACAGAAACTTTTTAGGCTCATCGAGGTTCTCGAAGACGATGACGACATTCAGCGCGTCACCGCCAATTTCGAAGTTTCGGATGAGGTAATGGCCCAGCTCGCGTGACAACGTCCTTTGGTACCGGTTTTCTTCTCAGCGCGTCGCTGATTGTCGCAATAGGCGCGCAGAACGCGTTCGTATTGCGTCAGGGTGTCCGGCGCGAACATGTGCTGGCTGTCGTGCTGACCTGCGCATTTTCCGATGCGATCCTGATGTCCGCCGGCATCCTTGGGTTTGGCGCATTGTCGAATGCGTCGCCCTGGCTGAAGCCCGTGATGACCTATGGCGGGGCGCTGTTCCTGCTGGTCTACGGGGCACTTGCGTTCTGGTCCGCGTTCACCGGAAAGGGCGCGCTGAAGGCGGAAAACGGTGAGAGCACGGGTCTTTGGAAGACCGTTGCAATTTGCCTGGCCCTGACATGGGGCAATCCGCACGTTTATCTGGACACGATTGTGGTGCTGGGATCGGTGGCCGCGGGACATGACGATTCCCACCTTGGATTTGCGTTGGGCGCAATCTCAGCAAGCTTTCTATTCTTCTTTTCATTGGGTTACGGGGCGCGGCTTCTGGCGCCGGTATTTGCCAGTCCGAGGGCCTGGCGGGTGCTGGATGTAATCGTCGGCATCCTCATGTGGACCATTGCGGTCGCGTTGATCCTGGAGGCGTGACCCGCGCCTGATCGGGCTGCGCTTGGGCGCGATGAGCACTGGATCACACGGACGAGAACTGCTAGCCTTTGTGCCATGCTCGCGCCCGACCACAAGATAAGCCTGGAAACGCCACGGATTCGCCGTCTGGACGATGGTGCGATCAACCGCATTGCCGCGGGCGAGGTTGTCGAGCGTCCGGCCTCTGCGGTCAAGGAACTGGTCGAGAACGCCGTCGATGCCGGTGCGCGGCGCATCTCGGTTGCGATCGCCGGTGGCGGCAAGCAGTTGATCCGGGTTGGCGATGATGGCTGCGGAATTCCGGCGGCGGATATGCCGCTGGCGCTGTCGCGTCATGCGACGTCGAAGATCGACGGGACCGACCTGTTGAACATCCATACCTTCGGCTTCCGGGGCGAGGCGCTTGCGTCGCTTGCGTCTGTTGCGCGCCTTTCGCTGACGTCGCGCGTTGCTGGTGAAGGTGGCACGCGGCTTGACGCGACCGCGGGGCGGCTGGGCGACGTCCGGCCAGCCGCGGCCAAACCTGGAACCGTGGTCGAGATACACGATCTGTTTTTCGCGACCCCGGCTCGGCTGAAGTTTCTGCGCAGCGAACAGGCCGAGGCGCGGGCGGTGGCGGATGTGGTCAAACGCCTGGCGATGGCGGAGCCGTATATTGCCTTTGACCTGGTTGACGAAACCGAAACGCCGCGCACGGTTTTTTCGGTCGAGGCGGAAGCTGGCGGTGCAATGGAGGCGCTGCGGGGGAGGCTTTCCCGGATTCTCGGTTCCGAATTCACCGCGAATTCCATTGCGCTCGACGCGGAAAGGGAAGGTTTGCACCTGACAGGCTTCGCCGCCTTGCCGACCTATTCGCGCGGCTCGGCGGTGCATCAGTATGTCTTCGTCAACGGGCGTCCGGTTCGTGACAAGGCGCTGACCGGAGCCTTGCGGGCGGGGTACAGGGATGTGCTGGCGCGCGACCGGCATCCCGCGGCGGTCCTGTTCGTCGATTGCGACCCGGTGCTGGTGGACGTCAACGTGCATCCCGCCAAGAGCGAGGTTCGGTTCCGCGATCCGGCGGCGGCGCGCGGGTTGATCGTCAGTGGCTTGCGCCACGCGTTGAGTGCTGGCGGGCATCGGGCGGCCTCGACGGTGGCGGAGGCGACGGTGGCGGCGTTCGCACCGGAGCCGCGCGTCTACCAGATGGACCGGTTGTCGCGCGGGCCTGCCGGTTATCGTGCTAAACCACTGTATGATAATGAGATTCTAACGGGCTTCGCGGAGCCCCCCTCGGCTCGGGTCGAGCCGGAGCCGGAAGGCGCGGGCGGCTACGAGGACCTGCCCCTAGGTGCGGCGCGGGCGCAGGTGCATGAGAACTTCATCGTGGCGCAGACCAAAACAGGCATGATCCTGGTCGATGCGCACGCGGCTCATGAGCGGATCGTTTACGAGAAGCTGAAGGCGGCGCGCGATGCCTCCGGCGTCGCCTCGCAGGCGCTTCTGGTGCCTGAGATCGTTGAACTCGGCGCTGCCGCCGAGACGCTGCTGGCCGCTGCGGAGGCGCTGGCGGAGCTTGGTCTTGTGCTCGACGCGTTCGGGCCCGGCACCGTTGCGGTTCGCGAGACGCCCGCGATCCTGGGCCTGGTGGATGCCAAGGCTCTTCTGACTGATATTGCCGACGAGTTGTCCGAGGCGGGCGCGAGCGACACGCTGCAAACCCGTCTGGACGCTGTGCTGTCGCGCATGGCCTGTCACGGGTCCGTCAGGACGGGCAGGAGGATGAGCGCGCCTGAGATGAACGCGCTGTTACGTCAGATGGAGGCCACGCCGCGTTCGGGCCAGTGTAATCACGGACGGCCAACTTACGTCGAATTGAAACTCCATGACATCGAGAGGTTGTTCGGGCGGCGATGATCCAGATCGGCGGCACTGTAATCGAGTTGGGTGATCCGGCGGTTAAACTGGCGCTCGTTGCCGGGGCGGTCACGATTCTCGTGCTGATCCTGCTGGTCATGGCCGTGCGCCGGGCGGGCGCCACGACGCGGAGCATCGGGCCGATGGTGCAGTCGCTACAGTCGATGCAGGCGCGGGTCGAGACGCTGGCGGACGGGCAGTCGGCGCTCTCGGGTGGGTTGACGCAGGTTTCGGAGGCGAGTGCGGCAAGCCAGGCGAACATGCTGAAGCTGATGGAGGCGCGGCTGGCCGAGGTCTCGAAGGGCATGACCGACAACCTTGCCAACTCGGCGACGAAGACGGCGCGCAGCCTTGGCGAATTGCAGGAGCGTTTGCAGACGATCGACAAGGCGCAGGCGAATATCGAGAAACTTTCGGGCGACGTGCTGTCGCTTCAGGACATTCTTTCGAACAAGCAAACGCGGGGAGCGTTTGGCGAGATCCAGCTTTTTGACATCCTGGGAAAAGCCCTGCCGTCAGACAGTTACACGACGCAAGCGACGCTATCGAACGGGCGCCGGGCGGATTGCCTGATCCATCTGCCGAATCCGCCGGGGCCGATCGTGATCGACGCGAAGTTTCCGCTGGAGGCGTACGAGGCGCTGAGGAAGGCTGGCAGCGATGGGCAGGTGAACGAGGCGGCGAAGATGCTCAGGGTCTCGGTCAGAAAGCACATCAAGGACATTTCGGAGCGGTACATTCTGGAGGGCGAGACGGCGGACGGGGCGCTGATGTTCCTGCCCTCGGAGGCGGTCTATGCGGAGCTTCACGGGAACTTTCCCGAGCTTGTGCGCGAAGGGTTCGCGGCGCGGGTTTGGATCGTGTCGCCAACGACTTGCATGGCGACGTTGAATACGATGCGGGCGATCCTGAAGGATGCGCGGATGCGCGAGCAGGCGGGGGCGATCCGGAAAGCGCTGAAACAGTTGCACCGGGATGTGGAGATCATCGGCGAGCGGGCGGCCAAGCTGGAAACGCATTTCAACCAGGCGCGGGCGGATATCGAGGGGCTGGGCGTGGCTTCGGAGAGGGCCGGCAAGCGTGCGGCGCGGCTGGATAATTTCGATTTCGAGGAACTGGCGCCCGAGGAGGCGCCGGTGGTGCGGCTGACGGGCGGTTCGGGCGGTTAACGCGGCGGGCGTTGCCGGGGCGTTGCGGGCAACGAGGCTTTCCGTAAACGCCTTGAAATGCGGGGTTCGGGGCGAAAACGCGACGTCGGTATCACGTCGGTATTACGTCGGTATCGCGTCGGTGGATGGGTCGGTATTGCGGACATGAGCGGCAGCTGCGCGGGCGTGCGGTAATCTTTGTTTTCGTTTCGTTAAGATCGGATTTTGGGGCGCTGCCCCGGCTCCTGCGGAGCCTCCCCGGGATATTTGTGCCAGAAAGATGGGCGAGGTCAGGTCCGCCCGAGGCGGCCGGCGCGGCCGCCGCGGCGACCGGGGAGCAGGCTCTTGCGGTCGGGCAGGGTGGCCATGATGGCGCGGCGCTCCTCGCGGGTGAGGCGCGACCAGCCGGCGATCTCTTCGCCGGTGCGGTAGCAACCGAGGCAGATGCGGGCCTCGGGGTGCAGGACGCAGATTTTCACGCAGGGGCTTTCGATTTCCTCGCGCTGCCAGACCTCGTCGCTCATGTCGCCTCCATGAACCGCAAGCGGTCGAGCGCGCCTTGCAGGATGAAGGAGGCGGCGACGTGGTCGATCACTTCCGCCCGGCGGCGGCGAGAGGTATCGGCCTCGAGGAGCGCCCGCTCGGCGGCCACGGTGGAGAGGCGTTCGTCCCAGAAGCCCATCGGCAAGGGGGTCAGCTTTTCGAGGTTGCGGGCGAAGGCGCGGGTGGCCTGGCAGCGGGGGCCTTCGGTGCCGTCCATGTTGAGCGGCAGGCCGAGGACGATGCCGGTGATGGCGCGGTCGGCAAGGATCGCGAGCAGGGCCTCGGCGTCGGTGCCGAATTTCTTGCGGCGGATGGTCTGAAGCGGGGTGGCGACGCTGCGGTAGCCGTCGCTGACAGCGACACCGATGGTCCGGGTGCCGAGGTCGAGCCCGGCGAGGGGGCCGGTCGCGGGGAGCGCTGTGCGGAAAGCGTCCCAGTCCCCGGCGATCATTGCGAGAGACCCGCCTGCGATGCGGCGGCGTCGATCCGCGCGAGATCGGCGTCACGACCGGCGAAGACGGTGCGCGCCTCGGACACGATGGCTTCTGCCCGCTCGCGTTGACCAAGCACGCCGAGCGCGGTGATCAGGCGCGCCCAATCCTCGGCCGGGCCGCCCTCGCTGGCCAGTCGCGCGGCGAGGCCCTCGACCATGCCTTCGATCATGGCCTGGCGATCTTCGTCGGACATGGCGTCGGCGGCCGCCATGGCGGCGGCATCGGGGCCGGAAAGATCTGGCGGCTGGTAGCGGATTCCGGCGTCGGCGGCTACTCCGGCGATCTCGCGGGCGATGATCGGGACCCAGGGCGCGTCCCGAGGCCCCTGTTCGAGAAGGCGGCGCCAGATCGGGAAGGCCTGATCCGGGCGGCCGTTCTGGGCGAGTGTCAGGCCGGAATAGTAGAGGGCGGCGCCGCTTTCGGGTTCCAGGGCATTGAGACGCTGGATCAGCGTTTCGGCCTCGGGGGAGACATATCCGCCGGCGGCGAAAACGAGGATGTCGATGGCGCCCAGGATGTCGACGGGGTCGGCGTCGTCGCCCTTGATCGCCAGAATGCGCTCCTGGGCCTCGCGGGCGGCCTTGAAGTTGCCGAGGCGGGCTTCGTTCTCGGCAAGGAGCGCAAGGCCGCGCAGGTCGTCGGGGCGTTCCTTGAGGACGGCGCGCAGGTTCTCCATCAGTTCGAGGTAGCGCGCGTCGGGGTCGGGCCCGGCGGGGATGTTGGGAAGCGCCAGCGCCTCGGCCTGGTCCTGGCCCATGCGGTTGGCGGCGGCGGTGCGGATGTCGGCGAGGCGCTCGGCCATAGGCAGGTCGGGATAGCCGGGCGCGCCGATGCGGGTGTAGAGCAGCACACTGCCGAGAAAGAGGACCGCCACGACGGCGGCAATGGCCGGAGTTGCGTGCCCCCGCCGGTCCTCACCGGCTGTCGCATTGGCCCGGCGGTCGGCGTCGAGGAGGCGGCGCGCGACCTCGGTGCGGATGGTCTCGGCCTCGGTTTCGGTGAGGACACGGCGGGCGAGGTCGCGGTCAACCTCGGCGAGCTGGTCGCGGTAGACGCCCATGTCGGACTCGGCTTCCGACCGGTTGCCGCGCGCCAGGCGCAGGCCGTTGATCAGCCAGAGTGCCACGGAAAGCGCGATCAGGGAGGCGAGGATCCAGAATGTCATGGAGCGCCATTTAATCGCCCATGACGGGATCGGAAAGGGCCAAGCGGGTGGGAGCGCTGCGAATGGGGACGATCTGTCGCGAACGCGCGTCGTCCTGCCGCTTGTCGTCCCGCGCCGGATGGACGAATTTGGGATGAGAGCCACGGGGGCGACTTGCCCCGAGACGGGGATGGGAACCATGAGCCGATATTCCGCCTTCGCTATTGCAAGGGAAGCGTTCCGCGACCACACCGGCTGGCGCCGGGCCTGGGGCAACCCGGAGCCGAAACGGCGTTACGACGTCGTTATCGTTGGCGCCGGCGGGCATGGATTGGCGACCGCCTACTACCTTGGGAAGAACCACGGGGTGCGGAACGTCGCGATCATCGAGAAGGGCTGGCTTGGCGGTGGAAACACCGGGCGGAATACGACGATCATCCGCTCGAACTACCTGCAGGATCCGTCCGCGGCGATCTATGAGAAGGCGCGGTCGCTTTACGAGGGTTTGAGCCAGGACCTGAACTACAACGTCATGTTCAGCCCGCGCGGCGTGATCATGCTGGCGCAAACCGAGCACGAGGTCCGGGGCTACAAGCGGACCGCCCAGGCCAATGCGCTGCAGGGGGTGAAGACCGAGTTCATCGGCCCTGAGCGGGTCAAGGAGCTTTGCCCGATCATCGAGCTGAAGGGGCCGCGTTACCCGGTTCTGGGCGGGCTCTGGCAGGCACGCGGCGGCACGGCGCGGCATGACGCGGTGGCCTGGGGCTATGCGCGGAAGTGCTCGGAGATGGGCATGGACGTGATCCAGCAGTGCGAGGTGACGGGCGTGCGCTCGAAGGACGGGCGGGTTGTTGGGGTCTCGACCACGAAGGGTGAGATTGATTGCGACAAGCTGGGCATCGTGGTCGCGGGGCATTCCGGCGTTCTGGCCGAGATGGCCGGGTTCCGCCTGCCGATCGAGAGCGTTGCCTTGCAGGCGCTGGTCAGCGAGCCGATCAAGCCCTGCATGGACGTCGTCGTGATGGCGAACACGGTGCATGGTTACATGAGCCAGTCAGACAAGGGCGAGATGGTCATCGGCGGAGGCACGGACGGGTTCAACAACTACACCCAGCGGGGGTCATTCCATCACATCGAGGAGACGGTGCGGGCGCTGGTCGAGACGTTTCCGATGATCAGCCGGCTGAAGATGCTGCGGCAGTGGGGCGGGATCGTGGACATGACGGGCGACAGGTCTCCGATCCTGTCGAAGACGCCTCTGGAGGGCTGTTTCATCAATTGCGGCTGGGGAACGGGAGGGTTCAAGGCCATTCCGGGTTCGGGCTGGGGAATGGCGGAGTTGATGGCCACTGGTGCCTCGCCGCTGACGCAGGCGTTCGGGCTGGAGCGGTTCCGGGAGGGGCGGTTCATCGACGAGTCAGTGGCGGCGGGGGTGGCGCATTGATGGCGTTTGCAGTGATTTCCCGCACGCCTGCTGCGAGATCGGGGCGTTCACCAATGTCGCCAATGCGCACCGCCGCCCTTGGCGCGGTTCGCGCGGTCGTCGGGGCGGGTGCGCATGCCGCGCCAGACCAGCCAGACGGCCACGACAAACATGATGCCCAGGGGCGCGACGCCGAGAAAGAACTCCATATCTTCAATGTGGCGATCCATCCGGCGGATTTAAGCCCAAATCGTGAAATTTCCGGCAATCGCTTGGATAGGACCGAATCGGCCATAAATGGCGCATCGCGGGGGTCGAAACGCGCGGCTCATGGCTCATGTGTCACCCGGTGTTTCGACGGCTCTTCTTCGACTCGCATCTCGGGCCTAAGTCTGCCTCCCAGGAAGGAGGCTTCACCATGGCTGACTACTATTCGCACAACGACCCTCGCCGGAAGGGCAACGAGCAATATCTCGACTACGACACCGGATCGGGCGCCAAGTGGATCTGGGGCGGCATCGTGCTGGTCGCGATCTTCGCGCTGCTCGCGCTCGGATCGACCGGAGGCGGTGTCCCCGCCGATGGCGCGGCGACTGCGGCCGATCCCGCTCTGCAGGCCGCTCCCGCCGGGACGGCCGGCGAGTAGGGCTTGCCCTTACGGCACCGACGGCGGCTTCATGGCCGCCGTCACCGGCGTTTCTTCGCCGATCTCCACCCCCGACCATGAACTTTCTCGGAACCCGAAGCTACCGGCGCTGTTCCTTCCCCAGATCACAGGGAAAGGAGCAATCCAATGTCTGACTATACAACTACGATCACTTCGACCGATAAGCCTGCACCGCGTTCGGGCCACACATCCACGCATGTTGCGTCCTCGGGTTCGTCGAGTTCGACCGGTGTCGCGCTCATTGTCGGCGGCCTTGTCGTTGCTTTCGGCGTACTGGCCTTTGCCATCTTCGGCGGAGACGCGGACACCAACGCAACGGCGACATCTGCGGACATCGAGACGCCGGCTGAAGTCGAGCAGGCTGCCGAAGGTGCCGCTGCTGCTGTCGAAAACGCGGCTGAGGAAACCGGCGCTGCCATCGAGGGCGCTGCGGAAGCCACCGGCGACGCTGCTGCGGGCGCCGCTGCCGCGGTTGAAGACGCTGCCGAGGATGCCGCGAACAGCGTCTCCGGCAACTAAGTTCAGCTCGATTTGCGCCGTTTCCGGCGCGCACAGGGTCGGTTCCCGGTCGGGGACCGGCCTTTTTCCGTTTGCTCCTATCCTCCAGCGAGGCGTGTCATGCTGACCCTGTCCTGTCCTTATTGCGGCGTTGTGTGCGACGAGACCGAGCTTTCGCCGGGCGGCGAGGCACATCTGAAACGGCACGGGCCGGGGTCGTCGGACGAGGAGTTCGAAAGCTACCTGTTTCAGCGCGAGAACCCCAAGGGCGTGCATTTCGAGCGCTGGCGGCACGCGCATGGCTGCGGCAAGTGGTTTCACGCTGCGCGGCACACGGTGACGCTGGAGGTTTACGGGACGTACCCGGCCCAGACAACCGAGCCGCCAAAGGACATTCGCGAGGCAATCTCGGCCAGGGTTCCGGGCTGGTCGTGGAGGGGTTTCGCATGAGCTATCGTCTGAACATGGGCGGACGGCTGATCAATCGCAGCCGCGCGCTGACATTCAGCTTCAACGGCCGCCAGATGCGCGGCTTCGCGGGCGATACCGTGGCGGCGGCGCTGTTGGGCGAGGGGCAGGTTCTGGTCGGGCGCTCGTTCAAGTATCACCGGCCGCGCGGCATCGTGACGAGCGGGCCGGAGGAGCCGAACGCGCTTCTCGGGATTGGACGCGACAAGACTTTCGAGCCGAACGCGCGGGCGACCACGACAGAGTTGTTCGACGGGTTGGAGGCGGCGAGCCAGAACCACTGGCCGTCGCTGGAGTTCGATGTCGGCGCGATCAACTCGAAGCTCTGGCGGCTGTTTCCGGCTGGGTTCTATTACAAGACCTTCACCTGGCCGCAGGCGTTCTGGAAACATGTCTACGAACCGGTGATCCGCGCCTCGGCCGGTCTGGGCAGGCCGCCGAAGCATCGGGACGCCGATACCTACGAGCATTTCCATGTGACGACCGACGTGCTGGTGATTGGCGGCGGGATTGCCGGGCTGACCGCGGCCAAGGCGGCAGGCGAGGCGGGTGCCGAGGTTCTGCTGGTCGAGCAGACCGCGCACTGGGGCGGGCGCGCGCCGGTGGATGGTGCCGAGATCGACGGCATGCCGGCGGCGGACTGGGTTGACGAGACCGTGGCGGCGTTGGAGGCGATGCCCAATGTGCGGCTGCGTACGCGCTGCATGGGGGCCGGGGTTTACGACCACGGCTATACGCTGCTGGATGAGCGGTTGACGGATCATGCGCCGGACCATTCGCGGCCGCGGCATCGGCTCTGGAAGGTTCGCG
Source organism: Silicimonas sp. (assembly GCA_022340315.1). Taxonomy (GTDB): domain Bacteria; phylum Pseudomonadota; class Alphaproteobacteria; order Rhodobacterales; family Rhodobacteraceae; genus JAJDOD01. The sequence goes on along the minus strand of JAJDOD010000184.1, from coordinate 2,791 downwards.
CCGCGCAGATCGTGACGGCAACGGGTGCCATCGAGCGGCCGTTGAGTTTCGCGGGCAACGATGTGCCAGGTGTCATGCTGGCGAGCGCGGTGCGGGACTATGTCGTGAACTATGGCGTCGCTCCCGGCGAGCGGACGGTGATCGTCACGAACAACGATGACGGCTATCGCACGGCGCTCGCACTTAACGGGGCGGGGCTCAAGGTGCCCGCCGTTCTGGATGCGCGCGCCGAGGCGACGGGGGCGTTGGCCGAGGCGGTGCGCGCCCTGGATATCCGGGTCATGACCGGCAAGGCGCTGGCCGGAGTGGACGGGCCGAAGACCGTGGGCCGGGTCTATGTCTGCGATCAGGCGGGCGAGGGCGCGGTGCTGGAGGAGATCGACTGCGATTGCGTCGCCATGTCGGGGGGCTGGTCTCCGGTCGTGCATCTCTGGTCCCATTGCGGCGGCAAGCTGCGGTGGGTCGAGGCGGAGGCGCATTTCGCGCCCGATCCGGCGCGCGCGCCGACCGGGGCGGATGGCGCGGCTTTCGTGCGCGCTGCGGGCATTGCGAGTGGCGCGATGGGGACGGCGGACGTGCTGGCCGATGCGCACGCGGCCGGGATCGCGGCGGCGAGTGCGGCCGGTCACACCGGGAAATCGGAGGCGCCGACGGCATTGGCCGAGGACGCGCAACCGATTGCGCCGGTCTGGAAGATGCCGGAGCGGGCGCCCTACAAGCTGAAGGCAAAGGCCTGGCTGGATTACCAGAACGACGTCAAGGTGACGGATGTGGAGCTTGCGGCGCAGGAAGGCTTTGAAAGCGTCGAGCACGCCAAGCGCTATACCACGCTGGGGATGGCGACGGACCAGGGGAAGCTGAGCAATATCAACGGTCTGGCGGTTCTCTCGGGCGAGTTGAACAAGGGAATTCCAAGCGTCGGCACGACGACCTTCCGCCCGCCCTATACGCCGATCCCGATGGGGGCGATCGCGGGCGAGGCGCGGGGCGATCTGTTCCAGCCGCTCCGGCGGACGCCGGTGCATGACTGGCACGAGGCGAACGGCGCGCATTGGGAGCCGGTGGGGCATTGGCGGCGGCCCTATGCCTATCCGCGCGCGGGTGAGAGCGTCGAGGACGCGGTTGCGCGCGAGGTCCTGGCGGTTAGGAACGATGTCGGGCTGCTTGATGCCTCGACGCTGGGCAAGATCGTGGTGAAGGGGCCGGATGCGGGCAAGTTCCTCGACATGCTCTACACCAACATGATGAGCACGCTGAAGCCGGGCAAGTGCCGGTACGGGCTGATGTGCTCGGAAAACGGGTTTCTGAGCGACGATGGCGTGGTCGCACGGCTCGACGAGGATACCTGGCTTTGCCACACCACAAGCGGCGGGGCGGAACGTATCCATGCCCATATGGAGGAATGGCTTCAGACCGAGTGGTGGGACTGGAAGGTATACGTTGTCAACCTGACCGAGCACTACGCGCAGTTCGCGGTTGCCGGTCCGAAGGCGCGGGCGGTGCTGGAGGCCTTGGGGCCGGATTTCGATGTCTCGAAGGACAATTTCCCGTTCATGGCCTGGGCCGAGGGGGCGCTTGGGAATCTGCCGTGCCGGGTCTTCCGGATCTCGTTCTCGGGAGAGTTGTCTTATGAGATCGCGGTGCCCGCGTCTCAGGGCCGCGCGCTTTGGGACAAGCTGCTGGAGGCCGGGAAGGCGCACGGGATCACGCCCTACGGGACGGAGGCGCTGCATGTGCTGCGGGCCGAGAAAGGGTTCATCATGATCGGAGATGAAACCGACGGGACGGTGATCCCGCAGGATCTGGGGCTTCACTGGGCGATTTCGAAGAAGAAGGAGGATTTCCTCGGCAAGCGGGCGCAGGAGCGGGATCACATGACCGATCCGCTGCGCTGGAAGCTGGTGGGGCTTGAAACGCTCGATGGCTCGGTTCTGCCGGAGGCGGCTTACGCGGTGGACGAGGGGCGGAACGAGAACGGGCAGGTCAGAACGCAGGGGCGGGTGACCTCGACCTATCATTCGCCAACCCTTGGGCGCGGGATTGCGATGGGGCTGGTGGAGCGGGGACCGGACCGCATGGGCGAGGTGCTGGAGTTTCCGAAGGTTGATGGCGAGGTCGTGCAGGCCCGGATCGTTGACCCGGTCTTCTATGACAAGGACGGGGAGAAGCAGCATGTCTGAACCGGTAAGCGCGCTGAAGGGTGCGAGCTTCGAGGGTATCGTGACCGTGCGGGACTTCGGGCCGCGGGGAATGGTCACCGTGCGCGGCGATCTGTCGTCGGCGAAGTTGAGGGACGCGGTCACCGGCGCGGCAGGTGTCGGTTTTCCCGCGAAGGCAGGTGCCGTGGTGGATGGCGAGCGCGGGCTGGCCTGGATGTCGCCGGACGAGCTTCTTGTTCTTCTGCCGCATGGCGATGCCGCCGGAGCGGTGGGCGCAATGCTAGCGGCACTGGCGGGCGAGCACGCACTGGTCGCCGACGTATCTGACGCGCGTGCGGCGTTCCGCGTGGAGGGCGATGGTCGTATGATCCGTGAGGTTCTGGCCAAGCTGACCCCGGCAGACATGCGCACCCGGTCATTGCCGGTCGGGGAGATGAGGCGGACGCGGCTGGCGCAGGTTCCTGCCGCGGTATTCTTTCACGCGGAGGGCATGGCGGAAGTGATCTGCTTCCGGTCGGTCGCGGTCTATGTGTTCGGGCTTTTGCAGAACGCCGCGACGCCGGGCAGCGAGGTCGGGTATTTCGGGTGAGACCGGGGGATTTGCGTATTTCTGAAGAGATGAAGTCCGTGAT